>CAMFLL010000293.1 GCA_945957405.1 uncultured Mycolicibacterium sp. | reverse complement strand
TCGGGCCAACTGTTCATGTGCGGGCCGTTGTCGGTGGAGTACATGACGATGGTGTTGTCGGCGATGCCCAACTCGTCGAGCATGTTCAGCAAGTCACCCACGATGTCGTCGTGGTCCAGCATCGTGTCGTGGTACTCGGACTGCCACTGTCCGGCCCTACCGATGCTCTCCGGTTTGGGGTGGGTGCGGAAATGCATGTGCGTGGAGTTGAACCACACGAAGAACGGTGTGTCGTCGTCGTGCTGGCGTTTGATGAAATCGATTGCGGCGTCTCGGAACTCTTCGTCGCATGTTTCCATGCGCTTCCTCGTCAGTGGACCGGTGTCCTCGATGCGCTGGGTGCCGTCACCGTTGGCCCAGGTGTGCAGGACTCCTCGCGGGCCGAACTTCTTGCGGAACTCCGGGTCTTTGGGATAGTCCACGTTTTCGGGTTCTTCCTCGGCGTTGAGGTGATAGAGGTTGCCGAAGAACTCGTCGAATCCGTGCATGGTGGGCAGGAATTCGTCGCGATCACCGAGATGGTTCTTGCCGAACTGGCCCGTCGCGTAGCCCTGCGCCTTGAGAGCGGTCGCAATGGTCGGCTCTTCGGCCTGAAGGCCCAGCGGGGCACCGGGCATGCCGACCTTCGTGAGACCCGTCCGGTAGGGGTTCTGGCCGGTGATGAAGGCGGCCCGGCCGGCGGTGCAGCTCTGCTCCCCGTAGTAGTCGGTGAAGAGCGCGCCCTCATGGGCGATACGGTCGATGTTGCGGGTGCGGTAGCCCATCACGCCGTTGCTGTAGCAGCTCAGATTGCTCTGGCCGATGTCATCGCCCCAGATGATGAGGATATTGGGTTTGTCGGCCATGATTGCCGCCTTCCGGGATCGAAGGCCCGGCACGCGACGCCGCGGCCAGCGCCGCCTCCTGGACGCCGGCATCGCCATAGTAGTCAGGCGACCAAGGCGGAGGGAACCCTCGCCGCGATGTGCCTAACCCGCTTCCGAGGTGACCACGATCGTGCCGCCGGCGCGCACCGCGTTGAGCGCCACAGGCGCCCGGCCCGACCGCCGTGTTGCCAGGAGGCTCTCGGCGACCGGGGCCACCAGATGTTCCCGGATCGTCCGGCGCAGCCCGCGGGCCCCGTACACCGGGTCGAATCCACACTCCTGCAGAAAATCGACCACCGACGGGTCGATGTGCAGGTCGACCGATTCGCGTGCGAGTCGCCGCACGAGCAGCCCGACTTCGAGCGTGGTGACCTGCCGCGCCGTCGAGTCGTCGAACGGATTCATGACGACCATCTCGTCGATGCGATTGAAGAACTCCGGGTCGAAGAAGGTCTCGACCGCCTTCGTCACCACATCGTTTGAATGGACCGTGCTGTTGAAACGGGCTGGGCGGAGCCAACGTTGCCATGCAGGTCGCCTACGATCGTGTCGCTGCTCGTCCGCGACGGTCCGCGAGCCCAGATTCGACGTGATGAACACGTAGCTGTTGCGAAACGAGATCCGCTCCCGGCCGTTGGCGAGTCTCAGCTCACCGCTGTCGAGGACGTGGAGCAGGGCGCGAATCACGGTCGCGTCGGCTTTCTCGATCTCGTCGAGCAGCACGATTCCCGGGGTGTAGGGATCGCCTTCGATCTTGTTCTTGTCGAACAGTGTGAAGGACTCCTTGCTACCGGCGTAGCCCGGCGGCGCGCCGGAGAAGGACGCCGCGTAGTGTTCCTGCGCCAACGCGGCCATGTCGATCCGACAGAGATCATCTGGGCCGGAACGTAACTGGGCGGCAACCTGACGGACCAGTTCTGTCTTGCCGATCCCGGTCGGCCCGACGAGCAGGACGCTCGCCAGGGGCCGGCCGGGATCGGCGACACCGGCATGCGCGATCGACACCGCTCGGGCCACCGCCTGCAGGGCCTCGGGTTGCCCCAGGATCCGGGCACCAAGACGCTCGACGAACAGGCCGAGATCGAACGCGGTGGACGCCGACGTCACAACCGCTCCGGTGGCGCGGTCGAACGTCCCGTTTTGATCGTGGAACATGTCGGTGATGAAGGGCACGAGGACTCGCTACACCTCGGCGGACTGCTCGACGGGAAGGCTACCGACTCGGCAGTCGGCGACTCCGACGGTGTCGCGCGTGATGGTCTCCACCACTTCCTGAGCCTTCTGCGCGTCGGTCACCCACAACTTGTAGAACTCGAACGGGCAGTCAGCCACCCCCTTGTCACCATCGCCGGCCGCGTGCACACCGGAGTAGCCGCGGTGCAGCAGCTTGAAGAGGTGGTTCTGCGACTGGTCGTGATGGCGCGCGTCCCGGATCGCCGACAGCGACAGCTGGGCGAACTGGATGCCATATTCCTCCTCGCCGGTCTCGCCCAGGGTGCGACCGTCGAATCCGATGACAGCCGAATGACCGAAATATGAGTAGACACCATCGAATCCGGCAGCGTTGGCCACTGCGACGTAACAATTGTTGGCCCATGCCATTGCTTTGGCCATCAGCACCTGCTGGTCCTTGGCGGGATACATGTAGCCCTGGCACCGCACAATCAGCTCGGCACCCTTCATGGCGCAGTCGCGCCAGATCTCGGGATAGTTGCCGTCGTCGCAGATGATCAGTGAGATCTTCATACCCTTCGGGCCCTGCGAGACATAGGTGGTGTCGCCCGGATACCACCCCTCGATCGGGCACCACGGCAAAATCTTTCGGTACTTCTGGACAATCTCCCCGGTGTCGTCGATGAGCACCAACGTGTTGTAAGGCGGCTTGTTCGGATGATCCTCGTGCCGCTCCCCGGTGATCGAGAAGACGCCCCACGTCTTGGCCTCGCGGCATGCCGCCGCGAAGATGTCGGTCTCGTCACCGGGAATGGTCGCGGCGGTCGCGTACATCTCCTCGGGGTCGTACATGATGCCCTGTGTCGAATATTCAGGAAAGACAACGAGATCCATGCCAGGCAGGCCGGTCTTCATCCCGATCACCATGTCGGCGATCTTGCGGGCGTTGTCCAACACCTCTTGTCTGGTGTGCAGCCGAGGCATTTTATAGTTCACGACGGCGACGCCGACAGTGTCGGGACTCGACGAGATATCACCGTGACGCATGAGACCAACTCCTTATCGATTGATGAAACTGGATGAGATACAACGGTTTCGGACTGCTCAGCGGTAGATGGGCTGAGCACTCACGGTCGGCCTGTGTGCGGACGAACTGAGCAGCTTGGCGACGGCCAGCAGTACGGCAAGCCCGAGTGCCCAACCCAGGGCGATCACGCTGGTGGACTGGTAGTGAGCGGTCAGCGCCAGAAACGCGGGGACCGAACACGTCGGCACGCTGAGCAACGTCACCGCCCACCCCGTGAACCGGGTCAGTTCCTCGCGCCCCAGACCGAGGACCAGGAAGAACAGGAACCACAGCACCGCCCACGACAGCCAGATGACGCCGAACACCGGATCACCTGACCTGGTGAACGACAACAGTGAATACACGATGGCCGCCACGCAGACAAACAGGCAGAACCAGCCCAGCCCTTCGGGTTCGAGCCCGGCGAGATTGACGATTCCGACGTAGAGATAGGTGAAGCCGAAGAGATAGAGCCCCGACGCGCCCAGCGTCGCGGCGGCATCTCCATGGGCCTGGATGAGCATCACGGTGGGCACCACGCATTGCAGGGCACCGACGAACAGGTTGAGCACCGCCGCCGACCGGGCCGGAACATGCCCGAGCAGCATCAGACCGTTGACGAAGAGCACAGCGCCTACATAGAGCAAGCCGACATTGTTCATGGGCGATCCCGCCGTTCAGTTCCAGATGGAATATCTTCAAATGAAACTAAGTGACGGCCACCACAGTGTCAAGCATGACGTTGTCTGCTGCACAACCGCTATGGCCGGGCCAGTGTCGTCAGAACGTTGAAGTCGAAGCCGTCGGCTACGGCCAGATGCACGGGTTGCACAGTCGCATCGGCACGGAACTCCACCGTGCCTCGGGGGCTTTCGTAGGCGACGCATTCGGAAGTCGCGATCTCGGTCAAGCGACCTGCCCGGTGGATCAGCCGGGCCAGTAATTGTGGTCCCTCGTAACATGATTCGGCGACACCACTGAGCGGAGGGGCAGCCGGTCCGTGCAGATCCTGATAGCGGCCGAGCAGCTCCATCGAGCCGGCGCCGACCATCGAGCGGAAGTACGAGGCCGCCACGAACAGCCCACGGGTGCCGTCCTCGCCGCTGGCCAGGAGCATGCTCTCGTCCATCAACGGACTGAACCGCACAAACTCCTGATCGCCGCCGAGGGCGGCGCACGCGCGGTTGAACTCCACGGCATCCTGACCGACCAGCAGCATGAGCACGGCCTCGCAGCCGGATTCCAGCGCGTCCTGGACCGCGCCGGACATGTCGCCACGGCCGAGATCGACGAATCGTCGGCCGACGATCTGCAGATCGAGTTCGTGCGCGTACCGACGGACGGCTGCCATCGAGGTGCGCGGCCAGACGTAATCGTCACCGACGATGAACCAGCGCCGGATGCCCAGATTGTCGCGCAGCCACCGCAAGGCGGGCGCGATCTGGCCGTCGGGCGTTTCTCCGCAGCAATAGATGTCGCGGCGCTTTTCGCCGCCTTCGTACAGCGCCGGATACGCATAAGGCACGCGTCCGGCGACGACGGGCGCCAACGCATTGCGCACCGAGGAGATGTGCCAGCCGCTGATCGCATCGACGCGCCCCGCGGTGATCAGGTCGTCGACCACACGGGCCACGGCCGCGGGTTCGGCTCCCCCGTCGACGATTTCGACGTGCACCTCACGGCCCAGCACTCCACCGTCGGCGTTGAGGTCGCAGGCCACCAGGCGACTGACCGCTTCGCATGACGGCCCGAATACGCCGCCTGGCCCCTGCAACGGCACGACCATGGCCAACCGCCAGAGGTCGGCGGCATCGCGCGCCGATCTCGGGTGTGCCATCGCCATGTCCTCACCTACCCGGTCGATGGATCCGCTACTATCATTTCCACTTGAAAGTATTGCGCGTGCCGCGGGTGGTCGGCAAGGCCGAAGGGATGTCAGCTATGTCGGGTGCGCCGCCAGACGGCCTGGCAACGACATCGGTGGCCGTGACCATGTTGCGGGCGGCGCGGGCGCTGACGACAGGCCTGGAGGCCGCACTGCACGGCGAGCAACTCGGCATCGACCACTGGCTCGTCATCGACGCACTCGCCGCATCCAGCGGATTGACCATGGCCGATCTGCAGGCGCAGACCTTGACCGCCGGGCCCACCCTGACCCGGGTAGTCGACAAACTGGTCACCCAATCGCTGGCGTACCGCGAAGTCGATGCTCTGGACCGCCGCAAGGTCCGCGTCTACCTCAGCAAACGCGGACTCGGACTCCATGACCGCCTGGTCGACGACGTCGCTGCCGCCGAATCCGAGTGGTTGAGCGCTCACGGGCCGCAGGTTCGCGAGCGCATCGGTGTGATGCTGGGCAAGCGCTGAGCGCTGGCGACGCGCGTCCGATCGCACTTACCGCCGCATAAAGGAACTCTCTATATGCCGGGCTTCCATGCGGCCGTAACGTGCATCACGATATAGGTCAACGTACGTAGAACATCACTGGTGATGCGTGCATTGATCGCAGCCCTTCGTCGAGGAGCATCGTCATGTCCGTAAGTGCCAACCAACTCAGGGGATCGATCGGGGTCGCCGGCATCGTATTCCTGGTGGTTGCGGCCGCATCCCCCCTGACCACGGTGGCTGGCTCCCTGCCGGTCATGATCGCGCTGGGCAATGGCGCAGGAGCACCACTCACCTACGTGATCGCGGCGCTGGTACTGCTGGTGTTCTCGGTCGGCTATGCGGCGATGAGCAGCTCCGTCACCGACACCGGAGCGTTCTACGCGTACGTCACCAAGGGGTTGGGCAGCAACCTCGGCGTGGGTGCTGCGGGCTTGGCGGTGTTCGCGTACTCCACCGTGCAGGCCGGCGTCTACGGGCTGGCCGCCAACACCATCCAGTCCCTGGTCGTGAAGTACGGCGGACCCGACCTGCCGTGGTGGGTGTGGGCGTTCGTCCTGATGGCCGTGGTAGGTGTGGTCGGCTACCGCAACATCGATGTGGGCGCCAAGGTGCTCGGCGTCCTGCTCATCCTTGAAGTGGTCGCGGTCGTCGCACTGTCGGTGGGGGTGTTCGCCAAGGGCGGCGCCCACGGCATCGACTTCACCTCCTTCACTCCCGGCGCTTTCTTCTCAGGCTCCCCCGGTATCGCGATGATGTTCGCCATCGGGTCGTTCGTCGGATTCGAAGCCACCGCCATCTACAGCGAAGAGGCCAAGAACCCGAAGCGCACCGTGCCGGTGGCCACCTACGTCGCTATCATCGTGATCGGCGTGCTGTACGCGGTGGCCAGCTGGGCGGTGGTGCTGGCCTTCGGCAGCGCCGACGTCTCGGCCGCCGCCACCGCCGACACCGCCAACCTGACCTTCAACGCCATGGCCCAGTACGTGTCCCCCGCGGCCGCCGACGCCATGGCGATCATGCTCGTCACCAGCCTGTTTGCCACGCTGCTCGCCTTCCATAGCGCCATCTCGCGCTACCTGTTCGCGCTGGCTCGCCGCGGCTACGCACCCAGCCGGCTGGCCTCGGTGCACCCCAAGCACGGCTCCCCGCACACCGGCTCGCTGCTGCAGACTGGCTCGGCCGTGGTGCTCGTCGGGATCTTCGCGATCGTCGGCGCCGACCCCGTGCTGGAGCTATTCACCTGGATGGCGGGTATCGCGATCGTGGCCATCCTCGCACTGATGGTGCTCACCAGCTTCGCCATCATCGCCTACTTCCGCCGCACCAACTCCGACAACCGTCTGTGGCACACCAGGATCGCACCGCTGCTGGGCAGCCTCGGGCTGATCGCCATCACGGCCCTGGTGATCGACAACTTCACCACTCTGATGGGCGGTTCCCGCACCATCGCGAACATCTTCCTCGCGGCCACCGTCGCGGTGTTCGTGGGAGGTGTCGTCGCCGGCCGGGTGGTGCATGCGCGACGGGCCAAGGCTGTCCCCGACCACGAGCCGACGCCCACCGCTGCGCCGTGACCGAAAGCGACCCGACACTCGATCCGTGCGAAAGGCCAGCCCAATGACTGATGACCACACGCTGCTGAAGCGCCGCTACGACGTCCTCGGCCACAACGCCCCACTGTTCTACGACGAACCGGTCCACATCGTCCGTGGCGACGGCGTGTGGGTGGAGGACGCTGACGGCCGGCGCTATCTCGACACCTACAACAATGTGCCCCACGTGGGGCACTGCCACCCCCACGTGGTGGACGCGATCGCTCGCCAGGCCGCCACGCTCAATCTGCACACCCGCTACCTTCACGAATCGGTCGTCGAATACGCCGAGCGGCTCACCGCTCAGTTCGCCGAACCCCTGGACACCGCGATGTTCACCTGCTCGGGAACCGAGGCCAACGAACTCGCGCTGCGCATGGCGCGGTTCAAGACCGGGAACCGCGGCATCATCGTCAGTGATTTCAGCTACCACGGGAATTCGGCCACGCTGGCGTCTTTGACCACTGCGTTCCCGGTGGTCGAATCCTTCCCGTCATTCGCGCGGACGATCACGGTGCCAGATCCCCGCCACGACGCCGTGGGATTGACACCGGAGCAGCTGGCCGACCGACACCTCGGCCAGGTCGTGGCCGCCGTCGACTCGCTGCAGCAGTCCGGCGAGGGTGTCGCCGCAATCCTCATCGACACCTTCTTCGCCAACGAGGGACTACCAGATCCGGTGCCGGGTTACGTCCAGGGCGCCGTCGACATCGTGCGCGACGCAGGCGGACTGTTCATCTGCGACGAGGTGCAGGCCGGTTTCGGGCGCACCGGTGACGCGATGTGGGGTCACGAGCTCAGCGCCGTTGTGCCCGACATGGTCACCCTCGGCAAGCCCATGGGCAATGGGCACCCCCTTGCCGGGGTGATCGCCCCGAACGACGTGGTCTCCGATTTCCAGTCGGCATCGACGTATTTCAACACCTTTGGTGGTAACCCGGTGTCGGCTGCCGCCGGCATGGCGGTCCTCGACGTATTGGAACGTGAGCAGCTGCAGGACAACGCCAGGACGGTGGGCGCTTACGTGCGGCGCGGACTGGAGAAGTTGCAGTCGACGTATCCGATGATCGCCGGGGTACGGGGTCGCGGCCTGTTCTTCGGTATCGAGATCGTCGACGACGGTGCCGGGACGCCTGCGCCCGGACAGACCAAGCGTCTGGTGAACATGATGCGCGACCGTGGTGTCCTGCTGAGCCGCATCGGTCGCTACGACAACGTGCTGAAGATGCGGCCGCCCATGGTCTTCGGCTTCGACGACGCCGATCTGCTGCTGTCCACCCTCGACGATGCGCTGAGTGCGCTGTGACCCACACCGAGGACTTCTACGCGGTGTCCGACCAGGAGCAGGCTGCCCGACTGACTCTGCTGGCGCAGGCCGCCGCCAGCCACTGGGATGGCGGTTTCACCGACGTCGCGCTGGTGAAATACCGTGAGAACGCCGTCTTTTCAGCCCAGCGAGCGAATGGTGAGCGCATCGCGGTCAGAATCCACCGGCATGACTATCACACCGACGCCGCGCTGGCCTCGGAGTTGCATTGGATGCACGAACTCGCGTGCAGCGGTGCGGTCGCCGTGCCACCGGTGATCCCGGCAGCCGATGGCCAACTGGTCGTTCACGTCACCCATCCTGCGGTACCGGAACCGCGCCGCGTCTCCGTCCTGGGTTGGCTCACCGGCGCGCCGGTGGGCACCTCGGAGGGCGGGGTGACCCTCGCCTCCGACGACGCCGTCAAACTGTACTTCGAGGCCGGCGCCGTAGCCGGTGCGCTGCACAATCATTCGTCCACCATGACCTGCCCCGATGGTTTCACCCGGCATGCCTGGGATGGCGACGGCCTGGTGGGCGACGCCCCGTTGTGGGGCCGGTTCTGGGATTCACCGACCATCACCGGCACCCAGCGCGATCTCTTCGAACGGGCCAGGGCCGCAGCGCAACTCGACTTACTGGCCTTCGGCAAGTCGGCGGGCACGTACGGTTTGATCCACGCCGACTTCGTGCCTGAGAACCTGATCAACGAGGACGGCCGCCTCAAGATCATCGATTTCGACGACTCCGGATATGGCTGGTATCTCTTCGAATTGGCCACCGCGCTCTACTTCAACATCGACGACCCCGGCTATCCCCTGATCCGCGACGCGCTGCTCGACGGCTACCGCACCACCCGGCACCTCACCGCAGCCGAAGAGATGCTGCTGCCGTTGTTCCTGTTCCTGCGCGGCACCACATACGTCGGCTGGGTCCAGTCACGGCCGGAGACCGAGACCGCCAAGACCATGGGTCCGATGCTCATCGAGCGCGCATGCCTGCTGGCAGAACGGTATCTGCACAGTCGTGCCAGCTAACCATCTACATATGTTGACTCAAATATCACAACGATACGGATACCCAGCCGGGCCATTACCCTGATCCGCGGTACGGGAATCTTTATCGCGGACCGTCTTGCACCCAGAAGTGAGTGGGCGCACTCAAGCCGTTCCACACCGAAAGTCCCACGCTAGCAGCAGCTCAGTCCGTAAAGATTCCCTTACCGACGTTGTTCCGACCC
>CAMFLL010000292.1 GCA_945957405.1 uncultured Mycolicibacterium sp. | reverse complement strand
GCCGAAGCGCTACGCACCTACGGCCATCACGTCAGGGATGCGCTGCGGCCCGGGTCAGGAGACAATCACGAGTCGAGTCGCCCGGCCCGTCGGCTCGGCGGCGGTAGGTGACCGCCGAGCCGGTGCCGCATCAGATGACGTTGGAGATCTCGGCGGCGATCGGGATGTTGCACCGGTTGCGTAGGTCCATCGCGGGCGCGCGGATGGCGTCGAGTTCGGCGCGCACCTGCGGATTGTTGCCCAGGTAGGTCTTCGTCTGCTGCGCCACGTCCGACTTGCTCTGTCCCTGCAGGCCGGTGAAGAACCCGTTGACGTCGGGATGGGTGAAGAGGTACGCGGTCATGTTCGTCGACACGGCGGACATCACGGCGGTCACGTCTGCGGCCGTGCAATTCGGCGGCTCGGCGGACGCAGTTGCCGACGCGCCGAGCATCACTGCACCGGCGCCGAACGCCACCACGGCGGCGCGGCCAAACGAACGAGTTACAGGCAACATGTGACTCCTCAGTCATCAGATCCGGTTACGAGCAGTGGTGCACCTCTATATTTGCCACAACCATAACGTCTGATGGGTACGATTCGACCCAGACGAAAGGAAGAACTCGCCATGCCGCAGTTGCGTAAAGTCCTGCTTGTCGGTGCCGCGGGGTTCGGAGTCGCGGCTGCGATCCTGACCGCGCCGGCTGCCGTTGCCGATCCATCGCTGTTGCCTCAGTGTGAAACCACCGGTGGAAGCGCCATTGAGGGTGGTCAGACCACCGAGTGTGCAACCGCCGGCAACACCCAGCTCGATGCCACCCCACCGCAGTACGGCGGCGAAGGTGATGAGTTCTACGGCTTCCCGGGGTTCGGTTTCGTCATCTGAGTGCGTAGTCGTAGGACGGGGATGTCGCGCGCACCCGCGCGTCGGCGGACTGCACGACCTCGGCCTGCCTCGGGTCAGTGACTGACAACCGTACGTGGTTTCGCGGCGGGAAGGGTCCTGGCCGGTGACGACTCGGTGTTCTTGCGTCCGCGACTGTCGCGAACCATGCGCCGGGCCAGCACACGCTCCTCGCGCCGGGTCAGCGAATGGCTTTTCTCGGCCAGGATGTCGAGCTGCTGCCAGCTCAGCCCGTCGAGGTCGCCGTCGGTGTCATGGGTGGCGACAACGACGCAGCCACGCAGTAGCGGCACCGATTTCGCGTTGAATTTTGTTGTCGCCAGGAGCAATTCGGTTGCCTTGCGGTTCACCCCGCGCTGGCAGCCCTGCGTTGACGGCGTGAACCAGAAGTCGATCTGCCCGTCAGCGCTGGTCAGGCACTGCAGACCGTGGTCGTCGACGAGGTGGGCGATATCGGCCTGGGTGTAGGCGCGAGTTTCATAGATGGTGCCGGTGCGGCTGAAGTACAGGACTGTGTTCATTCTGATGATCCATTCGGCTCTTTCTTAGGCGGTACCAGTGGCAGCGACGCCGCCACTGGTACTGGTGTTACCCAAGTGACGAATGGGACAAACCTCGATAACGAATCGACGTCGGCCTCGAAGTCGGTTGCCAGTCTCCGCGCGTACCTTCGGCGGTCGGGACCGAGCCCCGGACATGGAGGTAGGGCCCCGGACATGGAGGTAGGCCATGCGTGTCATCACCGTCGAGGAACATTTCCACCATCCAGAGGCCGTCGCCAGGGTCCTCGAACTGGGCGGTCCGTCGCCCGTCCCGCCCGACGCCGGCTTCGGCGACTTCCTCCGGAATTTCGCACCCGACCCCGAGGGCGCCGAGCGTCTGGCCGGGCGCCGTCTGGAGCACATGGATGCTGCCGGTGTCGACATCCAAGTGGTCTCACACGGCGCAAACAGTCCCGGCGCTCTTGACCACCCGGAGTCGGTGGAGTTGTGCCGCAAGGTCAACGATGCACTCGCGCGGCAGATCGGCGAACATCCCCGACGATTCCGGGGCTTTGCGACGATCCCGCTGCACGATCCGGTCGCGGCCGCCGACGAGATGAAACGCTGTGTCAACGAACTGGGCTTCGTGGGAACTCTCACCATGGGAACAGTGGGCGGTGAGTTCCTCGACGCCGAGCGATTCGAACCGGTGCTGGCCGCTGCCGAACAGGTGGATCTCCCCATCTACGTGCACCCCGGCCTCCCCGCAGGCCCCGGTCTCGGGCGCCTACTACGCCGGGAACTGGCCTGCCGCACTACATTTCCTGTTCTCCGGGCCGGCGTTCGGCTGGCATGCCGAGGCGGGTATCCACGTGATCCGACTCATTCTGTCGGGTGCGCTGGACCGCCATCCGAACTTGAAACTGCTCAGCGGACACTGGGGTGAACTGGTCGCCGGCTGGCTCGACCGGCTCGACGAAGTGTTCGGCTGGGCCGGCCACACCGAGCGGCTCCCGAGTGAGTACTACCGCAACCACGTCTGGGTGACACCGTCAGGGATGTTCAGCCACAACCAGTTTCGGTACATTCTGGCCGAGGTGGGCGCCGACCGGATCATCCACTCCGAGGATTTCCCCTACGTCGTCCGCGACAACGTGGCGGAGTTCCTCGAGAGCGCCGACATCTCCGATGAGCAGCGCCGTGCCATCGCCCACCGCAATGCCGAGAAACTGTTACGCATCGACCAGACCTGACTACTCCAGGCGGGTGTTCGCCAGCATCTCGAACCGCGCTGCCAGGCGTGTGTCGCTCCGCATCCGGCTGTAGTTCCACCACGGCTGCGCGGGTGCCCCATTGGCGTGGTCGACGACCGCGACGAGCGTGTCGAGAAGGCACGGATCCTGCCGTCGTCCCTGTGCTTCGGACAGGAGCCGGTAGATCTCTGCCGCGGTGTGGCCGCCCAGGTCCGCAGGTCGCTCGATGCCGATGCTCATCAGCATCCGCGCCACGGCAGGTCCGATGTTGGGCAGCGCCGTGAGCTCGTTCTGGTTCATGCCGTTGAGTCTCACGTCTGATGTGCATGCCGGTCTTGAACGAATCGGACACGGCATCGTCGTCACCAGCGCCCGCGCAGCCGATCGCGATACGAACGGCCGTCGGGGTCGTACACGGCGCGGTAGACCGGTTCGGCCCAGAGGCGGGTGAGCTGACCGAGCCGTTCGGTTTGGTGTGGCCTCAGCCGGCCCGGCGGACGTGGGCCGACGCGGCCGCCGTCGTGCCAGTCCTGCAGCGCCTGGGCCGACGCGGTCACCGCGGCCACCGCACCCGCGGGGTCGATCAGCCCGTCGTCCTCGCTACCGTCGGCGGCGCGGTCGAGGTGTTCCCGCAACAACTGCAACCGGAGGTCGCGCGCGAAGACCCGGGCTCCGTCACCGTGGCCGGCGGGATCGCGGGGCTCACGCTCGTCACGGGTGTCGTCGAGCACTGCGCAGGACAACTCGCTGTCGTGGGTCCAGGACCGCCGGTTGAAGTTGTCGCTGCCGGCGCACGCCCAGACGTCGTCGACCACGCAGACCTTGGCGTGCACGTAAACGGGTGTGCCCTCGTGGTTTTCGACGTCGAAGATGTGCACCCGGGACGGCGCGGCGCCTCGGCAGGTCTCGATGGCCTGCTGACGGCCGATCTGATTGGGCGGCAACGCGAACCGGCCATCGACGTCGGGGTGCCGCGGTACCACCGCGATGAGGTGGAGGTCCGGATTGGCTTTGAGTGCTTCGGCGAACAAGTGTGAAACCTGTTTGGACCACAGATACTGGTCTTCCAGATAGATCAGCCGCGTGGCCCGCCGCACGGCCTTGGTGTAACCGTGCGCCACGCTGCGTTCGCCGTGCGGAGCGAACGCGAACTCGAAATGGGCATCGGGGTAGGTCCGAAGCACTTGCACGGCGGCAGCACCACAGGGCGGTGGATCAGGAGGCTGCGGCGGCAGTTCGCCGGGGCTCAAGTCGGCACGGCGCAGTTTGTCGACGATCCAGGCAACGGGCGAAAGCATGTCCAGGGCAGCCGGATCGGTCCACCGCTCGCGAAACGAACTGTCCAGCGATCCGACGGCGGGGCCCTGGATCTGCAACTGGACGTCGTGCCACGGCGGATGCTCGCCGTACTGCTCGGCCATCTGGACCGCCTGCGGGTCCCCGCGGTGGTGTGCGTCGTCGCGGCGCGAGTGACACAGGTCGATACCGCCGGCGAAGGCGACGTCGCGTTCGGGTGCACCGGGATGACGCAGCACCACCACTTTCTGATGATGTGAACCGCCGACACGCACCCGTTGGTCGAGCAGAACCTCGCCGCCGGCGGCCTCGATGGCATCGCCGAGGTGTTGGTTCTCTTCCTCGCTGTAGGCGAACTTGTCCAGGTGCGAGCGCCACATCAGGCCCTTGACGACGACACCGCGAGCAGCCGCGTCGCAGAATGCCTCGGCGACGGTGGGCCCGTCGTCGCGTAAGCGTTCGTCGGGGTCGCCACGCCAGTCGGTGAAGAACACATAGTCACCGCGGCGCAACTCAGCGATCTCGGCGGCCAGTCGGTCGAAGTAGGTCGCGCCGTGCACGAGGGGTACGACGGTGTTGCCGGTGCACCAGTCCGGCAGCGATGTGGTCGGATTACCGCGCTCCTCGGTGGTCAGGAACCAATCTGTCAACCCGGCCAATGCGTCTCCTTATGCCGACGGGGGGCATACCCATTTTTTCTCGCGCCGAGACTGTGGTTTGTGTACGCATCGCTCGAGTGGGCGTGTCAGAAACGACAGTTTCGGCGCGAAGGGGAGGGCTTAGCGAAGGGGAGGGCTTATTCGAGGACTTCGGCCCGGCGCCGCTCCTCCCACAGCGCCATCCGGGTGCGCGCCGGTTCCCCGATCGCTTCCATCACCAACGGGACGAGCAGCTCGGTGAGTGCGAATCCCGCCGCCATGCTCTGGTACGTGGTGCCGACGGTGCTCGAGGCGGCCAGGACCACCTCGGCCTCCGGCGCGACCGGGCAGGCGAGGTCGTCGGTGATCAACAGCACCGTCGCGCCGGCCCGGTGCACCCGCGCCGCCAGTTCGGCCGCGCTGCGCTGGTAGCGGTGGTAGTCGAACAGCACGACGACGTCCTTGCGGCCGAGTTCGATCATCGCGCCCAGATCGCGCCCCTCGGGATCGGCCAGGCTGCGCACCTGGGGACGGAGCTGTTCGAGGTGCATGCCGAGATGGATGGCCAACAGGTGGGAGAACCGGCCGCCGTGCAGATAGAGCGGACGGCTGGTGTCCGACAGCAACGCGACCGCCGCCTCGAGCGCAGCGGCGGGCAGCTGCGCCAAAGTCTCTGCCGCACGCTGGTTCTGGGCCTCGTTCTGTTTGAGGAGACTGTCGAGGAGGCCGCCTGCGGCCGGTGTGGACGGCAGCCGGGTGATGGGCCCGTTGGAACGCGCCGTCAATTCGGCGCGCAGCGAGACCTGCAGATCCGTGAACCCTTCGTAGCCAAGGGATTGTGCGAACCGCAACACGGTGGGCGGGCTGACCTCGGCACGGTCGGCCAGTCGCGCCGCACTGGCCAGACCGGCGCTCGGATAGTCGGCGAGCAGGGCCCGACCGACCCGGCGTTCGGCCTTGCTGAGGGTCGGCAGGGCGGCACCGGCGCGTTCGGCCACGGTGGCTCCGGGGTCGGGCGCCCCGTTGTTCTCGCCGGCCATGGTCATGGTCATCACTCTTGCATGAGTGGGCGCACCGTCACCGACATGTCAGCAAGCGCGATCGATGCCACACACTCGGGCGGCAGGGGCTCCCAGGCAAGGTCGCCGAAGCCGGTCGAGCCGACCACCACGACGTCGTCCCGCGGTCGGGCCACCCGCAGCGCGAAGTAGTCCTCCAGGTGCTCGGCGGGCAGGTCGGTCGCGCTGATCTCCTCGATGTCCTCGTCGAGCAGGACGCTGCGGGCGTGCGCGTGCACGACCACCAGCTGATCCTCGCCGAGGATCAGCGCGTTGAGGCTGGCGTCGGGATAGATGTCACGCAGCTGGGCGACGGCCCGCCGCACCGCCTCGGCCAGATCGGGTGCGCTGCGGCGGTGCTGGCGGATGATGGCGAAGTACCGCTCGCTGTCGGTGGTGCCCAGCAACGATGCGGCCATATCGGGTTCGAGCAGGTCGTCGAGCAACGCCATCGGTTTGATCGAGCCGTTGTGCGCCATCGCGAGACCGTCGGCCAGGAACGGATGCGAGTTGGGCCGCTCGACCGCGAGTCCATTCGTCGCCCAGCGCAGATGCACCAGGGATGCGACGGCCTTGTCGTCGCAGGTGGCCACCACGAAGTCGGGATCCCGCACGGCGCTGTCCGCCGACACCCGCACATGCGGGCACGCGCCGGCGCCGTCGATACCCGCGGTCCCCCAGCCGTCACCGTGGATCTTCGTCAATGCGACGAAATCCGTCAGCACGGTCTCGCCGACGGCCTCGGCGATCGATATCGGCGATGCGGACACGACACCCAGCAGTCGACACATGAACGCATCCTTCGATCTCGAAGCTCCCGGATCTTACGAATCAACCATAAACCGCGGAAATCAACATTTCTGAAACATTCATGACATAGATTCGACGAAGAGTATGGACGTCGAAGGAGGTCGCATGTCAGTGGCGGGCGGGGTGGAAGGCCGCATCGACGAGCTGCACGCCGAAGGCGTCGAACTCGTGGCAGGGTCGATCACGGACCTCGCGGGCGTGACGCGGGCCAAGTACGTCCCGCTGCGCAGGCTCGGCGACTTCCAACGGTCCGGTATGGGTGTGTCGTCGTCGTGGAGCGTGTTCTGCGTCGACAGCGGTATCGCCTTCACCCCGTCCATCGGTGTATCGGGCGACCTGCGCATCCGCATCGACCCCACTGACGTCCGGCACATCGACCACGGCATCGTCTGGGCACCGGGGAACCTGACCGATCAACCCGGTGACGCCGCCCCGCTGTGCGTGCGGTCGCTGTTGGCCCGCACCGAAGCGGCGGCGGCCGACAACGGCCTGAGCGTCCTGATCGGCGCCGAACTCGAATGCACCATGATCGCGGCCGACGGCGGGCCGGCAACCGCCGAACCGTGGTCGCCGTACGGCATCCGCACGTCGCTGGACCGCTCGGCGTTCCTGGTCGACCTGGCCGCGTCCGCCGAGCGGGCGGGACTGAACATCGAGCAGATCCACACCGAATACGGCCACGACCAGCTGGAGGTGTCCCTGGCGCCGACCACGCCGGTGGCGGCCGCCGACGCCGTGATCCTCACACGAATAGTGCTCAGCCGAGCGGCATCCCGTCACGGTCTGCGAATCTCGTTCGCGCCGGTGCCCTTTGACGGCGCCGCGGGCAACGGGGCACATCTGCATCTGTCGCTGGCCGACGCCGCCGGCCCGCTGTTCTCCGGCGGCTCCGGACCCCACGGCATCCGTCCCGAAGGTGGTTCCGCCATCGCCGGCGTCATCGACGCCCTACCCGGCCTGATCGGGGTATACGCCGGTTCCGTGCTGTCGGCGCTGCGCCTGCGGCCAGGTAACTGGGCCGGCGCCTCGGCATGCTGGGGGCTGGAGAACCGCGAAGCGGCGGTCCGCTTCATCGCGGCCACCGCGGGCAACCCGCACGGCGCCAACGCCGAACTCAAGCTCATCGACCCGAGCGCCAACCCCTACCTGGCGGTCACCGCGCTGCTCGGGAGCGCACTACGCGGTATCGACCATCAGTTGAGCCTGCCTGACGAGATACCCGAGGACCCGGCAAAGTCCGACGTGGTGCCCGCGGCGCTGCCCACCAGCCAGGCCGACGCCATCGACGCCTTCGAGAGCTCTCAGATCGCTGCCGAATTGCTGACCCCGGCAATGGTCGAAGCCGTTGTCGCAGTGCGCCGTTACGAACAGAAGACCTTCGGCGACCGCTCGCCGAGCGATGTCACGCAGGCGCTGCGCCTCGCGTGGAGTTGTTGACCCACAGCAAGAAGGAGACCCCGATGAGCACAAGCACGTCGTCGGCGAACCCGCCGGAAGGCGTCGACCAGATCCCGCACCGGCGGCTGCCGTTCTGGGTGGCCCTGGCCCTCTCGGTCGCCCTGGTCGGCCCGACCCTGGCGATGTCCGGCAATGGTCAGGGCCTGATCGGCACGGTGGGCAAGTCCATCCCGCTGGTGTTCCTGATCGGTCTGGTCGGGGTGTCGCTGGTGGGCTACAGCTTCGTCCGGTTGACCCGCCACCTCAACCACGCCGGATCGGCGTACGGACTGGTCGGCGGCACCATCGGGCCGCGGACGGGCTTCTTCTCCGGTTTCGCCATGCTGGGCGCCTACTGGGGCTTCTCGATCGGCACACTGGCGCTGACGGCGGCATTCGTCAACGCGTTCATCGGCGCGCTGCAACCCGGCAACGAGAACCCCTACCAGGTGCCGTGGCTCATCATCGTCGTCGTCGCGGCCCTGATCTCACTGCTGCTGTCCGGCCGGGACATCCAACTGCTGGCCAAGATCCTGCTCGCCATCGAGGGTGTCGGCATCCTCGCGATGATCGTGCTGGTGGTCGTGATCTTCGGCAAGGGCGGAGCGCCGTCGACGGGTATCGACTTCTCGGTGTTCTCGTTCTCCGGTGGGGTATCGCCGAGCGCGGTGTTGTCCGGCGTGGTCGCGGCTTTCTTGTCGTGGGCGGGTTTCGAGGCCTGCGCATCGATGGGCGAGGAGACCGACGACCCGAAACGCAACATTCCCCGCGCCCTGGCCGGCACGCTCATCCTGACCGGCGTGCTGTTCGTCGTCGTGATGTTCGCCCAGGTCGTCGGGTTCGGCACCGACCAGGCCGGCCTGGACGCGTTCCAGAACTCGGGAAACACGTTGGGCGACTTGGGCGGAACCTACATCGGGCAGTGGTTCTCCCTGGTGATCATCTTCACCGCCATCGTGTCGGCGTTCGGCTGCCACCTGGCGACGTCGGCCACCTCGGGTCGCATGCTTTATGCCTTCGGCCGGGACGGCTTCGGCCCGAAGGCGCTGGCGCAGATCCACGAGGGCACCGGCGGCCCACGGCTGGCCACCTGGCTGGTGGTGGGTGTCGCGCTGGTGGTCGACCTCATCTGTGGGGCCGCCGGCTGGCCCGACATGGGTGCCGGTGACTCGGCCATCAACACCTACTTTCTGTTCGCCATCGCCGGCTCGGTATGCCTGATGGTGTGCTACCTGCTCGTCGAGATCGCCGCGGCCTGGTTCGTCGGGGCCCCGAAATTCGTTGCCGTACACGGCGGTAAGGGCAAGGTACCGGGCCTGGTGCTGCCGCTGCTCGGTGCCGTGGTGATCGTCGTGGTGCTGTGGTTCAACATCAAGGACGCCGAAACCTGGTCGGCGGCACCACTGCTCGGTCTGTACTGGTGTGTGGTCGGCCTGATCATCGCCATCGCCGCTTCCGGTATCGCCAAACGCGTCGGTGAATCGTTGACGGCCGAACTGGCCGACACGCCGCCGGCGCCATGAGCACGCTGTACCAGCGCGACGACGCAGCCATCGCTGGGATCGAGAAGCTCCGGTTCTTTCCCCTGGAAGTCAGCTCGGGCCACGGCTCCACGCTCGTCACTCCCGACGGACGCGAACTGCTGGACCTGTCGGCGACGTGGACGGCAAGTGGGCTCGGGCACGGTCACCCGGCCGTCGTCGACGCCGTCAGCCGTGCGGTCCGCTCGGCGCCGGGATCCGGCGGGTTGTCCGCGGTGCACCCCGACTCGGTCGGCCTCGCCGAAGACCTGCTTGCCCTGGTGCCCGGCACCGGCGAGCGGCGGGTGTATCTCGGGCATGCCGGCTCCGACGCCA
>CAMFLL010000291.1 GCA_945957405.1 uncultured Mycolicibacterium sp. | reverse complement strand
TCGGTTTGGAAATCCGCCCCCTACGAGGCAACCTAGATACCAGGTTGAACAGGGTAAGCAGCGGCGATCTCGACGCCGTCGTGGTGGCCCGGGCGGGATTGGCCCGTATCGGACGCCTCGATGCAGTCACCGAGACGTTGGAGCCGGTACAGATGTTGCCGGCACCGGCGCAGGGGGCGCTGGCCGTCGAGTGCCGTGCCGGTGACACCGGTCTCGCGGAGCTGTTGGCGGAGTTGGACGACGCCGACACCCGGGCGGCCGTCACCGCAGAGCGAACCTTGCTCGCCGAACTGGAGGCGGGGTGTTCCGCACCGGTGGGCGCGATCGCGGAAGTGGTCGAGTCGATCGATGAGGACGGCAACGTCTTCGAGGAGCTGTCGTTGCGCGGCTGCGTGGCGACAGTGGACGGATCCGACGTGATCCGCGCGTCCGGTATCGGGACCCCCGAGCGGGCCCGGGAGCTTGGTCTCTCGGTGGCCGCGGAGTTGTTCGAACTGGGTGCGCGCGAACTGCTGGGAGTAACAGATGACTCGAGTGCGTAAGCCGAAGCCGGGCCGCATCATGTTCGTCGGTTCTGGCCCGGGCGATCCGGGACTGCTGACGACGCGGGCCCGGGCGGTGCTCGCCAATGCCGCGCTGGTGTTCACCGATCCCGACGTGCCGGAGCAGATCTTGGCGCTGGTCGGAGCGGAATTACCGCCGGCGTCGGGGCCGGCCCCGGCCCCGGCCACCAATGCCGAGAACCCCGCGGCCGAGAGCACCGCCGCGCCGGTGATCTCGATGGGCCCCGACATCCGGCCCGCGCTGGGCGATCCCGCCGAGGTGGCCAAGCTGCTGACCCACGAGGCCCGCCTTGGCGTCGACGTGGTGCGACTGGTCGCCGGTGACCCGCTGTCGGTGGACGCGGTGCTCGCCGAGGTCAACGCGGTGGCCAAGAGCCAGGTCACCTTCGAGATCGTGCCGGGCCTGCCCGCCGCGACCGCGGTGCCCACCTATGCCGGCCTGCCGCTGGGCTCGTCGCACACCGTGGCCGATGTGCGCGGTGACGTGGACTGGGCGGCGCTCGCCGCCGCACCCGGACCGCTGATCCTGCATGCCACGCCACAGCATCTCGCCGACGCGGCCCGCACCTTGATCGACCACGGTCTGATCGACAGCACGCAGTGCGTCGTGACGGCCCAGGGCACCACCTGCGCGCAGCGCAGTGTCGAGGCGACGCTGGCCGAACTGACCGACCGCGCTGCCATCGGCGGCACCGATCCGGCCGGTCCGCTGACGGGCCCGCTGGTGGTCACCATCGGTCGCACCGTGGCCCACCGGGCCAAGCTGAACTGGTGGGAGAGCCGCGCCCTCTACGGCTGGACCGTCCTGGTGCCGCGTACCAAGGACCAGGCGGGCGAGATGAGCGACAAGCTCGTCAGCCACGGCGCGCTGCCCATCGAGGTGCCCACCATTGCCGTGGAGCCGCCGCGCAGCCCCGCGCAGATGGAGCGTGCGGTCAAGGGTCTGGTCGACGGGCGCTACCAGTGGGTGGTGTTCACCTCCACCAACGCCGTGCGTGCCGTGTGGGAGAAGTTCGGCGAATTCGGTCTGGACGCCCGGGCGTTCTCCGGTGTGAAGATCGCGTGCGTCGGCGAAGCCACCGCGGACCGGGTGCGGGCGTTCGGTATCAGCCCGGAACTGGTGCCCTCCGGTGAGCAGTCCTCGCTCGGTCTGCTGGACGAATTCCCGCCCTACGACGATATTTTCGACCCGGTCAACCGGGTGCTGCTGCCCCGCGCGGACATCGCGACCGAGACGCTGGCCGAGGGCCTGCGCGAGCGCGGCTGGGAGATCGAGGACGTCACCGCCTACCGGACCGTCCGCGCGGCACCGCCGCCGGCGCACACCCGCGAGATGATCAAGACCGGTGGCTTCGACGCCGTGTGCTTCACGTCGAGTTCGACGGTGCGCAATCTCGTCGGTATCGCGGGTAAGCCGCACGCGCGCACCATCGTGGCGTGCATCGGACCCAAGACCGCCGAGACGGCCACGGAGTTCGGCCTGCGGGTGGACGTGCAACCCGAGACCGCTGCCGTCGGGCCACTGGTCGAGGCGCTCGCCGAACACGCCGCCAGGCTGCGTGCCGAGGGTGCATTGCCGCCGCCGCGTAAGAAGAGCCGCAGGCGCTGACCGAAGGGAGCGGCGTGAGCTTTCCCAGGCAGCGGCCCCGCCGGTTGCGCAGCACGCCGGCCATGCGCCGGTTGGTCGCCGAAACCTCTTTGGAGCCAAGGCATCTGATATTGCCGATGTTCGTCGCTGACGGTATCGACGAGCCACGGCCGATCACGTCGATGCCCGGCGTGGTGCAGCATTCGCGTGAGTCCCTGCGCCGCGCCGCGGCCGAGGCGGTCACCGCGGGCGTGGGTGGGTTGATGCTGTTCGGCGTGCCCACCGATGACGACAAGGACGCGTCGGGGTCGGTGGGTGTCGACGCCGACGGCATCCTCAACGCCGCACTGCGCGATCTGTCGAAGGATCTCGGCGACTCGACGGTGTTGATGGCCGACACGTGCCTCGACGAATTCACCGATCACGGTCACTGTGGCGTCCTCGACGAACGAGGGCGGGTTGATAATGACGCCACCAATGCGCAGTACGTGAAATTGGCTGTGGCCCAAGCGGCGTCGGGTGCCCACGTGGTGGGGCCCAGCGGGATGATGGACGGCCAGGTGGCCGCGATCCGCGATGGACTGGACGCCGCGGGCTACTCCGACGTCGTGGTGCTGGCGTATGCCGCCAAGTTCGCCTCGGCGTTCTACGGCCCGTTCCGCGAGGCGGTGGCCTCCACCCTGTCGGGTGACCGCCGTACCTACCAGCAGGACTCCGGTAATGCCCGCGAGGCCAGGCGCGAGATCGAACTGGATCTCGCCGAGGGCGCCGACATCGTGATGGTCAAACCGGCCATGGCCTATTTGGACGTGGTGCGGGTGGCAGCCGAGATCTCGCCGGTACCCGTTGCGGCGTATCAGGTTTCGGGCGAGTACGCGATGATCCGGGCCGCTGCCGACAACGGCTGGATCGACGGGCGCGCCGCAGCCTTGGAAACGCTGACCAGTATCAGGCGTGCTGGCGCCGACATCGTGCTGACGTACTGGGCGGTCGAGGCCGCCGGCTGGCTCGCGTGACCCCGCCCGCGCCGCCCGAGGTGCCGCCTGTTCGGCCCGATGACGTCGACACGGGTTTCTGGCTGTGGGTCATCGCCCTGCCGCTGATGGTCGCCGGCTTCCTCACCGACGTCGTGAGTTCGCCGTCCGGTGTGGCGGTCATCATCGCGGTCGCGTCGATGTTCGCTGTGGTCCTGCTCGCGGTCGTCGGGACGTTTCTGTTCCTGATGCGCGCCGGGTACCGGTGGGCCCGCACGGTGCTCACCGCGGGCGGGCTGACGGCCATCATGTATGTGGCCATCAACCTGTTCACGCTGCACGATTCGACCGTCGGCGCCCTGATCTTCGCCGGCACCGGCATCGTGGGGGCCGTTCTCATCGGTGGCGGCATGTACCTGCTGCACCGGCCCGACGCCCATGCGTACTTCACCCGATGAGGTCACCTGGTTGCCGGGGGATAGGCTGGCGCGATCATGGCTGACCCCGCCTCGGCACCGCCTCGCCCACGCAGCGTCGATGTCGCCATCTGGCTCTTGATCGTCGGCGCGGTGCTGTTGCTGGTCGGTGGGCTCCTGGCCGCCACGCTGAGCTTCGACACTGTCCGGCAAATGGTCGGCCCTTCGATCTCCGATGACGCCGTGCGCAGGACGTTGACCGTGCACCGGGGTGCCGGGGTGTTCTGCGTGCTGGCCGGCGTGGTGCTGGCGTTCTTCACGGGTAAGACGCGCGGCGCCCGCGATCCCCGGTTCCGGCGGGCCACGGTCGCACTGGGCCTGGCCGTAGTGGTGCTGGTGAGCCTCGCCGCCGTCTTCGCGGGAACTCATCCGTTGGCGTTGCTGGGGCTGCTGCCCACCATCATCGGCGCGGCGTTGCTGAGTCGGCCGGCCGCCGCACAGTGGTACAGCGTCACCGCCACCGGGGGAGCCGGCGATGGATGACGTGACCGAACCGGAACGGCTGTTCAGCGAGAACGGCGCCAGCTGGTACTGGGTGTTGGCCGGACCGGCTGCGGCCCTGGCGATGATCGGCATCCAACTGTGGAGCGGGATCGGCGTGCAGTGGGTGGTCCCGGTGGCATTCCTGGTGCTGGTCTCGTCCTTCGTCGCGTTGCAGGTGAAGGCCGCGCGTATTCACACCTCGGTCGAGTTGACGCGGGAGTGGTTGCGGGAAGGGACGCAGACCATCGGCGTCGGCGAGATCGTCACGGTGTATCCGGAGCCCAAGGATGCCGGGCGCAGCCATTACGACGGGCGGCTGTTGAAGAAGAACAACGCGCTGACCAACCGCGCCCTGCGCCAGGCCGGCGTGGATACCGATGAGGCGGAGGATTCGGTGAAGACGGCGGAGGCCGAGCAGGCCGCGACCGACCGGGCGATCGTCGAGAAGTGGCAGTCGTCGCGCGCGCTCGGCGAGTTGTCGGGGGTGCCGCGCGGGCGTACCGGTATCGGCCTGCGCCTGACCGGTGGCCGGACTGCACAGGCCTGGGCCCGAAACCATCGTGGTCTGCGCGCCGCGCTGGCACCGCTCATCGAGGAGCGTGCCGACCCGGGTGGCGTGCGGTGACGCGGGTGGTGCCGACGGCCCGGCGCGCGGTCCTGGAACTGACCGTGGCCGTGGTGGCCCTCGCGGGCTGCGTCTGGAGTTGGCTGGCCTCGGCCTCCCAGGTCGAGGTCGCGCCCATCACCGATGGCGAACCCCCCACGACGTCGATCACCTACTACGCCCCGCTGCTGTTCGTGTCGTTGCTGTGTGCGACGGTCACCGGCGTCCTCATCGTGCTCGCCCTCACCCGGCTTCGGCGAAGACGTCACACGGGTACCCCGTAGGGGTATATTCGACGTGTGACCTCTACTGCCTTGGTGACCGACCTGCGATTGGCCGGCATGAGCTGCGCGTCCTGTGCCGCACGCATCGAGCGTGGCCTCAACGACCTCGACGGTGTTTCGGCGACGGTGAACTTCGCCGTCGAGCGCGCGCACGTCGAGCACGCCGCGGCCGTGTCACCGGACGATCTGATCCGCGCCGTCGAGGCGGCCGGGTATCAGGCCACCGTCGTCGAGAACGGCCGCCCGCCCGCCGACCATGAGGTACCTGGGGATGCCCTGCGGGCCAGGTTGATCGGCTCGGCAGTGCTCGCCGCGCCTGTGCTGGCCATCTCGATGGTGCCGGCGTGGCAGTTCGTCGGATGGCAGTGGCTGGTGTTCGCGCTCACCACACCGATCGTGTTCTGGGGTGGCCATCCGTTCCACGCCGCCGCCCTGCGCGCCGCCCGGCACCGGACCTCGACCATGGACACTCTGGTGTCGCTCGGCACGTTGGCGGCCTATCTGTGGTCGGTGTTCATGGTGGCCACCGGCGGCCTGCACTTCCACGGTCACCTCTACTTCGAGGTTGCGGCCGCGGTGACGGTGTTCCTGCTGGCTGGGCGATTCGCCGAGGCCAGGGCCAAGCGGTCGGCGGGCGCCGCGCTGCGGGCCCTGCTGTCGCTGGGGGCCAAGGACGCCACGGTGCTCCGTGACGGCCGTGAGGTTCGCGTCCCGGTCACCGAGCTGCGGGTCGGTGACGTGGTCGTGGTGCGGCCCGGAGAACGCGTCGCCACCGACGGTGTCGTGGTCGACGGGGCTTCCGCACTCGACACCTCGGCGATGACAGGCGAATCTGTCCCGGTCGACGTCCGGGCCGGTGACGCCGTGCTCGGCGGCGCGGTGAACACCTACGGGCGTCTGCAGATCCGCGCGACCAGCGTCGGGGCCGACACACAGCTCGCGCGGATGGGCCAATTGGTCGCCGACGCCCAGAACGGCAAGGCCGCCGTCCAGCGTCTGGCTGACCGCATCTCGGCGGTCTTCGTTCCGGTCGTCCTGGTCATCGCCGCACTGACTCTGGCCGGTTGGCTGCTGGCCGGGGGAGCGGTTGCCGCGGCCTTCACGGCAGCGGTCGCGGTGCTGATCATCGCCTGCCCGTGCGCACTCGGTCTGGCCACGCCCACCGCAATTCTGGTCGGCACCGGGCGGGGTGCTCAGCTCGGTGTCCTGATCAAGGATCCGCAGGTGCTCGAGACCGTCACCGGCGTCGACACCGTGGTGCTCGACAAGACCGGAACCATCACTACGGGCGCCATGAGCGTCGCCGATGTGTCGGCCCGTCCCGGCGAGGACACCGGCGCGGTGCTGGCGCGCGCCGCGGCGGTCGAGGCCGCATCCGAACATCCCGTCGCCGCCGCGATCGTCGCCGAGGCCCGCCGCAGGGACCTGATGATCGGTGCCGTCACCGACTTCACCAACGACCCCGGTGTCGGGGTGG
Source organism: uncultured Mycolicibacterium sp. (assembly GCA_945957405.1). GTDB lineage: Bacteria > Actinomycetota > Actinomycetes > Mycobacteriales > Mycobacteriaceae > Mycobacterium. Next base: position 3,469 of record CAMFLL010000291.1, on the reverse strand, counting down.
CCGGTGATGTCGACGGCGTCCGCGTGACGGTGTCGCGTGCCGGGTCACTGGCCGGCGTCGATCTGCTCGGTGGCGGTCAGCGTCCCGGCACCGAGGTCGATGTCGCCTGGGACGGACGGGTCCGCGGGTCGATCCGGTTGACCGACACCGTGAAACCCACGAGCGCGGCGGCGATCGCCGAACTGAAGGCGATGGGCCTGCGGCCGGTACTGCTGTCCGGTGACAGTCCCGCCGTCGCGCACCGGGTCGCCGACGACGTCGGCATCGACCGCGCCGACGTCATCGCAGGCGTGCTGCCCACCGGTAAGGCCGACGTGGTGAAAGACCTTCAGGCGCAAGGCCACCGGGTCGCGATGGTCGGTGACGGCGTGAACGACGCGGCCGCGCTGGCCACCGCCGACATCGGCATGGCGATGGGTACGGGCACCGACGCAGCGATCGAAGCCGGCGACATCACGCTGGTCCGCGGTGATCTGCGCACCGTGCCGACGGCACTGCGGCTGTCGGCGCGGACGTTGCGGACCATCCGGGTCAACCTGTTCTGGGCGTTCTTCTACAACGTCGCGGCGATCCCGCTGGCGGCGCTGGGCTTGCTCAACCCAATGATCGCCGGCGCGGCGATGGCCGCGTCCTCGGTCCTGGTGGTGGTCAACAGCCTGCGGTTGCGCCGGTTCCGCTGAACCACCCCCGCATTTGACGCGACAGCCCAACCCCCGGGCGAGCGCTCACTGGCGTACAGATTTTGGGTGGATTTTCGTACCTCAATGAGCGGTCACGTGGGGACAGATTGCCGCGCCGAGGGCCCCGCGTCGGGCGTTAATGTCGTGATGGAAGGGGGTCGCATTGCTCGGTCTCGGGATTTTCGCGTTCGGCATCGCCGCGGTGCTGCTGTTCTTCGCCTTCAAGCCCAATCTGGCGTTCTTCCTCGATGAGGGCTGGAAATTCCGGCAGAAGACCGAACCGTCGGACCTGTACGTCGGCGCCAACCTGATCGGCCGGGTGATCGCCGCAGGTGCCGCGATCGTCGTCGGATTCGGCGCCATCGGGATGCATTTCAGCGAACGGCACGAGAACGACAATAAGGCCGCCACCAGGGCCGCCATCGCACGCTGCGAGAGCGAGATCCTGCCGCGCTTCAACGAGACCGTCAAATGGGACGGGAAGGTGCTCGCCAATCCCGACGAGGTGCGCCGGCTCGCCGACGAGCTGGGGGTGACCGTGGAGATCAAGAACACGACCGCGTACGACTACCGCAAGCCCCCGCAGCCGGCCACCACGGTCGCGGTGTCCGATCCCGATCTCACCGAGTCCAGCAAGGCGCTGTTCACCTACCTCGGCGAATACCGCGGCATCCGCGACGTCAGCACCGGTCGGGAGCTCGGTATGCCGGACAGCTGTTACCAGCCGGGCTGGCTCAAGGTGGAGAAGAAGGCCTTCGCCGGCTAGTGACGCTGATCACTCGGCTGTTGGTACAGAGTTCGAAATCTGTAACACTGTTCCGCATGACGGAGTTGGCGACCTCCGAAGCGCTGCCCGACGCGGCCCCCTTGGACGGTGATTCGCTCATCTGGCGGTACTTCGGCGACAACCGGATGTTCCTGATCGGCCCGCGTCCTGGCGTGTTGCAGCTGACGCTGGCCGAGCTGGGGCAGGGCGTGCAGGACCACTCGGTGTTCTTCGCCGACACCGCGGCGCGGATCAAACGGTCGCTGCCGCCGATCTTCCGCACCGTGTACGGCTCGGCCGGCGACAACGCCGGTACCCAGGTTCGCGATTTCCACCACGACATCAAGGGCGAGATGCCGGCGTCCCACGGTCCGGGTGCGCGCTACCACGCGCTGGACCCCGACACGTACTTCTGGGCGCACGCGACGTTCCTCGACCAGGTCTTCTACTTCGCGGACACCTTCGTCAAGCGGCTCAGTGACGCCGAGAAGGAGCGGATGTACGCCGAGTCGAAGACGTGGTACCGCCGCTACGGCGTCAGCGATCGGCCCATGCCTGGCACCTATGCCGACTTCGAGGTGTACTGGCGGGGCATGCTCGACAACGTGGTGATCGCCCATCCCAGCGCCACCTACAGCGTCGGCTATGTCACCAAGGGGTTCCCGAAACCCCGGGGCGTACATCCGCTGTTCTGGAAAGTGCTTGCCCCCGTGTTCAATCCGGTGGCAGCATTCTTGACCAGCGGCGGCCTGCCACCGCAGGCCCGCGCGATGCTCGAACTGCCGTGGAGCGACCGGCAGGAGCGGCGCTACCGGCGCTTTGCCGCCTTCTGGCGCACGCGGCCGGTCAACTGGCTCTGGGACAAACTGCCGATGTCGTTGCGCTACAACGGCTATGCGTGTGCCGGCTACGCCCGCGAGGGCGTGACCCCATAATCGGTGACGTGACCGCAGACCCGTCGACCACCGCAATCCTGGACGCGGCGGTCATCGAGTTCGAACGGCACGGGTTCCGCCGCGTGGCGCTGGACGACGTGGCCCGGCGCGCCAAGGTCAGCCGGACCACGATCTACCGCAGGTTCGCCGGGCGCGACGAACTGGTGACGGCGGTGCTCGACCGCGAGAATGCCGCCTTGTACGCCGAGATCGCCACTGAGATCAAAAGTGCTGCGCCGCAGGCGAATATCTACGTCGAGGCATTCACCTCGGCGATCGTGAAATTTCGCAGCCACCGGGTGCTCAATCAGATGATCACGGAGGAACCGGCTCTGGCGCTCGAGCTGGCCCGTGAGCACTATCCCGCCGCTGTGGCGCGCGTCGTCGGGGCGCTGTCGGTGATCCTGCCCGCGGGCTTCGCGCAACGGATCGGACCCGCGACCGTTTCGGAGCTCGCCGACGCGATCTTGCGCTACGCACTGATGGCGTTGCTGCTGCCGGGTCCGCAGCCGTTGCACACCGCCGATGACATCAGGGCGTTCGCGACGACGCACTTCCTGCCGAGCCTGCCCGTCGGTTTGCGCAGTGTGCCGGTGTGACGCCGTATAAAAGATGGTCATGACCCCGCTTGACCGGATCGCACCGGCCTTCGTCGACATGGCCCATTCGATCGTCTGGGCCTCCGTGGCCACCATCGGTCCCGATGAACGCCCGCGCACTCGCATCCTGCACCCCATCTGGGCCTGGGACGGCGCCGCACTCACCGGCTGGATCGCCACCGTGCCCACCCCGCTCAAGCGCGCCCACATCGCCACCCACCCCGACGCGTCGCTGAGCTACTGGAGCACCAACCACGACACATGCTCGGCCGACTGCGCGGTCGACTGGGTATTCGATGACGAGGCCCGCGCCGCGGTCTGGGATCGCCTCGTGAACGGCCCCGCCCCGGTCGGCTACGACCCGGCGATCATCCCGCAGTGGGCCGGCGGGCCGACATCACCAGACTTCGCCGCCTGGCGGCTGACGCCCCACCGGTTGCGCGTCATGCCCGGCACGGTGATGACGCAGGGCACCGGACAGGTGCTCAG
>CAMFLL010000290.1 GCA_945957405.1 uncultured Mycolicibacterium sp. | reverse complement strand
CAGCGTCACATTTCCCGCAGCCAGACGTTGGGTGCGAAGGTCTTGTCCTCGTACAGCGCCTGCAACGCCTGCTCGGATTGCGCGGTGATGCGACTGGCGCCGATCCGTTCGCCGCCGCCTTCATCCCAGGCGGATCGCCACAGCACAGCCAACGTCCTGGCTCCGTCGGCCAGCCGGTTGATCGTCTTGCGGCCGAACGCGTTCCACAATGCGGGGTCACGTTGTGCGCCGGGGTTCGCGGTGAACACCTCGACGATGTCCATCGGCGGGATCGCGGCCACCGTGCGCGCCATCAGCGTGACGACCGCGTCGGCGGCTTCGGCCGACCCCGTCACCAGCGGCGGGCCTTGGCTGTCGCCGGCGTGGTATCCGTCGAGGGCACTGTTGACGCCGGAGACGATCTCGGCGGCGTGGCGGTCGAGCATCTTCGTCTCGTAGACGGAATGGACGTCATCGTCGCTGGGATCGTCGGGCAGGCCATGGTGCAGTCTCGAGACGTGCAGAGGTTGGCAGGCGTCGCCGACGTAGTGCGCCAGTACGCCGGCCGCCGCGATGTACGTCGTCACGTCCCTGGCCTTGGCCGATGTCACCATGATGTCGTACAGCTGGGCGACACGGAACGGCAGCGCCCCACGGTGGTCGTCGCTGGGCGGCTGCGGTAATGAGTCGTAGAACTCCGTCCAGCCCTGCGGTGTCCGGTATTTCGGGTCGCGCCCCCGCCACAGCTGCATCAAATTCTTCTCGTCGACGGCCTGTCCGCCCGGTTCGTCCATATCGGCGAAATGGCTCGGAGCGTCCTTCTTGCGGGTGTCCCGCCACACCAGGTCCGGTACGTCGGCCAGCGCGACGAACGCCCCGCCGTGGTTGGCCGACGGCATCTGCCCGCCGGCGATCTTGTCGTCGCTGACCGCGATCCGGTCGGCATTGGCCTCGAGTAGTGCGGCGAACTTGGTACCGGCCGGGCCCAGCGTGCATGCACTGCCGGCGACCTTGTAGTGGCCTACCTTCCCCCAGTAGAGCGAGTGATCCTCCAGCGAATCATCTTGTAGCAGTGAGACACCCAGTGTCTGAGCGATACTGGCCAGGGTGGATGCCAGCACATAGTCGGTCGGATGTTCGCCGGCAGCGCCGAGTGTGACCCCTCCGCCCCACTGCATCGCCAGGGGTGCGACCACGGGCACTGTCGCGTCGCCGTCGAGGCCGCGCATCTTCTCACCGCCCTCGGCGGTGGGCTCGGCGTCTTCGTCCCACACCCAGACCGCGCCGGAGTCGCCGGGCCGTGACTGGATGGCGGTCGTCTCGGTGCGGATCTCGGGTGGCGGGGGACCGATCAACAGCTCAGCGATCTGGTCGACACCGCCGATACTGCGCCACCGGTGGAACAGGCCCAGAACGGCGCCGCGCATGTTTCCCGTGGCTGCCCCGTAGGCCTTCACGGGGCAACCGATCAGCGAGAGGGCGACGGTATCGATGTTGATGTCGATCAGGTCGCCGACGGTGCCGAGGCCGTAGAGCTGGGTGGTCCAACCGTCGATGTTGTCGAGCGCGAACAACCCTGCGTCGATACTCAATTCGGCTCGGGTCGCAGCCATCCCGGGGTAGAGGCTCTGCAGCGGTCGTCGAATCGCGGCGTCGGCGACACGGCCCACGGGTTTCATCTCGCCGCGGTCGGCGATCGTGACCGCGGTGCCTGCGGGCCCGAGAACGTGACGTGATGTCAGGCCGAACACCCGGGCACCGTCGGTGACCAACGCACCGATGGTCCCCATCCGCTGACGGCCCTGCTGGTCGGTGAACAACGGCTGTCCGGGCCCCGGTGTGATCGATCCGAACCGCGTGCGCGGCTGGCGGCCGGCATCCTTGGCCAACGGGGTGTGCACCACACATGTCGGAACCTGTCGACCATCGGGAAGATAGAGACGGCGCGGGATCACCTGGTCGGCGCGATCGGGCGGGGGCTGCTCGGTCATCCACTCGCGGACGAAGACCAGCACACACGGCCAGGACCATCGGGTGATACCGCTGTTGGCAAGCGTTCTCGGCGACGATGACCACGTTGTCGCGGCCTTGCCGCCGACTCGCTTCCCGGCGGCGTCGGGGTCGGTGAAGTCCGGGTCGCTGCGCCGAATGAGGTAGCGGCCCAGCGCCGTCCCGACCACATTGTCGAGGTTGGCGAGATGTACGTGGTACGCGTCGCGCGCGTCGGCGAGATCAGACACCGACAGCGCATAGAAATCCACACCCCTGGTGAAACGCGTCATCTTGTCGCTCATGTCTCCCCCTGACAGATCGATCCGCGCGAGACGTTACCGGGCGCTGCGTGACCGCGTTCGGGTAACGGCAAGCGCTGACAGTGATTTCACAGCTGTTCATCCTGGCGACACCACCTGATGATTCACGCCACGCGACGCGCACAGGTGCGTAGCGCACTACCTGAATGGTCGCGAGCGCGCACTCTCGTACGGTGGGCTCGGCGTGTCGCGTACCAGGATGAGCGCTCGCGGTGAGGCGGTGTCAGCGGTCAGGGCGTGGGCGGACCAGAACCGACTGGGCAATGGTGCCGACCGCGCCGGCCTCGTCGAACAACGTGCCCGACGTCGTGCCGATACCGTCTGGGCCGTAACTGGTTTCGGCTCTGATACCCGTCCACGGCCCGTCGGGGATGCGGTGGATGTGCACTACCAGGTCGGTGTTGAGGAAGGTCCACTGCCGGGTGTCGATCCTGGAGCCCAGCCCGTTGGCGCAATCGGCGACGGCGAACAGCCGTTGCAGCGGCGTCATCTGTTCGCCCGCGGCCAGATCCACCGTTGGCATCAACCACGATTCGCCGGGGCCGTCGTTGATCGGCGAAGTCAGCCAGCGCCAATCCAGGCTGTGGACGTAGTTGCGGTCCCAGTTCCTGGCCATGTCGTGTGCGCGCGCCTGCGACCGCGGCGGCAGCGGCTCGGCCGGTGCGTGGAGCAGTACCCCGGTGTCCATGGTCTGCATGCGCCAACCGGTGGCGCGCGCCACCGGGCGCAGCGTCCCGTCGCGGCCAGGGCCGAGCATCTCCGAGCCCACCAACTCGATCTGTCTGCCGGGGCGCTCCACGCGCGATGTGACCCAGAGGTCGCCGTCGGCCGGCACACCGCCGAGCAGATCGATCACGACCCTCGTCAACCTCATGTCGGCGCGGGGTGCGCACCTTTCGAGCGCACGGACCAGCAGGGCCGACACCGGCGCCGCGTGCTGGATGGATGCCGACCAGGTACTGCGCACCAGGTCGGTCGGTGCGAAGCGCTCGCCGTCTTCGGCGGTCTCGACGAGTTCGTAGTACGAATCCGACATCAGGGCCACCCCGCACCGGGAACGTCGACCGTCACCGCGTCGAGGCGGGACAGCCTGGTCCCGGCCAGCCGCTCCGGGTAGGCGTCGGTGCTGGACAGCAGGAACAACGTGCGCCGCTCCGGGCCGCCCAGCGTGCACGCGATCGCGGTGCGCCCGTCCATGTCGATCCGCTCGGTGATCGTGCCGCCCTCCTCGATCCGATCGAAGCTGCCGCCCAACGTCATCGACGCCCACACTGCTCCGGCAGCATCGAGCGTGATGCCGTCGGGAGGCGCGGCGAGATCGTCGGCGAATACCCGTCGCCCGCTCAACGCACCGTCGTCGTCGATGGTGAACGCGGTCAACCTTCGCCCCACGGATTCGGCGATGATCAGTGTTCCACCGTCCGGCGTGATGACCATGCCGTTGGGGAAGTCCAGATCGGTGGCCACCACCCGGGCGCTCCCGTCGCGGTCGACGCGGATGACGACGCCGTCGGCCCGGGCCGCAGATCCGACATAGGCGCGGCCGTGCCGGTCGATCACCATGTCACCGAGATCGGCCTGCGCAAGGTGCGACAGGTCGGCGAACCCGGTCACATCGTCGCCGTCGTAGTGCAGTATCCGCCGCGTCCTGGTGGAGACCACCAGCAGGCAACCGTCGGGGCAGAAACCGAGGCCCGACGGTGCGTGGCCCGCCAACGGCAGCGTGGTCACCGCACCGTCGGCGCTGACGGTGTGTACCGCTTCGCCCAGCATGTCGGAAAACCACAGCAGCCCTTCGAACCAGCGCGGACCTTCGCCGAAGCAGAATCCCTCGGCCAAGGGGGTCAACGTGCTCGCACCTTTACAAAACACGTCATGAGTGTCACGCTCGCTAGGTGTCACTGTCAACCAGTCGGCCCATGCCATGAAGAAGTACTACGGGCACACGCTGCTGTACCTGCACGAGACGATCGCGTTGGGCAGCGGGCGCAGCGACCTGTTCACGGCGACGTTCACGGACCTGTACCAGCCGATGATGACCGAGCTGGGCGCCCGCCTGTTCGCGATCTGGGAGACCACCCGATTCAACGGGCACTGGCCAGTGGTCACGGTCATCTGGGAGATCGACGCGTTCGCCGACTACGCGCGGATCGGACGTGCGCAGGCGAGGGGCGGCAGCCACGAGGACGCCGCCGGCGCATGGGCCCAATACCTTGCCGAGACAGGCGCTTCGGGGGAGGGGCGCATCATGTACGCCGGGAAGTACAACAAGACGCTGGCTCAGCTGCAGCAGCAGGACTTCCGTGCCGGGCTGGTCATCCAGGAGGTCATGCAGACCAAACCCGGCCGCCAGGACGACTACATCCGCGAGCTGGAACGGCTGTATGTGCCCTGGTCGGAGTCCACGGGTAAACGCTGGCTCGGTTCGTTCATCACCACGTTCCGGTTCAACGAGGTGATCCACTACTGGGCTCTCGAGGGGGACTGGGACTGTTTCGACAACCACTACCCGTCCTGGAAAGACACGCCGCCCCCGGAGATAGTCACCTGGATGAGTGTGGCGCCGGCTCTTCGCGACGGCTGGGAGGACTCCATCCTCGCCGCGCTGCCGCCGTCACCGCTGAAGTAGACGCCGATGAATCAGCCCGTCCTGCAAGACTTCACATACGACCCGTTCGCGCCTGAGGTGATGTCCAACCCGTTGCCGTACTACCGCGTGCTGCGTGACGAACACCCGGTGTACTACATCGGCAAATGGGACACCTACGCGCTGTCGCGCTTCGACGACATCTGGCGAGTCCTCGGTGTCACCGACGGCACGTTCGTGGCGTCCGAGGGGACCTTGCCCGCGGCGACCGTGCTGGCGCGCCGCAACGACGGCCCCGTTGCCGATCCGGCGTTGCATCCCATGCCCTTTCACGCCAATTTCGACACGCCGATCTATGAGGACGTGCGCAGGTGCACGTCGGCTCAGTTCCGCCCTCGATCCGCGGCGAAGCTGGCCGATCGGATCCGCGTCCTGGCCAATGAGCGACTCGACGAACTACTACCGCTCGGCGTGTTCGATCTCACCCAGGACTACGGCGGTTTCGTCGCGGCCGCCATGGTGTGCGATTTCGTCGGTCTACCAACCGATCTCGCCGCCGACATACTCGCGACCGTGAACGCAGGCAGTCTGGCCCAGCCGGGGGAGGGCGTCGAGGTGGCCAATGCCCGACCCGGATACCTGGCCTATCTGACGCCGATCATCGAACGCCGGCGCGCCGACGGGGCCGACGGCGGGTACCCGATCGCCGACAGCCTGATCAACTTCCGGCTGCCCGACGGCTCGGCATTGAGCGATATCGAAGCCGCCACACAGATGCTCGGTGTGTTCATCGGCGGTACCGAGACCGTACCCAAGATCACCGCCGACGGGTTGTGGCAACTCGCACGGAATCCCGACCAATTGGCCGCCGTGCGGGCCGATCTCACCGCCAATGTCGCGGTGGCCCGCGAAGAAATCATCAGGTACTGCGCGCCTGCGCAGTGGTTTGCGCGAACAGCGCGGCGCCCGTACACGATTCACGGCACCACGATCGAGCCCGGGCAACGGATCATCACACTGCTGGCGTCGGCGGCCCGCGATGAGCGGGAATACCCTGATCCCGACGACTTCATCTGGGACCGCCCGATCGAACGCCTGCTCTCGTTCGGCCACGGGCAGCATTTCTGCCTCGGCGTTCATGTGGCGCGGCTGGAGATCACCATCATGATCGAAGAATTCCTCCGGCGGGTCACCGAGTATCGGATCCGCACCGAATCCGCCGTGCGCCCGCCGTCGAGCTTCCAGTGGGGCTGGAACAGCATCCCGGTGGAGGTCTGAGGAATGTGGTCCTACCGGCTGGTGGCGCCCTACACCTTCGAACGCAACGAAATTCCCTCGAAAACAATGGAATCGCTGGCCGACGGCCAAGTCCTGGTGCAGTTCCTTGCCGCCGGCATCTGCGGAAGCGATCTACCGGGATTCCGCGGTACCAAGGGCAGGCTGCCCGGCGACACCGGACCCTGCGCGGCCCAGATGGACGGCTACCCCATCCACGAGATCGTCGGCGAGGTGATCGCGAGCAGGCATCGACACCATCGTCGCGGCGACCGGGTGGTGGGCTGGGCGTCCGGTTTCGACGGACTGATGGCACAGGTGGTCACCGACGGCGACGGTCTGGCGTCCTTCGACTCGGCGCTGGATCCAGCGCATGCCGTCGGACTGCAACCGCTGGCGTGCGTGCTGTACGCCCTCGAGCAGATCCCCGGGCTGGCCGGCCGCCGTGTCGCCGTCATCGGCCAGGGATCGATCGGATTGTTGTTCGCCTATGCGGCGAAAGCGATGGGAGCCAAGCACATCACGGGTGTCGACCCGGTGGACCGAACGTCGGTGGCACCGGTGTTCGGTGTCGACACCGCCGTGCGCGCCACCTCCGACCGCTGGGTCAGCCAGCTCGACCGGTCGGACCGGCCCGATGTGGTCATCGAGGCGGTGGGGCATCAGGTGGCGACACTCAACCACGCCATCGAGGCCGCGGCGCCGGGAGGCACGGTCTTCTACTTCGGTGTGCCCGACGACGACAGCTATCCGATCAGCATGCGCACGATGCTGCGCAACAATCTGACCCTGAAGTCCGGTGTCACGCTGCAACGCTCCCGGATGCTGCGGTGTGCCGACGATTTCGCCAAGATCCACCCCGACCTGCTGCCGAGCTACATCAGCCACACCTTCGGCGTGGACGACGTCCAGGCCGCGTTCGAGTTGGCGTGCCGCCCGCTGCCGGAGCGGGTGAAGATCGTGATCACACGATGAGCCCACAGAGCAGGCTGCAGGCTGCGCTCACCGACGGTGACGCGGTGTGGGGTGGCTGGATCGTGGGACCCACAATGATCGGCCCGGAGGAGTTCGCCAGGGCCGGTTACGACTACGTCGGATTCGACACACAGCACGGCTACCTCGACGATGCTGATGTCGCGCTGATGCTGCCGCGGCTGGAGCAGCTGCCGATCGCCACTGCGGTCCGGCTGCCGTCAGCGGATCCGGGTCCCATCGGACGGGTTCTCGACGCCGGTGCCGATGCCGTCATCATCGCGATGGTCGAGTCGCCCGAGCAGGCCGCCGCGGCCGTGGCCGCGACCCGCTATGCGCCGCGCGGCGTTCGCAGTTTCGGACCACTGCGGGCCGGCCTCGGCGTCGACACCGGCGCGCTCGAGGCGCGCGCAAGCGTGTACGTCATGATCGAGACCGCGGCCGCGCTGCCGGCGCTGACGGAAATCTGTTCGGTACCAGGGTTGGCCGGGGTCTACGTCGGGCCTGCCGACCTGGCCATCTCACTGGGCGGTGACGTCTCCGGTATGTGGCGTGACGCCCACGTGCTCGAGGCGATCGAAGGTATCGCCTCGGCTACCGTCGACGCGGGTTTGGTGGCAGGTATTCATGCCGGCTCCGGTGCGGTGGGAAAGAGAATGGCACAGTGGGGCTTCCGGCTGCTGACGCTGTCGTCGGAGTCGCAGTCACTTCGTGAAGGCGCGGCGGCGCACCTCGCCGAGGCGAAGGGCGACAGCTCACTGTGACAGGGTCGGTGTCCTCGACTGACCGGGTGGCGTTGGTGACCGGCGCAGCACGTGGTCAGGGTGCAGCCATCATGCGGCGGCTCCTGGCGGCCGGATACCGCGTCGCTGCCTGCGATGTGCTGGTCGACGCGCTCGACGACGCGGTGTCCGCGCTCGGTGACCCCGGTGTGATCGCCGTGGAACTCGACGTGTCGGTCGAGGAGCAGTGGCGCTCCGCGGTGGAATCGGTGTTGACACACTTCGGCGCACTGACAGCACTGGTCAACAATGCCGGTGTGCTGCATCGCGCTGCGCTGTCTGATGAAACCGCGGCCGGTTTCGAACAGAGCTGGCGCATCAACTGTCTCGGGCCCTTCCTCGGGATCCGTGCGGCGCTGCCCGCGCTGCGGCAGTCCCCGGGCGCCTCGGTGGTCAACACCTGCAGTACGGGCGCGCTGCGGGCGTTCCCCGGCCACGCGGCCTACGGTTCGTCTAAGTGGGCGTTGCGGGGTCTGACCCAGATCGCGGCGGCGGAACTGGCCCCCGAAGGAATCCGGGTCAATGCCGTGTTCCCCGGCCCTGTCGAGACACCGATGCTCGATGACCGCACCCAGCAGCGGCTGGCGGCGACGTCGGTGGCAGGCAGGCTGGCCACACCGACGGAGATCGCCGACGCCGTCGCCTTCCTGGTGTCGGAGCAGGCGTCGTTCATCACGGGCGCAGAACTGGTGGTCGACGGCGGCCAGACACTGCAGATCGGCTGACGGGGAATGGCGAAGAGCTTGTCGGTGGGCATCATCGGCGCCGGCCCGGGCGGGCTGGCCCTCGGGATCTTCCTGAAGAAGGCGGGTTTCGAGCACTTCACGATCTTCGACCGGGAGGATGGCGTCGGCGGCACCTGGCGGATCAACACCTACCCGGGCCTGGCGTGCGACGTGAAATCACACCTGTACTCCTATTCCTTCGACCTCAACGCCGACTGGTCGCGACTGTGGTCCGGGCAACCCGAGATCCTGGCCTACTTCGAAGAGTGTGCCAGGAGGTACCACCTGGCACCGCATCTGCGGCTCAACACCGAAGTGGCGGAGGTGATCTGGGACGAGGTGACGGGTGCCTGGGCGGTCCGCACCACGGCCGGCGAGGTGTGGTCCTTCGATGTGGTGGTGTCGGCCGTCGGGTTGTTCACCCAGCCGGTCATGCCTGAACTCGAGGAACGCGAACCGTACACCGGCACCATGATGCACACGGCTCGATGGGACCACGGCGTGGACCTGACCGGCAAGCGGGTGGCGGTGCTCGGCACCGGATCGACTGCGTCGCAGGTACTTCCCGAGATCGCCAGGGTGGCCGGTCGCGTCTATTCGGTGCAGCGCTCACCGACATGGATACTGCCGAAATCCGACCGGGCGTACACCGACCGCGAGAAGTGGATGTTCGCCCATCTGCCGTTGGCCAAGAAGTTCTATCGCACCCGGCTGTGGTTGCGGAGCGAGTCGAACATCGCCGTCATCGAGAACGGCAGCGACAAGACCCAGGAGTTCACGGCGATCGCGCAACGCATGCTGGACAGCACAGTCGGGGACGCCGCGTTGCGCGCCCGACTCACCCCGGATCACCCGCTGGGTTGCAAGCGGCTGGTGTTCGCGACGGACTATCTCCAGAGCCTGTCCGCACCGAACGTCGACGTGATCGCCAGCCCGGCCAGTGCACTGAAGGCCGGTTCGCTGGTCACCGCGGACGGCACCGAACTCGACGTCGATGTGGTGGTCTGCGCAACCGGTTACGCCGCAGCGGATTACCTCGGTCAGATCGATGTAGTCGGTGAGGACGGTGCGCGCCTGCACGACGTCTGGCACGACGGCGCCTACGCCTATCTGGGGATGGCGGTGCCGGGCTTCCCGAACTTCTTCATGCTGTACGGGCCGAACACCAACGTCGGCTCCAACAGTGTCATCTTCGTGCTCGAGGCTCAGGCCCGCTACATCGTGCGGGCACTGCGGTACATGCGTCGGCATCGCAAGTCCTATCTGGCCGTCGATCGTGCGGTGACCGCCGACTACCTCGCGAAGATCGACCGCTGGATGGTCGGCACGGTGTGGACC
>CAMFLL010000289.1 GCA_945957405.1 uncultured Mycolicibacterium sp. | reverse complement strand
GCCGGAACCCGTGCGTCAGGTGACCGCCGGTGTCCAACGACATGCCGAGCAGGCGCTGGTTGCCCAGCTTCGCGCGCAGCTTCTCCCAGTCCGCTTCCGAGAGGTCGTTGACGTGCTTGGCGCCCAGCTCGGCGAGGCCTGGTGCTTCGATGCGGGTGGCGAGAATGGCCCAGAACGCCACCAGGTTGGCGTCGATGCCGGAGTGCGGCTGGGCGTAGGCGTAGGGCGCTCCGAACAGTTCGCGGGCGTGTTCGGCGGCCAGGGCCTCGACGGTGTCGACGTTCTGGCAGGCGGCGTAGAACCGGTGCCCGATGGTGCCCTCGGCGTATTTGTCGGAGAACCAGGTGCCCATGGTCAGCAGCACGGCCGGTGACGCGTAGTTCTCACTGGCGATCAGTTTCAGTGAATCCCGTTGATCGGCCAGCTCTTTCCGCGTCGCAGCGGCGATCCGCGGCTCGACGGACTCGATGACCTCCAACGCGGATCGGTAGGCGGCGCTGGCGGTGTCGGCGTATTCGGCGCCGAGGCCTTCAGACGATTTCGGCACAGGGTTCGCAGAGTCGACAGTCATGCCGACCAGCCTAAACCCCGGGTCGGCTGCGATCGAACGGCCGACCCCAGCCGGGCCTTGGCCGCTGTGCGGTCGACTAGCACCACCCTGATCGCCCGCGAGTTCGACGCCACGGTTGCCGGGGCGCCGCATCGACGACAGTGGCGTCGAACTCGACGAATCCAGTCAGCCGGCCCGCAACGTAGAGGGGATCAACGGCTCGTCGAGCAGGCGGCCGAACCGTTCGGTGCGCGTGGTCCCGGCCGGCGCGTCATCGAGCCACGCCCGCAGCAGCCGGTAGCCCTCGACATACGTGCTGGTGTAGGCCCGCCACAACGGCGAGGACAGGAACCGCAGCATCTGACGCGCCCGTTTGTCGTCGACCAGCAGCCACCGCTGCAGGAAGGCGACGACGTCGTCGACGTCGCGATGCTCGTCGTGCAACATCAACGCGGCATCCTGGCGCACATCGGCGAGCGCCGCGGCGGCCTCCGAAACCGCCTGCGCGCGTGCACCGTCGAACCGCAGGCCCAGGTCGGCGTAGATCTCGGCGGCCCACGGGCCCCAGTCCGGGCCGATCGCCGCGTACAGCGCCAGATCGGCCAGCCCTTCAGCCATCAAGCACTGCGGGGTGTTGACCAGGAAGATGGTCTGCTCGTACTGACCCAACCCGGCGACCAGCCCCGCCTCCTTACGACAGTGCTCGGTGTGATGACCCGGGTAGGACTCGTGGGCTACCAGTCGCGGCAGGTTGGACATCTGCTGTTTGAGGTCGGCGTTGACGGCCACGGTCGACTTGTAGTCCCCGTGGTAGTAGTTGAACCCCGACCACGGCTTGTCGGTGACGATCTCGTATTCGATGGTCTCGCTGTCGGCGAGCGGGAACTGCGCCCGCACCCGGTCACGCAGGGCACTGGAGAACGCCTCGATGCACTCGCCGAGCCGTTCCGGCGGGATTTCGTCGGCCCGCCTGTTGTCCTGCATCCGGTCGGCCAGCGCACCCCTGCCACCCAGGGCGCTGTCGAGTTTCGCGTGCGCCTCGCGGTAGCGGTCGGGGTCGCCCTTGCCGATTTCCACGTCGAAGTAGTCGCGGACTTCGTCGACGAATCCGACGTCCTCCCCCGCGAACTTGCGCCCTGCGCAGGCCAACGCCCGTAGATGCGCGGTCAGGTACGCCGCACGCGTGTCGTCGAAACCGTCCCGGCGTGGGACGTCGGGCACGGCGAGCAGCAGGCGTCGCGCCTGCCGGGTCAGCTCGGCCGGGTCCGGCGCGGCTTCGTCGGCCACCAGTCCGCGGAGGTCCGGGTCGCCGGTGAACGAGTCGACGTAACCCTCTTCGATGCGGTCGAAGCGCAGCCCGAGCAACAGGTAGTCGCGGATGAGTGTGTCGGCATCCATGCCGCTCAACGCTACCCACACACCGGGGGCACGGCGCGTACTGCAAGACTGATCGCCATGTCGTCGCGGCTGAGCGAGCCGAGCCCTTATGTGGAGTTCGACCGCAAACAATGGCGTTCGCTGCGCATGTCGACCCCGCTGAAGCTGACTGAGCAAGAACTCATCGGCTTGCGTGGCCTGGGTGAGCAACTGGATCTCCTCGAGGTCGAGGAGGTCTACCTACCGCTGGCCCGGCTGATCCATCTTCAGGTCGCGGCGCGTCAACGGCTGTTCGCCGCGACGTCGGAGTTCCTCGGCGAACCGCAGCAGAATCCCGACCGACCGGTGCCGTTCATCATCGGCGTGGCCGGCAGTGTGGCCGTCGGCAAGTCGACCACGGCCCGCGTGCTGCAGGCACTGCTGGCCCGGTGGGAACCGCACCGCCGGGTCGACCTGGTCACCACCGACGGATTTCTCTACCCCAACTCCGAGCTTGCGCGCCGAAACATCATGCACCGCAAGGGTTTTCCGGAGAGCTATGACCGCCGCGCACTGATGCGGTTCGTCACCACGGTGAAGTCGGGTGCCGAAGTGGCATGCGCCCCGGTGTACTCACACCTGCTCTACGACATCATCCCGGACGAGAAGCACCTGGTGAAGCACCCCGACATCCTGATCCTCGAGGGACTCAACGTCCTGCAGACGGGGCCCACGCTGATGGTGTCGGATCTGTTCGACTTCTCGGTGTACGTCGACGCCCGGATCGAAGACATCGAAGAGTGGTATGTCTCCCGATTCCTGGCGATGCGCGCCGGCGCCTTCGCCAACCCGCAGTCGCACTTCCACAGCTACTCGACGCTGACCGATGAGCAGGCGGTCTTCGCCGCCCGCGACATCTGGCATTCGATCAACCGGCCCAACCTGATCGAGAACATCCTGCCCACCCGGCCGCGCGCCACCCTGGTACTGCGCAAGGACGCCGACCACTCCATCAACCGCCTGCGCCTGCGCAAGCTGTGAGCTGACACGCAGAACCGGTGCGGGGGGCGCTCGTCGCAACCTCTCACGACGGCACACGGCCCCGCACCGGGCGAACGGGATCACGCCAGACGGCGCACCCCGAAGTACTGCAGTACCGCGAACACGGTGGTGTAGACCGCCGAGCCCAGTGCCGCGGCGACACCCAGCCCGGTCAGCGGGGCGATGCCCTCGACGACCACCAGGACGGCGCCGACGGTGCAGACGAGGTTGGCGACGACAACGGCCATGCCCGCGGTGCGCACGCGCGGCAGCGCGGCCAGACCGAAGACCACGACGCCGTACAAGACCAGCGCCGCGCCGACGACGTATCCGGTGGTCGGGGTGAGGCCGGTCAGTCCGGCTAGCGGATTGGCGAACGCCGCGACCGCCAGACCGCACACGCCGGTCAGGGTGGCGTCCAGTCGCATCGCGAAGCGCAACAGGGAGTCTGTGGAGTCCGCGAGAATGCCTGCGGTGCGGGACGGCGAGGTGGCGGTCATGTGGTGCTCCTATCGATGAGTGTGGGAACACCATCGATGCTGCTCAGCGGTCACTGCCAGATCGAGGCATGACGCTGCCAAGTACTGCCAGTGGCGCTGGATCAGGCCCGTTCGGTGGCCGGCACCGCGCTGCGGCCGCGCAGGTCGGCGGCGATCACCCGGGCCGCCGCGTTCTGCCAGTTGTGCAGCGAGCGCTGCGGCACCTCGGTGACGAACCACTGCCACGCCTGCCGCGCCGTCGGGTCCAGACCTGCCGCGGTGGCGTTCTGCGCGTACGCCCGCACCCCGACAACGTAGGGGAAGTACAAGGAGTTGTAGTACCGCCACTCCTCGGTGGTGCCGAAGTCTCCGCCGTCGCGCGGCTTGAGCGCCGCGATGCGATCGGCCAACACCGCCTTGAGCTCGTTCGCGCGCTCCAGCGGTTGATCGGGAGCGCCGCGCGCGATCAACCGCTCGTCGATCACCGGCAGTGCGGTCAGCGGGCTCGCGACGAGCTTGCTCAGATCGCCGTAGTGGCCCAGGGCTCGGCGGGTCAGCCTCGCGAAACTGTCGTCGTCGACGCCGTCGAGCGCACTCTCGGCGCGCAGCGGTAAGGCTGCCTCGGTACGGCGCAGGGCGGCCCGCTCGGCGCGCAGCGAAGGTGACCGGGAGAAGGCCATCCGGTCCAGGACACCGGCCAGCGGGTCGGCCAGCACCGTGATGGTGATCGCGACGGCCAGGCTGGTGAACAGCAGCACTGTCACCACGGTGCGGCTGTCTGCCGGTGTGACGGCCAGGCCCAGCAGCGCCTGACCGCCGAAGATCACGGCGACCACGATGGTGCCGACGAATGAGCGCAGCATGTCCGCCCGCAGGGCCTGGCCCTCGTCGAATGCATCCCACAACGCGACCGCAACACCCAGCGCCAGCACATCGACTCCCGTGGAGGCCAGCGCCAGCCAGCTCGGCACCACGCCGAGCGGTATCACCAGGATCGCGTTGGCCAACGCGAAGAACAGGGTGGCCACCACGACGACGCCGAGCACGGGAACGCGCCGCCCGTTGACCGGACGGCGCACCACCGCGCGGACCATCGCGGCCAGGGTGGCCACCGAGATCACGCCCACCATCACCCAGTGGCCCGAACGCAGCGGGCCGTCGACGCCGCCCGCCAACGTCGCCCCGACCAGTGCGAGCACCGCCACAACCGAGGTCGCCGTCAGCTCACCGACGCGGCTGCGCCAGTGCTCGGCCGGTCGCGACAGTTCGACCAACACCGCGAACCAGGCCACCCCCGGCACCACCACCAGATAGACCTCGATGCGGCTGAGCAGCTCGGCATTCCCATGGGTGCCGAGCCGTATCGCGTCCAACGCCACCACCGCGGCGAAACTGCACAGACCGATGGCGGCGAGCACCAGCACCGGTTTACGTGGATCGCGCGCCAGCAGATAGAGACCCAGCCACCAACTCAGCGTGAACACCACCGCTGAGAGCATCGCCATGGCTCAGATCCCGAACCGCCGGTACCGCGCCGTGTAATCGCGCAGCGCACGAAGGAAGTCGACGCGCCGGAACGCCGGCCAGTGCGCCTCGGTGAACCACATCTCCGAATAGGCGCTCTGCCACAACAGGAATCCCGACAGGCGTTGCTCACCCGATGTCCGGATCACCAGATCCGGATCGGGCTGGCCTGAGGTGTAGAGATTCTGTGAGATCGCGTCGACGCTGACGGCGTCGATCAGGTTTTCGCCCGCAACGCCGTTGGCCATCTCCTTGGACAGCAACGCGCGCACCGCATCGACGATCTCCTGCCGCCCGCCGTACCCGACCGCGACATTGACGTGAAATGCGCCCTCCTGCTCGGTGGACGCCGTGCCATCCACCGCCCGGCGCAGCCGTCGCGCGGGCTCCTCGCCGAGCAGTTCCAGATCACCCACGGTCCGGACACTCCAGCGGTTGGCCGGCGCGCAGATCTCCTCGACGACTTCGGTGATGATCTCGATCAGTGCGCCCAGTTCCTCGGGATCGCGCTGCAGGTTCTCGGTCGAGAGCAGGTAGACGGTCGTCATCTCGATGCCCGCCTCTTGGCACCAGCGCAGCATTTCGGCGATCTTGGCGGCGCCCATCCGGTAGCCGTAGCTGACGTCGTCGTAACCCGCGTCACGCGCCCAACGCCGGTTGCCGTCGCACAGGACCGCGATGTGGCGCGGCAGTTGTGATTTAGATCGCGCGAGATCCTGGCGCAGCCGCATCTCGTACAGCCGGTACATCGGCTCCTTGAGACGCGGGGGAATGATCTCCACGAAAATCCAGACTACTGTGAGGCGAGAACTATCCTGCGCGATCCGGGTAGCCGGTATGGGCAGCCGATGGAGGTGAGATGACCGCTTCGACTGATACCGACAAGGCGCGGCGGAGACTGTTGACCCAGATCGACCTCGCCGAAGACTTCCCACAAGCGGTTGTCGGCGGGGTTGCGGAATTCCTGGGCAAGCCGCGGGCGCGTGGCTGGATTCACGTCTACTCCGCGGTTGTTGCGTTCATCGCAGGCGCCGCCCTGGTGTCGGTCTCGTGGTCGGTGGAGTCCACCAGGGCCGGCCTGGCCACCCTGCTCTACACCTTGACCATCGTGGCGATGTTCACCGTGAGTGGCACGTATCACCGGGTGAATTGGCGCTCCGAAAACGCCCGCAAGTGGATGAAACGGCTCGACCACTCGATGATCTTCGTGTTCATCGCGGGCAGTTACACGCCGTTCGCCCTGCTCGCCCTGCCTTCCGAGAAGGGCATGGTGCTGTTCTGGATCGTCTGGGGCGGCGCCATCGCCGGTGTCCTGCTGAAGATGTTCTGGCCGTCGGCGCCGCGCTGGCTCGGTGTCCCGCTCTATATCCTGCTGGGCTGGGTCGCGGCGTGGTTCATCGGCCCGATCATGGAGGGCGCGGGCGTTGCGGCGGTGGTGCTGTTGATCGTCGGCGGCGCGCTCTACAGCATCGGCGGGGTGCTCTACGCGCTCAAGTGGCCCAACCCCTGGCCCACCACGTTCGGGCACCACGAGTTCTTCCACGCCTGCACTGCGGTGGCGGCCATCTGCCATTACATCGCGATGTGGTTCGCGGTCTTCTGACCGCGTCCCTCTCACCGCGCACCCCATCTACCGCACGCCCCATCTACCGCGACCAGACGCGAACTCGCACCAAACCCGACCGTTTTATGCGACTACGCGTCTGCTCGGCGAGTCAGAGTTGTGTGATAGGCGAGTCAGAGTTGCTTGATATCTGCCGGCGACCAGTACGCCTTCATGGCCGTGATCTGACCGTCGCCGCCGAATGTCATAACCTCGATCGGCTCGATGCGCATCGCGCCTGCGACGGTGATCGCGAACATGAACGCGGCTTCGTGGCCGCCCGGCCGGAATTCGAGCAACTCGGTCTTGCGTTCGGCGGTCATCAGTTGGCCGTAGAAGCCCTCGATCGCCTGCCGGCCGATGTGCACCTCGCCGCCGCCGACCGGGTCCTCGAGCGTCGCGTCCTCGGCGTACAGCGCCGCGACGTCTGCGGCCGACCCATTGGCGAGGGTGTCGAGGTAACGCTGAACCAAACCCTTTGAGGCTTCCGGATCGAGACTCATGTGCGGCACGCTACACGGGCGGCGTCAGGGCGCGAGCGAGATCCTCGGCGCTGGTGACCGGGAGGTCGCACACGCTGCCGCGACAGACGTAGGCCGCGTCCGCACCGCCGACCTGCCCGCGCCCGATGAGCAGTTCCGAAGAGTCCGCCGCTCCCCCGACGACGACGGTGCCGCCCGGCGCCAGCCGGCGCGCGGCGGCCAGCAGTGCTGAGGTCGCGGGATCGCAGGCCACGGCGATCTGCAGCGGCCCGCGCACCGACGCTTCGGCCACCGCCAGCCAATGTCCGGCCGACCGCGCCGCCCGGCCGAGCAACGGGGTGTGCGCCAGCAGCGCTTCGGCGGCGGCGTCGCGATAGCGCGCCGAGCCGACGAGATGTCCGGCGGTCAGTAGCGCCTCGGCGATCGACGACGCTCCCGACGGCGTAGCGCCGTCGACGGGATCGGCCGGGCGCACCATCAGTCGCTCGGCGTCATCGGCGCTGTCGAACCAGCGGCCCGGCCGGTCACGGTCGGTGAAGTGCACCATCGCCGTGTCGACCAGGCCGAGTGCCGCGATCAGCCACTGCTGATCACCGGTCACCTGGTAGAGCGACAGCAGACCGGTGGACAATGTCGCGTAGTCCTCGAGGATCGCCGCACTGTCACCGACCCGACCACCCAGGCTGGCTCGCCGCAGGCGGCCGTCGACGAGGTGGGTGGCCACCAGCGCGCGTGCGCAGCGGCACGCGGCGGCCAGCAGGTCATCGCGATCCAGGGCCACCGCGGCCTCGGCCAATGCGGTGATCGCCAGGCCGTTCCACGCCGTGACGACCTTGTCGTCGCGGCCGGGTTGTGTTCTGGCGGCGCGGGCGGCCAGCAAGGTGGTGCGCACGCGGTGCAGCCGGTCGTCGTCGCCGGGATCGTCGAGCAGTTGTAGCACCGACGCCCCGTGCTCGAAGCTGCCCGTCTCCGTCACCGTGAAAACGCTTGCCGCCCAACGCCCGTCATCATCGCCGAGCACCTCGGACAGTTGCGCCGGGGTCCACACGTAGGTGGAGCCTTCCCGCCCCTCGGCGTCGGCGTCCAGCGACGAGATGAACATGTCACCGTCGGCCAGGTCGCGCAGCAGGAAGTCGGCAGTCTCGCCGGTCACCCGACGCGCCAGTGGGTCACCGGTGCGGCGCGCCCAATGCGCGTACACCCGCAACAGCAGGGCGTTGTCGTAGAGCATCTTCTCGAAATGCGGTACCACCCAGGCGTTGTCGACGCTGTAGCGGGCGAATCCACCGGCCAGCTGGTCATAGATGCCGCCGCGCGCCATTGCACCGCAGGTGCGTTCGACAGCATCCAGCGCGGCGGCCGAGCCGGTGCGTTCGTGGTGCCTGAGCAGCGCCTCCAACAGCGCCGACGGCGGGAATTTCGGTGCGCCGCCGAAGCCGCCACGAGTGGTGTCCTCATCACCCAGCACCGCCGCCACCGCGTGATCGCAGAGCTCGGCCGACACCGGCGGTCCGCCACCGGGCAGTCCGGCGGCCATCTTCTGCAGCTCGCCCGTGATCTGGTCCGACGCCCGCTCGACGTCGTCGCGGCGCTGTTCCCACGTCTCGCGAATGGCCGAGAGGAGTTGCAGGAATTGCGGTTTCGGATAGTAGGTACCGCAGAAGAACGGCCTGCCGTCCGGTGTCAGGAAGCACGTCATCGGCCAACCGCCCTGCCCGGTCAGCGCCACCGTCGCATTCATGTAGACGGCATCGATGTCCGGGCGCTCCTCGCGGTCGACCTTGATGCAGACGAAGCCGTCGTTCATGACGGCGGCCACGTGCCCGTCTTCGAAGGACTCATGGGCCATAACGTGACACCAGTGGCAGGCCGCGTATCCGACCGACAGCAGGATCGGGACGTCGCGTCGTACCGCTTCAGCCAGCGCCTCGGCAGACCACTGCAGCCAGTGCACGGGGTTGTCCGCATGCTGACGCAGGTAGGGGCTGGTGGCCTCACCCAGGCGGTTGACCACCGCGCTCCTGGGGCGACGAGGCCTGGGACTCGGACGTCTCCACGGTGCCCTCGTCCACCGCCTGGTCGGCTTCGGGATTTTCGGGATCGAAGGACTCCGGCAACCGCTTGAGGTGCTTGTTCATGGACCACACCAGGCCGAACGTGCCGAGCAGCAGCAGAACCACGATCAGCAGGCCGAACGGGCTGGCCTTGCCGAAATCGGGCCCGGTGTTACGCGGTGCGTCATCCGCCAGCAGCGTCGTGACCTGCAGGACGTCGGTGAACAGCTGCGCGCTCACCGTTCGATTCCTGCGAACAAGTCGGTCTCGGGCAATGCGATCGGGACCCGCGAACGGGCCAGTTCGAACTCCTCGGTGGGCCACAGCCGCTGCTGCCACTCGATCGGGGCGGTGAAGAAATCCCCCTTGGGATCGATCTGCGTCGCATGCGCACGCAACGCGTCGTCACGCTGCTCGAAGTACTGCGAGCACTCGACCCGCGTCGTCACCCGCTGCGCGAACAGGTCGTGGTCGGGATCCCAGTGCTCGAGCCACTTGTCGAACGGACCCTTGCGGCCGTGTTTGGCGAACTCGTCCTGCAGCATCTGCATCCGCTGCCGCACGAAACCGTGGTTGTAGTAGAGCTTCGAGACACTCCACGGCGCGCCGGCGTCCGGGTACCGCCGGTAGTCGGCGGCCGCTTCATAGGCGCCGACCGAAACCTGGTGGCAGCGAATGTGATCCGGGTGCGGGTAGCCGCCGTTCTCGTCGTAGGTGGTCATCACGTGAGGTCGGAACTCGCGGATCAGACGCACCAGGCGACCGGTGGACTCCTCCAGCGGGGCCAGCGCGAAGCAACCTTCCGGCAGCGGCGGAAGCGGGTCACCCTCCGGCAGCCCGGAGTCGACGTAACCCAGCCATGCGTGCTGCACACCCAGGATCTCGGCGGCCTTGGCC
>CAMFLL010000288.1 GCA_945957405.1 uncultured Mycolicibacterium sp. | reverse complement strand
CCCCACTATCCTCTTCGTCGGCAGCGTCAGATGTGTATAAGAGACAGGCGCACCCACCTTGACCTGGTCGACGAAGTCGGTCGAGGCGCCGATCATCATCTGGGCATCGTTGCGCAGCAGCGCGGCGATGCGCTGGCCGCTGTCGCTGAACGACAAGAACTTCCACGTGGTGCCGGTCTTGGCCTGCAACGCCTTCCCGGTCAACGAGTCGGTGGCCGTGATCGAACCGCCGACCTGTACCAGCGTGTCCGGCTTGGTCTTGGCGTCGTCGATGAAGTCCTTGATGGTGTGATACGGCGACTCGGCGCGGACCGCGACGATCTGCGGCTCGACCAACAGTGCGGCGATGGGCTGCAATTCGGTGATCGACACCGACGTGCCCGACAGCGTCAGTGGTGTCACCAGCCAGGTCGGGGTGACCGCCGCGATGGTGTCGGTGCGACCCCGGCGGCCCCGCAGGTAGGACATCGCACCGATGCTGGACCCCTCCGTCTGGTTGCGCACCGGCCAGTTGTCGCCGATCAACTTGTCGTCCTGCAGCAGTTTGACGATCTGCCGCGCGAACACATCGGAACCGCCGCCGGGCCCGGTGTGCACCACCACCTGCGTGCGCCCCGGCACCCCGTTGTTCATACCGCCGCGCTGCAGTCCGCAACCGGCCAGCGCCAGCGCCGCTGTTGCGGCGGTGGCACCACGCAGGAAGGTGCGCCTGGAATGCTGGTTGATCATTTGCTTTTCGCCTCCACGAGGTCGGCCGGGTCGGAGGCCAGCACACTTGCCTGAACCGCCTTACGACGTCGTCCCGTCACTATCAGGATGAACGCGATCACCACCGCGGCGCCGAAGATCGTCGCAGAAATCGGACGCTCCAGGAAGATCAACGGATCGTTGTCCGAGAGCACCAGTGACTGGCGGACCGCATTCTCGGCCATCGGCCCAAGCACGAAGGCCATCAACAACGGCGCCGCGGGCACCCCGAACTTGCCGAACAGATACCCGAGCAACCCGAATCCGACGGTCATGTAGACATCGGTCATGGAGCTGCGGACGCTGTACACACCGACCACCGCCAGCACCAGGATCGCCGGATACAGCGCCCAGTACGGGATCTTGAGGATCTGCACCCACACCGGGATCATCGGCAAGTTGAGGATCAGCAGCATGACATTGCCGATGTAGAGGCTCGCGATGACCGGCCAGCCGATTTCGGGATGCTCGTTGAACAGCAGCGGCCCGGGCTGGAATCCGTAGAGCAGCAACGCGGCCAACATCACCGCGGTACTCGCGGTACCCGGAATACCCAGCGACAGCAGGGGAATCATGGCCGCGCTCGACTCGGAGTTGTTGGCGGCCTCGGGCCCGGCAACACCTTCGATGGCACCCTTGCCGAACCGCTCCGGCGTCTTCGACGTCTTCTTCACCAAGGCGTACGACAGGAACGACGCGACCGTCGACCCGCCACCGGGCAGGGCTCCGATGAAGAACCCGAAGACCGACCCCATCGCGATCGCCAGTCGGGACTGCTTGAGATCGTCCTTGCTGGGCAGCAGGTTCCGGATGCCCTTGGGTACGGTGAAGATGGGTCGGTCCATCTTCTTCTCCGCGTTCAGCATCACCTCGCCGACGGCGAACAGACCGACGCTGATCGCGATGAACTCGATCCCGTCGAACAGCGCAGGCACACCGAAGGTGAGGCGCTGCTGGCCGGTGAAGATGTCGATACCGATGGTCGAGATCAGCAGGCCGATGCACATCGACAGGAAACCCTTGATGGGTGATTCGCTGGCCAGCAGGATCACCAGCAGCAGGCCGAAGGCCATCAGCGCCGCGTACTCCGGCGGCCCGAAGCCCAGGGCCAGGTTGGCGACGAACGGCGCCGCGAAGGTCAGCGCGATCACGCCGAAAGTGCTGGCGATGAACCCCGCGATTGCCGACATCCCCATGGCGGGGCCGGCTCGGCCCTTGCGGGCCAGTGGATGTCCGTCCAGGCACAACACCACCGACGACGTCTCACCCGGGATGTTCAACAGGATCGATGTGGTGGCGCCCGCGAATTTGGCGCCGTGATAGATGCCTGCCATCATGATCAATCCCGTTGCCGGGGGCAGGCTGATGGTCACCGGCAGCAGGATCGCCAGCGTCGCAGGCGGTCCGAGACCCGGCAGGATGCCCACCAGGGTGCCGACCACCACACCCACCGCCACCCAGAACAGGTTCATGGGGGTGAAGGCCGCAGCGAACCCGTCGAGCAGGTTCTGTATTGCGTTCATCTGTCAACCTTTCCGCGATACCGCGAGATCACGCTCAGAAGTCCCCGAAGAGGGGTGAAGTAGGCAGTTCGACGCCGAGGACGAAGACGAACAGGGCATAGGCCGCCAGCGGAACGGCGATGATCACCAGGAAGGCCTTGATGCCGCGGATCCGTTCCACCAGCAGCACGCAGTACGCGATGAGCAGCACGGTGGCGGGGACGAAGCCGATGTACGGCATCAGAATCGCGCTGACGAGAAAGCCGACCCAGACCAGGCCGGCCCGCAGCAGGTGACCGCGCAGACCCGCCATCTGGCCCGCCGGGCCCAGCCCGTGCCGGACGGCGCGGACAGCCGATACGGCGGCCAGGAGCAGACCCAGCGCGATCACCGCCACCGCCAGCGCGACCGGGAAGAAGCCCGGTCCCGGCACACCCTTCTTGCCGAAGATCTGCAGGCCCGACGCGTCCATGAGCGCTACGGCGCCGAACGCGGCGGCGACCAGACCGAGCCCGGCCTGGGCGATCGGGGACGTCGCCAGGGGCGAGTGCTCAGCGGTGTCACCGCCGGGTTCCGGTTCGGCGACCGGGTTTTCGCCGTCCGCCGCTGCGCTGTCAGGCTGCGGGGCACTGTCCGTGTGAGTCATCATCGAACTCCTTACCTTCAGGCCCAGCCGAAGTCGGGCACCGGCACCGCACCGGGCGCCATCAACGCGAAAAGCCCTCGGCGACCGTTCATTCCATCGGCCGACGAGGTGAATCCATGTGACACCAGCAAGGCCGCCTCCACCGCGTCGGCGGCGGCCTTACGCACTTGGAGTTCGCCGGTGTCTGTACCGTCGAATTCACGCAATCCGGCGGCCTGGGTGGCGCACAACCCGACGAGATGGCGCAGTTGTGCGTCATCGAGATTCATCAACCGTCCCAGCGCGGCGCCGGCACCGACCACCCCGGCGGCGGCACGACTCCACCGCTCGGCGCTCGCGACGGTGTCCAGTGTGGCGGCGACACGTTCGGCGACGGCACACCCGATCGCCGTGGCCACGGCCGATTCGTCGGATGTGACCTCGGTACGGGCACCGACCGCGCTGACGGCCTGCCCGACCGCGGGCCACTGCGCCGCGCCGCGCGCGGTCGCCGTGGCCGGCGGTTGCGCCGTCGTGATGAACTCGACCATCGCGTCGATGTATGTCATGCCAGGCTCCCGTCGTTCGCCGGGCGGGTGGCGTCGAGCACGCCCCCGAGACCGGCTGCTGTTCCGATGTTGTCCACTGCGGCCAGAATCGTTGCGCCCGAACCGGAACCGAGGATCGGCTCGGTCAGCCCGGCGACCTTCGCCAGCAGCTCGGCATCGGTCAGCGGCCGCGCGAGACTCCCCCTGGCGTGCGCCACGTGGGCGGTGACCTCGGCGCCGCCGACCGTCTGCACGATGACCGTCGCGGCATCGCGGTCGCAGCCGGATGTCGGCGACAAGGTCGTGACGGCGCGCAACCGGGCGGCGTCGGCCGATGTCGCGCGGCCGTCACTGAACTGCGGCAGGCCCACGCTGTGGTCGAGCAACCCGACGGCGACACCGTGCCGCGCCGAGAACCGGGCCTGCAGACCGTCCTTCGGTTGCTCGATGCCCATGAGCTCCGGCACCAGCGGGTGGCACCGCACCTCGATGGACACGATCTGATTCGCATCGGCGACACGGTTCCCGGCATCGATCGCCGCGTCGATCGCGGGATGGGCGACGATCCCACAGGGATAGGGCTTGAAGGCGTTGCGTTCGATTTCCCAGTCGTGTGACCACGACCCGAACAGTTCGCGCTCGTCGACGGCATCGGCGAACATCGTCAGAACCCCGGTGTCGCCGAGCGGGTCGGCGAACCCGGCGTAGCCGTCGGCGGCCAGGAGCGCGGCCGCGAGGCCGTTGGCACCGGCCTTACCGGCGTGGAACGGCTTGGTCATGGAGCCGAATGCCTCGCGGTGGCCGATCGTCATCGTCGACGCGGCGGCCAGCGCGGCCTCCATGCGCGTGGCGTCGAAGCCCAGGATGACCCCGGCGGCGACGGCGGCACCGAAAACACCGCAGGTGCCGGTGATATGCCAACCGCGATCGTAATGATTGGGCGAGATGGCGTTGCCGATGCGCAGTTGTGCCTCGCACCCGATGGCGAAGGCGCGCAGATAGTGCTCACCGGTGACCCCGGCATGGTCGTGCAGCGCCACCAGCGCGGCCAGGGTTGCTGCGCCGGGGTGGATCACGGTGGCCAGATGCGTATCGTCGAAATCGTCGTAGTGGCCCGCGGTACCGGTGATCAGTGCACCCCAGTGCCGGTCGACGGTCTCCCGCCTGCCGAGCAGCGGCACCGTGCCGGACACCTGCAGCATCCGCGTGGTGTCGACCATCACCTCGACGGCGGGCGACAAGGCGGCGCCCACCGTCGTGCCGAGCACATTGAACAGGCTGCGCCGGGCGGCGTGCGCCACGGCGTCGGGCAGTGGCTGCGCCGCGGCGTGAGTCAGGTCAGAACAGAATGTGGATGTGCGTTGAAGCACAGTGGCTGGCATACAAGCGACGCTACGAAGCGCACAGGGGCCGAACAACATCGCCCGTCGTCGCGATCATTGCAATTTGTGAAACGATTCCCCGCGCACTCGGCCGTGCAACAACGCGATCTTGGTCAGCGCCTGCATGCCGTCGTGCTGGGCGCTGGCGCGCGGATGGACCAGGAACACCGTGCGCTCCACGGGCGGCGGGTCGACGATCCGCAACCTGCGCACCCGGGGATGCTGATGGTCGGTCATCCCCTCGGGCACCAGCGAGACGCCGATGCCCGCGCCCACCATCGATTCCACGACGAACAGATCATTACCCTCGACCGCGATACGCGGCACGAAGCCTGCCCTGGCGCAGGCGTTGACCATGTGGGTGCGGCTGCTGGACCCGAGTTCCATCGCCACGAACGGTCGATCGCGCACCTGCGCCAGCACGGCACTGTCGGCATCGGCCAGCGGATCGTCGATCGGTACTGCGAGGAGCAGAGACTCGGTGAACAGCGGCTCGACCACGAAATCGCGCTCCGTCGGCGCCACCGACGTGAACGCCGCATCGGCCTCACCGCGCAACAATGCGGCGATCACGTCGGTGGCCGATCCCTGCCAGCAGCGGAATCGCAACGATGGTGCCTGCTCGAGCAGTTCGGCCAACACCGCAGGCACGAACCCGAGGCCGAGTGAGAATGTGTGGGCGATACGGAGCAGACGCTGCTGGCCGGCGTCGGCGAGCGTGCTGGCCACCGCGTCCTGCCGGGCCCGCAGCACACCGTGCGCCTCGCGCTCGAGCACCCGGCCTGCGGGCAGCATCCGCACGCGCCGCCCTGACTGCTCGATGAGCGCCACCCCGACCTTGCGTTCCAGGGCCCGGATACCGCGCTGCACGGTCGCGACGCTGACATCGAGTTCGGCCGCGGTGTGCCCGAAATGCTCACTGCGCGCGAACGCGACGAACAACTCCAGGTCGGCGAAAGTCACGTCCCTGCCGATCTGGTCCATGAGGTCAGATTAGGACTCGAGCGCCCGTTCGATATCGGAGATCAGATCGTCGGTGTCCTCGATACCCAGCGAGATGCGCACAAAACCGTCTTTGACGTCATCACCCCAGCGGGCCCGGCGGTCCACCGAGCTGTGCAATCCACCGAAACTGGTGGCCGCGACCAGCAGCGCACTCTCCCGTACCAGCCGGTGCGCGGCCTCGGCGTCGGCCAGCTCCACCGACACCAAACCGCCGTAACGACGCATCTGCGCAGCGGCGACGTGGTGCGCCGGGTCGGTCGGCAGCCCCGGGTAGCGCACCATCCGTACGGCGGGGTGCCGGGACAACATCGTTGCCACCGACTGGGCGTTGCAACACTGTCGCTCGAAGCGCAGCCCAGCACTGCCCAGGCTGCGCAGCAGCAACCACGCCTCGAAGGCACCGAGGATCGGCCCGGTGAGAAGGCGTTCCCGCGCGATGGCCGTCATCACCTCCTGATGGCTGCCCGCCACGTAGCCGGACAGCAGATCACTGTGCCCCGACAGAGCTTTGGTGGCGCTGGCCACCACCAGATCGGCACCGAGCGACAGGGGTTGCTGGCCGAACGGTGTCGCGGTGGTGTTGTCGACCACCAGGCGGGCGCCGTTGTTCCGGCAGGTCATTGCGAGCTTGTGCAGATCGACGACATCGAGGCTGGGATTGGCGGGCGTCTCGGCCAGTACCACGTCTGCGTCGGCGGCCATGCCGATCATCTCGTTGCAGGTCGCCGTGCGCACCGTGATCCCATGCGGCGCAAGGTATTCCGCTGCGTAGGCCCGAACCTGATAGTAACCGTCGGCGGGTACCACCAACACCGAACCGGGCGCGGTCAGGACCCGCAGCGCCGCCGTGATGGCCGCCATCCCGGAGCCGAACACCAGGGCCGATGTCGCGCCCTCCAGTTCGGCGAGCGCCGATTCCAGTTGCCGCCACGACGGATTGGACGAGCGGCCGTACGTGTCCAGTGCGGCGGACTCGTCATCGGAGAGGTGGTAGGCGCTGACCGGGACGGGCAGCGGCCCGATCGGCTGCCCCGGAACATGCTGAGCACCAACAGCTTTCACGCTACGCGTCGACGAGCCGTACTGATCGGCCATCTCATCACTCCGGTTTCGTGCTACGGCCGAGCAGAAGAGCGATCGCTTCGTCGACCGACAGGCCCCTGTGACACACCTTGTGGACCGCATCGGTCAAAGGCATCTCGACATCGTAGCTCGATGCCAGCGCCAGCACCGATTCGCAGGAGGTGACGCCCTCGGCGACATGCCCGCCGGCCGCGGCCTGCGCGGCTTCCATGGTGTTGCCGCGCCCCAACCGCTCGCCGAACGTGCGGTTGCGCGACTGTGGTGAGGAACACGTGGCGACCAGGTCGCCGACGCCGGCCAGTCCCGCCAGCGTGGCCGGGTTGGCGCCCAGGGCGATCCCCAATCGCATGATCTCGGCCAGCCCCCGGGTGATGATCGCCGCGGCGGTGTTCTCCCCCAGACCCACCCCGGCGGCCATGCCACACGCCAGCGCTATGACGTTCTTGCAGGCCCCACCGATCTCGGTGCCGATGACGTCGGCATTGGTATACGGACGGAAGTAGCCGGTGTTCAGGGAACGTTGCAGCGTCACCGCCCGGCCGGAGTCGGAGCAGGCGATCACGGTGGCGGCCGGCTGCTCGACCGCGATCTCGCTGGCCAGGTTGGGACCCGACAGCACGGCGATCTGCGCGGGGTCGACCGAGGTGACCTGCAGGATCACCTGGCTCATCCGCATCAGGGTGCCCAGTTCGATGCCCTTGGCCAGGTTGACCAGCGTCGCGCCGCGCTCGATCGACGGGGTCCACTGCTCGAGATTGGCGCGCAGCTTTTGCGACGGCACCGCGAGCAGCACCGTCGTCACACCAGCCAGTGCCTCGTGGGCGTCACCCGTGGCCCGGATCCCGGCAGGCAGTTCCACGTCACCGAGATATTCGCGGCTGTACCGGGTGGTGTTGATCTCGTCGACCAGATCAGCGCGCCTGGCCCACAATCGCACCTCATTACCCGCGTCCGCCAGCACCTTCGCCAGAGCCGTCCCCCAAGCGCCGGCGCCCATCACCGCCGCCGTCCCCACCGTGCTGGACATAACTCCTCTTCTTCGTGCGTTCACTACAGACATGGATGTGCCCGTCAGCCTAGCGAGACCCGCTGGCAGGATGATCACCATGAGCGGCACGCATACGAGCGCGCCCCGGGACGGCTCGATGCTCGCCCCGGACATCGGCATGGTGATCGCCGTGAAGCGGCTCAGTGCCGCCAAGACGCGGCTGGCCCCTGCGTTCTCGGCCGAAACCCGCGGACGTGTGGTGCTGGCCATGCTGATCGACACCATCGCCGCCGCACGCGGTACACCTGCGGTGGACTCGGTCACGGTGGTGACACCTGATGACGTCGCGGCCGAGGCCGCTGCCGACCTGGGTGCGAACGTGGTGGCCGACACCACCCCGGCCGATCACGCCGACCCGCTCAACAACGCCATCCGGGTCGCCGAGTCCCAAGTCACCCGGCGCACCACCAATATCATTGTGCTGCAGGGTGATCTGCCCGCACTGCAGCCGCAGGAACTCGCCGAGGCGATCAGCGCCGCGCGGGCCCACCCACGCAGCTTCGTCGCCGACCGGCACGGCACCGGCACCTCGGCACTGTTCGCATTCGGCGTCCCGGTCGATCCCCGGTTCGGCGCGGATTCGGCGGCGCGCCATCGACATTCGGGGGCTATCGAGCTCACCGGCGCGTGGCCCGGATTGCGCTGCGACATCGATACGCCGGACGACCTGCAGACCGCCAGACGGCTCGGCGTCGGGCACGCCACGCGGCGCATCACGAGCCTGCGGAACCCGGGGAGTCGCTAGCAACAGCGTGCGGCATGGTGGATGATCGATGGCGTGACCGACACCGAAGCCAGCCATCAAGGCACAGATACATCATCCAACGGCGAGGGTTGGCAGGGCGGCGACTCGACGCCCGAAGCTCCACCGGCGGCCACCGCGCTGGCCGTCGACGACGAGCTACCCGAAGATCGTTACCTCAACCGCGAGCTGAGCTGGTTGGACTTCAACGCGCGGGTGCTGGCGCTGGCGGCCGACCCGTCATTACCGTTGCTGGAACGCGCAAAGTTCCTCGCCATCTTCTCCTCCAATCTCGACGAGTTCTACATGGTGCGCGTCGCGGGTCTCAAACGTCGCGACGAGATGGGCCTGTCGGTGCGCTCGGCCGACGGACTCTCGCCGCGCGGACAATTGCGTCGGATCGGTGAACGCACCCAGCAGATCGCCAGCCGCCACGCGCGGGTGTTCCTCGATTCCGTCCGGCCCGCGCTCGCCGACGAAGGGGTTCTCGTCGTCACGTGGGCCGACCTCGACGAGGACGAGCGCAGCAGACTGTCCACCTATTTCCATGAACAGGTGTTCCCGGTGTTGACGCCGCTGGCCGTCGATCCGGCACACCCCTTCCCGTTCGTGAGCGGGTTGAGCCTCAACCTGGCGATCACGGTTCGCCAACCTGACGACGGCACCACCCATTTCGCCCGTATCAAGGTGCCCGACAATGTCGACCGGTTCGTCGAACTGCCCGGCGAGGAAACAGCGACCGGTAAACGCGGCTACCGCTTCCTGCCGATGGAAGAATTGATCGCGGCATTCCTGACGGTGCTCTTTCCCGGGCTCGACATCGTGGAGCACCACGCGTTCCGGATCACCCGCAACGCCGATTTCGAGGTCGAAGAGGATCGCGACGAGGACCTGCTGCAGGCACTCGAACGCGAACTCGCGCGACGGCGGTTCGGGTCGCCGGTGCGCCTCGAGGTGGCCGACGACATGACCGAGAACATGCTCGAGTTGCTGCTGCGCGAACTCGACGTCGATCCCGGCGACGTCATCGAGGTACCTGGGCTGCTGGACCTGTCGTCGCTCTGGCAGGTCTACGGTGTCGACCGGCCTGGCTTGAAGGACCCGACATTCGTGCCCGCGACCCCACCGGCGTTCGGCGAACGCGAGACACCGAAGAGCATCTTCTCGACACTGCGCGACGGTGACGTGCTGGTCCACCATCCGTACGACTCGTTCTCGACCACCGTGCAACGTTTCATCGAGCAGGCCGCCGCCGACCCGAATGTGCTGGCGATCAAGCAGACCCTGTACCGGACGTCGGGTGACTCACCCAT
>CAMFLL010000287.1 GCA_945957405.1 uncultured Mycolicibacterium sp. | reverse complement strand
GTCCGGCGACAGGTTCTTCCGCCAGATCGAGTGGTTCACGTGGCCACCGAGATGGAACGCAAGATTCTTCTCATGCAGGAAGATGGCAGCGTGATCATCCGTGGCACGAGCATCGGCCAGTTGCTCGACCGCTGCGTTGACCCCTTTGACGTATGTGGCGTGATGCTTGCTGTGGTGGATCTCGTTGATCTGGCCTGAGATATGGGGTTCTAGGGCTCCGTAGTCGTAATCCAACTCGGGCAGCATGTACTCAGCCATGAGGTTCCTTTCTGATCTTCAGTTGTCTTGGGGTTGCGTCAGATATCGCAAAGCCTGGGAGAACGGGCTTAGTCGAGATCCGTGAGAACCCATCCGCAGCATATGGCGGCCGATACTGAGCTGTCTACCTGTTCAGGTGTTCATCTGTTGTGCTAGCGTGGACTGTGAGTCGGCCGTGCGGAGACCGATGCAGCAATCGTTGATCACCCGACTTGGGTAGTAGTCGACAGCGCGGCCGACTCGCCATGGACCAAAACGCAAGCGCACCAGATCAATTGAACTCGCTGCAGCGCAGCGTCGTTGGGAATGGTGGAAGCTGCTCTGCTGCACTCCATCGCCGCAGAATTAACTACACGATGAAACGGCGACTGCCGGGTCGTGCGGCTATGAATCACGGTGGGCGTGAACAGGCTCGAGTAGCCTCAGCTCCCGGAGGTCGCTCCCTCACCGAATTCGAGCCCCCGAAGGGGCAGTGTCGAGGCGACATCGCGCACCCGCTCGGCAAGCCCGTGGCGCGCAAGCGCGCGCGCCGCCTCGGCCGCTTCGGCAAGTTCGGTGTTGCCACTGTGCTGAGCGAGCAGGGCCAGCGACGCGCCCGTGTCGAAGAATTCGGTCCGTCGACGTTCGAGTCGCGCCAGCAGGATGGCGGCAACGTCACCGAGTCGTTGTTCTGGCGTGGGCTCGCGCTCGATCACGTTGCCCCTCCTTGATTTTGAAGAACTGGCGACATAACAAGCCTCGGCCAGCCGTTCACGTTGACACATGAATAGAGGGTCCGATAACCCTATGTCCATCCCTGTCTGGCGGCGACGTATACCGCCTGAGCCCGCGTCGACACGTCGACCTTGCTCAGCAACCGGCGCATGCGGGATCGCACGGTCGACTCGGGTATGCCCATTTTGATTGCCATTTGAGTGTTGGACAGTCCCGGTGCGACGAATCGCAGCAGGGTCTTGTCATGGTCGCTGATCTGCACCTTTTCGACCGCGCTCCGATCCTGGCGCCCCGCTTGGTCGTGCGTCGCGGGATTGTTGGCCTTGCGCGCTAGATGCAATACGTCGATCATCGTCCAACTCCCTGGCGGCAGAAAGGCATCACGCACAACAGCTTCCCGCGTCGAGCGCAACTATGCAACCCCACCTGTTCAGATGTTCAGATGTCTGGCTGGTTTGGCCGCAGTACACCTACCCGATCGGGCGGGACGTGAGATCGGTGTCGGTAGGGCGAATCAGTCAGCAAAGTTGCGAGACCACCGCTCTTCGATGTTGCCGAACTTCCAGACCGCGAGGGCGATCAACCACGAGACGACAAACAGCACGACGATCGCATAGCCGACGAAGTCGAGATTGATGCCGGCGATCGCGGCGAGCGGCCCGGAGTCGATGCTGAGCCGGTCAGCGAGGACACCGATCAGCTCGATGGTCCCGATGATCAGAGCGACAGCCACGGAGATCGAGGTGATCGTCATGTTGTAGAAGATCTTGCGGACCGGCTTGGCGAACGCCCAGCCATACGCGTAATTCATGAAGACGCCGTCGGTGGTGTCCATCAGGCACATTCCAGCGGCGAACAGTATGGGCAGCACCAAGATCGCGTAGAACGGCAAGTTGAAGGCGGCTGCTCCGCCGGCCAGAACCAGTAGTCCGACCTCGGTGGCGGTGTCGAACCCGAGGCCGAAAAGGACGCCTATTGGATAGATGTGCCACGGCTTGGTCACCGACTTGGTGAGCCCGCCCAGGAAACGATTCATGAAGCCGCGCGAGTCGAGATGACGTTCCAGGGCGGCCTCGTCGTAGCGACCCTGCCGCATTTCGCGGTACACCTTGATGATCCCCAGCAGCGCAACGAGGTTGAGAATGCCGATGATCCAGAGGAAAACGCCGGAGACCGAAGGGCCGATCATGCCCGTGATGGTGTGCAAGGTCGAGTCTTCGTCTTCGACGGGGCCCACCAGCGTTCGCAATCCCAATGCAAGCAGCAGAGACAGCGTGAACACGATGGTCGAGTGGCCCAGCGAGAACCAGAAGCCGACCGACAGCGGTTTCTTGGCGTTGCCGGATTCGGCGTTGTCGGCGATCAACTTGCGCGTCGTGTTGTCCACGGCGGCAATGTGATCGGCGTCGAATGCGTGCCGAAGACCCAAGGTGTAGGCGAGGATCCCGACACCGATCGTGAACACCGGGTGGTCGCCGCCGAGATGGTAGTTGTTGGGCGCTACGAAGGCGAACAGCACGATGAACCCGACGAGATGCAACAGGATGATGAATCCGTACATGCCGGCCAGGGACATCCTGTCGGCGCGCGACAAGCTCCGGCGGAACTGGGCCAGCCCCTTGACGTGCCCGCTTGCAGGTTTCGTCGTCATCACATGTGCCTCCGCATTTAGACCACTACCGCGGCAGGTGCCGGAGGTGTGCCGAGCGGAAGCGTATGAGCCCATGTGTTTATCTGTCCAGATAAAAATGTATGTTCCCAGCGAATTGGCAGGATGAGGTCGCCCGTGTATCCGGTCAGCAGTAGCAGATCGACTGGTGTGCAACGACTTAGACGCAGAATCAGGCGCCGGGATTCATCAACACCCCTTGCGGTTTGTCTGTGTATTCGCTGAGCGGCCGAATTAAAGCGTTGGAGGCGGCCTGTTCCATGATGTGGGCGGTCCAGCCCGTGATTCGGCTCATCACGAACAGCGGTGTGAAGCTGGGGTTGTCGAAACCCATGAGGTGATAGGCCGGCAAGGTCAAGAAGTCGAGGTTGGGTTTGATGCCGGTGGTGGCGAGCATTGCCCGTTCCAGCGCGTCATAGACATCGGTTCCATCGCTGTCCGCCGTGGGCGGCAGCGACGTGGGCCGGGGCGGCTTTCATGGTGGGCACACGGGAGTCACCGTTCTTATAGACCCGGTGGCCGAATCCCATCACTTTGTCCCACTTGTGGGGACGCGAAATCCCCGGGCGTAGTTCACCCATGGTGCCGTCAACCGCTGCGGTGAGTCGTCGAGCAGTCATCGCGCCCCGCCGACTGTCACCCGTCTGATGAGCAACGAGAAGGCCGAGTGGACCCGCCGCACCATCGACGTGATGACCGCATGGGTCTCCGGCGCTGGGAACTCCCACTTCGCCGCGAAGAGGGTCGCCGCCTCGCCGCCGAGGAACCAGACGGTTCGATGAAACTTGCCGTGGGATTCATCAACTTGAGCGCGATGTTGCTAGTGGAGTTGGAGCAACTATCGGGGTTCGGACATGTAAACCATCCTGCAGGGCGTGGCAAAATTCACGCTCGAACTCACCGAGGACATTTGAGCGGGGCGCGCACAGTCACCGGTCACCAGGCGTTCGTGGCTGCAGACACATCCTCCGGACGCACGATCCGGGGCGCGAGTGACACGAAGCACAAGCCGCCGGTTACCCACGTAATGACCTGCGCTGCAACGGAATACAATCGGAAGAGATAGCGCTACACCTTTCCGGGATTCCGCGTCTCAGTTCAACACGGCGGTCCGCATGGCCGAGTGTCTGACTCATACCCCGGCAACGTCTGCTCCCCCGTCAGCGGCGACCAGTACGTCAGCATCTCCGCGAACGTCTCGAACGCTGCTCTGTTGACACCGTATGTTGCTTCCAGATGGATGCTCAGCGGGAAGCCGAGATCTGCCACACCGTCGATGACGCGCTTGTACAGGTCAACCGAGAGTCGTCGACGTTTGGTCGGCTCGCTGTCCGCCAGCTTCCTCACGAACTTCTGTTCCGCCGCGACAGCCGCGTTGCCGGGGTCCTGGATCAGCCAATTGATCAGTCCGACATCGCTTTCCATCGTGGGTACGAAACCGAACGACAGTAGGATCTCGGGCCGGTGTTCTGATCTGCGGGCGAAGTCCTGTAGGAAATCGACGATCGCGATCACGTCGTCATACAGCGACAACGCATCGGTGGGCGCGACGCCAGGTGGGCGCCTGGATGGCCGATGCCACGGCCACCCAGGCGGTTCGGTCAGCTCTCCGAGCGCACCTGGGCGGTCGCGTCGACCAGATTGCGCAGGGCCGCGGTCACCTCATCCGTCCGGCGGGTTTTCAACCCGCAATCCGGATTGACCCACAGTCGTTCGGCAGGAACAGCTTTCAATGCGGCGCGCAACGACTCGGCGATCTCTGAAGTAGCCGGCACCCGCGGGGAATGAATGTCGTACATACCGGGCCCGACGCTGTTGCCGAATCCGACGGCGTTCAGATCGTCGAGGACCTCCATGCGGGACCGGGCCGCCTCGATAGAGGTGACGTCGGCGTCCAGATCGGCGATGGCACCGATCACTTCGCCGAATTCCGAGTAGCACAGGTGGGTGTGGATCTGCGTGGCATCGGACACCCCCGACGTCGCCAACCGAAACGCCCCCACGGCCCAGGCCAGATAATCGTCCTTGTCCTTGGATCGCAGCGGAAGCAGTTCGCGCAGCGCCGGCTCGTCGACCTGGATGATGGCGATACCGGCGGCCTGCAGATCCACCGTCTCGTCGCGGATCGCCAGGGCGATCTGATTGGCAGTGTCGGCCAGGGGTTGATCGTCACGCACGAACGACCACGCCAGGATGGTCACCGGGCCGGTCAGCATGCCTTTGACCGGCTTGTGGGTCAACGACTGGGCATAGGTGGCCCACTCGACGGTCATCGGCTTCGGCCGGTGCACGTCGCCGTAGAGGATCGGCGGGCGCACGCAGCGGGTGCCATAGGACTGCACCCACCCGTCGTCAGTGGCGAAGAACCCGTCGAGCTGTTCGGCGAAATACTGCACCATGTCGTTGCGTTCCGGCTCACCGTGCACCAGCACGTCGAGGCCGAGCTCTTCCTGCAACGCGATCACCGCGGCAATCTCGGCCCGCATGTCGTGCGCGTACTCGACCTCGTCGATAGCGCCGGAGCGCAGTGCCTGACGCGCCTTACGGATGCTCACGGTCTGCGGATACGACCCGATGGTCGTCGTCGGCAGCGGCGGCAGGTGCAGCCGGTCGGCCTGGGCCGCCCGCCGGTCCTCGGCCGGTCCACGTTCGGTGCCCGCGGCGGTGATCGACGAGATCCGCGCACGCACGTCGCCAATGTTGAGCCGCGGATCAGAACGCCGGGAGTCGATGGCGGCGTTGGAGTCCGCGATCTCATCGGCGATGGCGTCGCGCCCTTCGCGCAGTCCCCGGGCCAGCGCGACCAC
Source organism: uncultured Mycolicibacterium sp. (assembly GCA_945957405.1). Classification (GTDB taxonomy): domain Bacteria; phylum Actinomycetota; class Actinomycetes; order Mycobacteriales; family Mycobacteriaceae; genus Mycobacterium. The sequence continues at coordinate 4,571 of CAMFLL010000287.1, read as the reverse complement.
CTCGGTGGTCTTCTCGGAACCGAATGCCAGCCAACTGCGCAGCGCCGCATCGATATCGGACTCGGCGTCGAGGGTGTAGGGCACATGCAGCGTCGAGCAGGACGTCGACACGGCAACATGACCCGCCGGCCCCATCAGCGTCGCCAGTTTGCCCAACGCGGCCTGCAGGTCGGTCCGCCAGATGTTGCGTCCATCGACGATTCCCGCTACCACGGTTTTCGCCGCGAGCTCCGGCGCGGCGGCCACGGCCCGGCCGGTGCCGGCCACGAGGTCGACACCGATGGCTTCGACGGGAGTGCGCGCCAACGCCGGCAGCGCACCGTTGAGCTCACCGAAATAGGTCGCGACGAAGATCGCCGGCCGGTTCTGCAGGCTCCCCAGGGCTCCGTACGTCGCGGCAGCCAGCTCAGCGCCGTTGTCGAGGATGTCGGTGACTAGGACCGGCTCGTCGAGCTGCACCCACGTCGCACCGGCATCGGCCAGTACTCCCAGCAGATCGGCGTAGAGCGGGATGAGGTCATCGAGGCGCGTGATCGGTTCGGCGGCTCCGTCGACGGCCTTGCTCAACGCGAGGAAGGTCAGCGGGCCGATGATGACCGGGCGTGCGCTGACACCGAGCTGGGTGGCTTCGTCCAGTTCGGCGAGCACCTTCTGCGGGTTCAACGCGAACTGGGTCTGCGGCCCGATCTCGGGGACGATGTAGTGGTAGTTGGTGTCGAACCACTTCGTCATCTCCAGCGGCTGGATCTGATCGGTTCCGCGGGCGGCCGCGAAGTACCTGTCCAGGTCGTCGTCGACGGCGGCGACCCGCGTCGGCAGCGCGCCGAGCAGCACCGCGGTGTCGAGCACCTGGTCGTAGTAGGAGAAGGTGTTCACCGGCACCGAGTCGAGACCGGCCGCTGAGAGTGCCGACACGGTGTCGCGCCGCAAACCTGCGGCGACCGAGTCGAGCTCGGACCGGGAAGTCTTTCCGGCCCAGTAGCTTTCGATCGCACGCTTGAGTTCACGACGAGGTCCGATACGAGGCGAACCGAGGATGGTGGCGGTGAAGGGTTGAGATGTCACGGGTGTCCTTGCATGTGCGACAGATGGATCATCGCCCGCGGACATGCAGCCGGATCGGCCACCGCCGGCGCCAACCGCCCACAGTGAACCGCTCGCGGCCATACGCCCATTCCACGAGGCGATGCGCCGCCGGACGCGGCGCGCCCGGCACAGCTGGCAGGTCTTCGGACTCGCAGGCACGCACCGTTTCCGATGCTCCTAATAGCCGTCGCTTCCCAGTCACATTTCTCGCGTGACCAGTGCTGATGACGGCGGTCGTTCCTGCATACCGCTGCGGGACAGTCCCGGATTCTCACCAGGTTCCCTCTTGTGCCACAGCTGTGCAAGCCTGCGACACTCGGTGCTACGCCGGGCCGGTCGGCCCTGCGCAGCAAAACCAGTTGCGCCAGTGAGTGTAGCGCGAGCTGCGTTCGCGGCCCACTTGCTTGCACCTTTTGGCGCCGTAGAAGGCAATTGTCACATCCCGGGCCATCAAGTGCCCTTGGGCCAAGAATGGCCCAGGGGGTTCCTCCGTGGGGCGAACCCCTTGCTGACGACGCACACTACGTCGAGAGAATAGGTCGATGCTGCGCGCCAGCGACATGCACCAAGGTGGTGAACCAGTCAGTCACGTGCATGATGTCGTTACTCACTATGCCCGGGGGAACGCGGCCAGGCAGGCGCACGATGCATGGCGTGCGCAGATTGCCTTCGCCGCCGGTGAAGTAGGACCCGCGCCAATATCCCGACGAACCGCGCCACGGCAATAGGTCTTCAGGTCCGTTGTCGCCAGCGAAGACGACCACAGTGTTGTCGCTCAACCCGCGTTCGTCGAGGAAGTCGAGCAAGTCACCGAAGTCGGTATCTAGTTCCAGCAGGCTATCGGCCCACTCGCCCTGGCCTGTGCATCCCTGGAATCGCGTTCGGGCCAGCACCGGGAAGTGCAGCATCGAGTGGTTGAAGTACACAAAGAACGGCACATCGTTGCTGGCGGACTGATCGATGAAATCCTTTGCCCGGCGCAAATATTCGACATCGCAGTCTCGACGAACATCCATCGTCAGTTGTGGGCCCTCGGCCGCCTCGGTGTCGCCGCGCCGCATCTCGACCATCCGGCTCACCTTGTCGCGGTCCGGGTCATAGCACGGATCGGTCGGCCACAGCGCTTCGTCGTAGGTGCGAGGTGGCCCGTACCACTGCTCGAAGCCCTTGTCGGTGGGCCAGCGTTCCGCCCCTTCCCCCACATGCCACTTCCCGTACGCCGCGCAGTCGTAACCAGCCGCAGACAGCACATCGCCGAGGGTGCGCTCCCACCCGACCAGGCCCCAGTCACCGTCGCGCCCCACCGGCACGGTGTGCGTGCCTGACCTGATCGCGTGCCGCCCAGTCAACAATGCCGAACGTGTCGGAGTGCATTGGGATTCCGGGCAATAGTTCGTCAATCGGATGCCCTCGTCGGCGAATCGGTCGATGCGCGTGGTGTGGGTGCCGCGAAATGGACCGCCCGAAGAACAACTCAGTTCACCGAACCCAAGGTTGTCGTCGTGGAAGAACACAATGTTCGGCTGACCATCCACAATGGTGCCCCGTCAGTGTTGCCGCGTCACGACGATGTCGCGATCCATACCGACCCGACAACGCCGCACGGGACCGAAATGCAAAGTTCCCGGTCGCAGCGACCTCCGAAACCCCCGAACGGCAACAGCGTGATGCACCCTCATGTAACCCCTTGACGACGGCTCGAACCCGGCGATCAACACGCTACGCCGGACCCCGCCTTGGTCAACGGCCTTCGACTCAACGTCGGCGCATGAGGGCGATAACCCGACGCTGGCCTCGGAGCGGCGTGGGTCAATGATGCTCACACCGCTTGTTCTCGTCGCCGGGGTCGCGTGAAGCCAATTGGTCGAGGGCTCGGAGGCGGGCTCGGCGCTGCGCCGCGGGCAGGACCTTGCCGATGACGACCGCGTAGACGGTGGCGATGCCGCAGCACCGGTCCCTGTGATTTGGTAGCTGCCGTCCGCAGTACCGTGGCGGTTCTGCGGCATCGGGATTGATAGACCATAGGCCAGGTACTGATGTGAATCGACGCAAGACCATCCGAGTAGTCGGGGTTCGCAGTGCGGACGCGTACGCCAGTAGGTTGTCGCGGGCCCGCATGGTGACGAACGGGGTGTCGGACAGTTTCCCTGGCGTGCCCCTCGCTCGCGCTGCTGGCGAACGCCCGACCGACGTGGCGTCGCGGGGCTTTGTATCCGCATCGGAGGGCACCTAACTTGTTCGGAGAGTAGCGTTCGAGTCGAGCCTTTCGTTGCCAGCAGGTGGTCGGATTCATTTCGGGGTGCGGACAACGCGCCGGAGACGGTTGTGCGCTTCGTCGTCTCGCGCCCGCGGGGCGGTCGAGCTTGACCGCTAGGACTGATCTCGTGCACCCAGACGCCGCCAAGGGGAGAAACGCTAATGAGCCTGTGCGGCTGTGCCTGTCGGACTCGCGGGGCGACGGTATCGATGGCGCCTGGTGGCCCCGTGTAGATCGCATGACTCTCGAGCTGCCTCAGCTTGTGAAGGCTTTGACACCGGTTCTTGATGACATCACTGCGATTTCCGTCAATTGGCCTTCTCTGGAACGGCCGCCGGACTTGAATTGGTTCGGTTGGCAGCACAAACCGCAGCACATCATGACGGTCACAGGTCGGCTCGGAAGTGTGAACCTGTTAATTGTCCCGTACCAAACGCAGAGTGGGCTGGCGATGATGGTGCTTCGACGTGCTGCTGGCCTGCCTATTAATCGCGAGGATTTGGATAAGCCCGCATACTCGACGGCTGGCAGGATTGTGCGTGCCGCCCGACTGCAGTGGGAGCAACAGAGCAAGGCGAGCGGGGGCAACCGGTAGCCTCGACCGACGGCCGTGGGTGAACAAAGAGCGCCGCCACCCGGTTTTTGGCATGCTCGGTTCAACGTCAGTATCGGTGCGCGCAACATTGCTGGTTGTCGCGGAGCAGCGTGAGTCGGAGCGCGAATCTGCGCCAATCGAGCACACTCCCTGTTGGAAAGATGTGACCATCAGACTAGGGGGGATTGATGGCCAAAGGTTTTGCCGACTGGGACGGCGCCAAATTTATCGTGCTGATCGTGCAGGCCCGCGGCAGCTGGGAGCGGATCACGCAGAGAAGGGCGATGTCATTTGACGCGGCAGCGGACCTGTTCGACGAACTGATCCACGCTGCAGAGCAACAGGGATACCGGCATGTACAGATGCGCCATGACGCCGGCGAAGTCGTCGCGCAATGGCCACGCGGATGCTCCGAAAATCGTACGAGCGCTTACTAATTCGGTCGTCAGCGACGCCATGTCGACACGAGTTAGCGCTCGAAGCGCCCGTGCTCGCGAAGAGGGTTCATCTCCCGGGCGCGCGATGTCTAGTCATCGTTGGGCTCACGCGTCGCGCGCAGGGCGGTGTTGTCGTCTTCTAGGTCGAGGATGCGGCCGATGCCGGCGATGTTGACGCCGGCGTCGACCAGGGCGG
>CAMFLL010000286.1 GCA_945957405.1 uncultured Mycolicibacterium sp. | reverse complement strand
AGGTGGCGGCCGTGTTGTGGCACGCAGTCGAAGCGGACATGCGCGCCGACCGAGAACGCGGGTGCTTCGCAGTGAACGCGGCCATCGAGTTGGCGCCCGACGATCGCGAGATACGCAAGATCGTCTCGGCCTCCATCAGGGCCGCGCGTCGCGTCTTCCGCGATGCGTTTGTCGCTGCGAAAGCCGCCGGGGAACTCGGCGAGGACACGAACCCCGAAGCACTTGCCAGCCTGATGGTCGCGGTCCTCGACGGCTTACACGTACTGGCCAAGGGAACGGCGGATCGCCGAATGATCAAGGAGGCAATCAACGGCGCCACGAGCGCGTTGCGCTAACTTCCGGCGCCTCTCCCCCGCGTCCTGCGTGCATCGACGGCAGCCGGGATGCTCGGTATGGCACGAATTTCCGAAAGATCGTCAGCGTAGTGACGGTCGACGACGAACCACAGACCCCGCACCATCGCACCTGACTCGTTGACATAGAGGTGTGGGCGATTCGAGTCGAAGCACAGCGAGTCGCCAGGGTGTAACGAATAGCTGTCGAACTCGAGCTTGAGCGTCAGGTCGCCTTCGATGATGTACCCGTATTCGGTGCCGGCGTGGCGCATGTAGCGCCCGTCGGCCGAACTCGAACCGCCAGGGGCATAAATCGTGTGCAGCGGGTCGACATCGGTGAAATTGCCGACAGCCATCCGCTCCCACGTCACGCCGTTCTGCATCTCGATCGTCGGTGCGTCCGCGTGACTCTGCACAGGATGCGCAGAATGCACCGCGATCGTGGTATCAGGCACCTCTTGAGGTACGTTGCCAAGGAGTTGGTCGATCGAGATGTCCAGGTAGCTGACGATCGCGTACAGCGTGCTCACCGAGGGCTGCGTCTTACCGTTCTCCACCTGTGAGAGCAGGCTCGCCGAGATCCCGGCCTCTGACGCGACGGACCGGAGACTGAACCCGCGCTCCTGCCGCGCCTGTCGCAGACGCGTACCCAGTTCCCCGTCGCCGACCATGACACTCCTTCGCTCAGCCACCACCTGCCGCCGCAAGGGCAGAACGCACAACCTCTGTTGAAGTTCCACTGAACACTGACTCCTGAAGCTTACTACGGTTATTGGCTTCTTTCACATCACCTTGTTAATCTATACTGAACATTCTGCAGCGCCGTTCGCCATCGGGTCGACCGCTGTCACCGCGGCCGTATCGCCGGCAACTGTTCGGGTCATTTCGAGTCATCGAAAAGAGTCACTGAAAGGTAGGAGATGACCAACACCGACATCATCGACGTCCACGCACATTGCGTACCCCTGCAGGTCTTCGACCGCATCAATGCTGGAGATGACAGCTTCGGGATCACCGCCACACCGGGGCCGGGTGGCCCGCGGTGGGCTTTCGACGGCGGCGCTACCACTGCGCCCATCGAACCCCTTCTGGTTGACCTCGACGCACGTGTGGCCCGAATGAACGCAGCTGGTGTCGCAGTACAGCTGCTCTCGGGCTTCATCGATATCGGTGCCCACCAAGCGGTGCACGCCGGATCCGCCTACGCGCAATTCTTCAACGATGCTCTGGCCGAGAGTATCTCCGCACACCCGACGCGATTCCTCGGTCTGGGTACGTTGCCGCTGGGTGATGTTCACGGCTGCATCGACGAACTGAGGCGCATGGTGCTCGAGCTGGGTTTCGCCGGCGTCGAAGTCCCGGCACGACTGGTCGCCGACCAAGCACTGGAGCCGTTGTGGGCAGAGGCCGAACGGCTGGGTGCGATCATCCTGATCCACCCCGAGGCATCCACGACGTCTGATCTGCCGTACTTCATTGGCAATTTCGTCGCCAATCCTGCCGAGAGCACAGCGGCCGCCGCCGCGCTGATCCTGTCCGGTGTGCTGGACCGCTACCCGTCACTCAAGGTCGTCCTGGTTCACGGCGGCGGCTTTCTGCCCTACCAATTCGGCCGCATACAGCATGGTTTCACCCAGTACGGCGGTAGGTTCGGCGCCACAACCAGAACAGCTCCACGAGACCAGCTGCGACGGTTGTACTACGACACCGTTGTGCACGACACGAGCGCCCTGACCTATCTGCTACAGACCGTGGGCCACGACCGAGTGGTGGTCGGTACCGACGACCCTTTTGCCATGGGCGATGCGACTCCGGGCAACACCGTCGACGGCTTGATCGACCTCGATGAGGTACAGCGTGCCGCGATCCGCCACGAGAATGCAGCCACGTTGCTGCGCTCCGTGCAGAACGACAGCGTGTCACGCGTCGTCTCCGGCGTCGGCGCCACGTCGTAGTCCGATGCCGAATACCCGTCGCTGCAGGAGGTTTTGGCGACGGCATCCGGCCCGCTGATCTCCGGTGTGGCCACTGGCCTTGACGGCCCGACAGCCGCGCGACTACATTTTGTAATGACTATTACAGATTGCGACGAGATTGCGCTCGAGGAAAGGGCCCCATGGGAACGCTTGACGGGAAACGAGCGCTGGTCACTGGTGGCAGCCGGGGTATCGGTGCCGCTGTCGCGCGACGCCTCAGCGCCGAGGGCGCCGCGGTGGCCTTGTCATACGAGAACTCGGCGGACGCGGCGAACGCCCTCGTCGGCGACATCGTCGCCGCGGGTGGCCGGGCTGTCGCGGTGCAGATGTCCGCGGCCGATCCTGGGTCCATCACGAAGGCGGTGGATACCGCCGCGGATGCATTGGGCGGATTGGACATCGTCGTCAACAACGCCGGCATCTTTCGCGCCGGGCCCATCGACGAGCTCACCATCGACGACATCGATGCCACCTTGGACATCAACATCCGCGGCGTCATGCTCACCACGCTGGCCGCACTACCGCACATTTCCGACGGCGGCAGGATCATTTCGACCGGTAGCAACCTGGCCAGCCACGTCCCTTTTCCCGGCATGAGCCTGTACTCGGCGAGCAAGGCAGCCCTGATCGGATGGACACAAGGCCTGGCCCGCGATCTGGGGCCACGCGGCATCACCGTCAACATCGTGCACCCAGGTTCCACTGACACCGATATGAACCCGGCCGCAGGTGCACACGCCGATGCGCAGCGCGAACGAATGGCGATCCCGAAGTACGGCAAGGCAGACGACGTCGCGGCCTTGGTCGCTTTTGTGGCAGGTCCCGAAGCAGGCTCCATCACGGGCGCCGGCCTGCTGATCGACGGCGGCACCAACGCTTGAATCAGGTGACCCACGGGCGGATCGCCGTGGCTTCCGCTTACTGATCAACTGATCTGCCGTTGAAGGCATTGGGTGCCGACGAACCGGCCGACATCGTCCTACTGTCTCCTGTGCGATGACGCCGCGCCGGTATTCATCGGATTCGGCATCATGATGACCATCGGTGACACCCCACACCAGTGGCTGTTCCCCCGCGTCGCGGCCGTGGCGCATCACTGCGGCGCGGGAACAGCTGCGCCCGGACTACGCGCCGGCGTCCCCACCATCGCCTTGCGGCCCATGGTGACGGCCCGTTCTGGGCGGCCCGGCTCACTGCGCTCGACGACCCACAGCTTCGCGACAACGCACGTCGGCTCGGTGCGGATGCCGCCGCCGAAAACGTTGTCGCCCAGGTGGTGTCCACTGTCGAGTCCCTGCTGGGCGGATCTCACCAATAGTCGCGTCGGCGGGATCTCATTTCAGGATCTGCAGCGGATTCTGCAGCACGTTGACGAACACCGCCATCCATTCGGCGGCGACCGCGCCGTCCACCGGGCGGTGGTCGACCGATAGCGTGACCCGCAAGACGGTCGCGACTGCGAGCTCACCGTCAGTGACCACCGCCTCCTGCCGCGCCGCGCCGACGGCCAGGATCGCCGCCTGCGGCGGGTTGATGATGGCCGAGAACTCCTCCGTACCAAACATTCCCAGATTGGAGACGCTCAGCGCGCCACCCTCGAGCTCTTCTTGCCTGAGCTTGCCGTCGCGAGCCCGCTCCGCCAGATCACGCGTATCGGCGGCGATGGCAGCGACGCCGCGGCGGCCGACATCACGAACCACCGGGGTCATCAGGCCGCGGTCGGATGCCACGGCCACCGCGACATCGACGGTGTCGAACTGGCGCACCGCGTCGTCGAGCCAGATGACGTTCATCGCAGGCACTTGGACGAGCGCCCGCGCGGCGGCCTTCACGATCAGATCGTTGACGGAGATCTTGACGTCATCGGTCGCGTTGAGCTCCCGGCGCAGTGTAAGCAGGTTGTCGACCCGCGCACTGCCGCGTACGTAGAAGTGTGGTGCACTCTGCTTACTGGCCGCCAGCCGTGAGGCGATCGCCTTACGCATCCGCGAGTGCGGGATATCTGTGAAACCGGTACCCGTGGCGGGCGGCGAATCAGGACGGGGTGCTGGGATCTCCGCGTCGGGTATCGGAGCATTGGGGCGCTTGGGTGCTGTGGCAATATCGGCGATGTCCCGCTTGACAATTCGGCCGTTTGGCCCCGAACCCACCACCTGGGACAGATCGATACCCGCCTCACGAGCCAGCCGACGCACCAATGGCGTCACGAACAACCGCTCGCCGTTCGGGCCGAGGTGGGACTCCGTGGAACGATGCGTTTCTACGGTTACCGAGACGGCCGAATCCGCCGCGTCGGCACCGGCGACGTCCGCTTCGGTGACCACGCCGAGGTCGCGCAGCGCCTGATTGATGTCGGAGACGGTTTCCCCGGGCACGCCCGTCAGCGCGATAGGCGCCCCGACCTCGACGGTGGTGCCAGGAGCCACCAGATACTTCAGAATCACGCCGGCTGATTCGGCTTCGATGTCCACATTGGCTTTATCGGTCTCCACCGTGGCGATCGCGTCCGCCTCGGCGAAATCGGTGTTCTCCGCGACCTGCCATTCGGAGAGGACTGCGTCGGTGGCGTTTGCAGCCACTCCGGGCATCTTGAGCAGAGCGGGCATGGTCAGGCCTCCGTGACTTCAGCAAGTTTGGCAGCGATCTCGTCAGCCTGGGCGATGGCCGCCCGCTCGAGCACCTTGCTGATACTCGGCGACGCCTCCCCACCGGTGACCCGCTCGACGGGATGGTCCAGCCAGTCGAACAGCCGCCGCTGTATCTCGTCGGCAAGCCAGCCTCCGTAGGACGTCCCGACGGCGCCTTGCTCAGCGATGATGACCCGGTTGGTCTTCCGGACGCTGGCTTCGATGGCGTCCCAGTCCAGTGAGGCACGGTCGAGCCATCGCAGGTCGATCAGATCAGCGTCGAAGCCGCCGTCGGTGATGGCTTGCAGGCAGTAGTTCGTCATCGCGAGGTAGGAGATGACCGTGACTGCGGATCCGGTGTGCCGGAGTGCCGCTTTCCCGACCGGAAGGTGATAGTCGAAGTCTTCGGTCGGCGCGTCGCTCTTGGCGTTGTACAGATCGACGTGTTCGAGGACGACGACAGGATCATTGCACCGCAGTGCGGTGTTCATCAGACCCACATAGTCGAACGCCGTCGAGGGCGCCACGATTCGCCAGCCCGGCTGGGTGGCGAACACCCCCGCCGGATCCATCGAGTGCTGGGATCCGTAGCCGGTGCCCATCGCCACCTTGCTACGCAGAACGAACGGGACCGCGTTGTCCCCACCAAACATGTGGCGGGCCTTTCCGACCTGGTTGAACAACTGGTCGGCGGCCACCCACATGAAGTCGGCGTACATGAATTCGACGATCGGCTTGTAGCGACCGTCGAGCGCCATGCCGCCGCCGAGGCCAGTGAAGGCATTCTCGCTGATCGGCGTTCCGAGCGTACGATCTGCGAACCGCTCGGAAAGACCACGGGGTAGCACCGTTCGTGCCGCCGTTGAGACGGTGGATGTCCTCCCCCATGATCACGATCGACGGATCGGCTTCCATGCGCCGATTGAGGACGGCAGCAATTGATTCGACGAACTTCACGTCGCCAGTGGCGCCGGCGAAGGATTCGCGGTCGGTGAAGACGACACCGTCGAACTCGGACAGGTCGCCCCTGATCCCGACGTCGACGAAATTCGGGTCCGGCCACTCTGCGGCTTTGATCCGACGGGATCCCGGTTTCCCGCCCGGCACCGGCTCGAGGATCACGTCGCCCAGTTCGGCCATCATCGTCTTGGCGCGGTCCATGAATTTCTCGATGGCGTTCGCGTCCAGTACTTCCCGTCGCTCGAGGTGCCCGCACAGCTGCTTGATCGGATCGCGGTCACGGTAGGCCCTCTCCTCATCCTTGGTCCGATAACCGAAAGCGCTGCCCGGGAACGAGCCGTTCTGATGAAAGTAGCGATAGACGTCGGCTTCGATGATTGTCGGTCCGTTACCGGCCCGCATGTGATCGCACGCCTCCTGCATGGCGAGATGCGTTGCCAGCACGTCCATTCCGTCGACTTTCCAACTGGCGATGTTGAACCCGAGGCCGCGCGCAGAAAGCCGTGGTTCGCCGGTGGACTCCTCGACGTTGGTCGATACCGCATATCGGTTGTTCTCGATGAAGAAGCACAGGGGCAGCTTCCACGCCGCGGCGAGATTCATCGTCTCCAGCGTCGAGCCGATGTTCACCGCGCCATCGCCGAAATAGGTGACCGCAACGGCATCACTACCGCTGTGCCGGTTGGCCCACGCATACCCGGCTGCCAACGGCACCCCACCACCAACGATTGCATTGGTACCGATCGCGCCCGCCTCGCTCCACTGCAGATGCATCGACCCGCCCCGGCCGCGGCAGAAGCCACGTGCGAGACCGCAGATCTCGGCAAGACTGCGCAACATCACCGTGCGGATCTCTCCGGAGAATTCATCGTTGGGGTCGATCCCGTCCGGCGCGACATGCTGGAGCGCCTTCGCCAGGAACTGGTGATGACCGCGATGGGATCCATTGACCGAGTCGGCGGTGTTGAGGGCGAGCGCGGAGCCGACGGCGCCGCCCTCCTGGCCGATCGAGGAGTGCGCCGGGCCGTGGATGAGGCCCTGCGTCGCCAACTCGAGCACGTACTCCTCGAATGAGCGGATCAGAACCAGCTGGCCAAGCATGGTCTTCAACAATTCGGGGTCGGCGGCGTCCCAATCCTCGGCTGTCGTGTCAATGCGCACCCAGGGCGAGGCGGGCTGCAGCGGGGTATGCGTACTCACGGTGTTCTTCTCCAAGCGTGCGTCTGGATGTCGAGCCCAGAGTAACAATCAAATGGATCCATTAGAAGACTTTCTTTCGGTCGAATCCCCGATTATTCTCGACCAGATGGCTGTAATGGCTCCATTTCTATCCCAGGAGAGCTCATGACCACACCGTTGGACCACGCTCTGGCAGGCGGCCTGCCCGGTCTTCGCCGCCTCGATCACATCGGGTTCACCGTGCCCGACCTGGCCGAAGCGACGACGTTTCTGGTGGACGTGCTCGGCTGTGAGTACCTCTACGCTCTGGGCCCCCTGCGCGACGACGAAGGCACGTGGATGAGTGATCACCTCAATGTGCACGCTCGCGCCGTGGCCCCTCGACTTCACTTTTTCCGGTGCGGCGGAGCCGCCATCCTCGAGGTGTTCGAATACTCAGCGCCGGATCAGAATCCGACCCCGCCACGCAACAGCGACGTCGGCGGGCATCACGTCGCCCTCTATGTCGACGACCTCGACCGCGCCGTCGACTACCTCCGCGCGCAGGGCGTCACCGTCCTCGGGGAGCCCACTGCAAGCAGAGGGCCCCACTTGGGCCAACGCTGGATCTACTTCCTCTCGCCGTGGGGTATGCAGTTCGAGCTCGTGTCCTATCCGCACGGTAAGGCCTTCGATCGGCCAGACTGGACGGCGTGACCTCGACTGCCCCAGACGATCCCGACGAACCGCGCGCCGCCAGCGAACGGGTCGCCGAGCACCTGCGCCGGACCATCCTGTCCGGTGCCATCCGTCCGGGCGAACGGATCCGGCAGGAGGAGGTTGCCGCCCGGTTCGGCACCAGCAGGCTGCCCGTGCGCGAAGCGCTCAGAATGCTCGAGAACGAGGGGCTGACCGAGACCCAGGCCAACAAGGGCGCGCGGGTGCCGTTTCTCACCGCCGCCGAGGTCGACATCGTGTACCGGATGCGCGAGGCACTGGAACCGTTGGCCCTCGCGGAAAGCATTCCACTACTCGATCCCGTCGTCATTGCCCGCTTGTTCGAGCTCCAGCGGCAGATCGAGGAAAACGCCGAATCCCAGGCCGATGTCACGCGATTCCTGGAACTCGATCGCGAATTCCACCTCGGCAGCTACACAGCCTGCACAGTCGAGCCGCTGGCGTCCACCGTTGTTCGACTGTGGAACACCACTCAGCCCTACCGGAGGGCGTTTGTCGTTCTGTCCGGCCCGAGAAGGATGTGGGCGATAAACGCGGAACACCGTCTCATCCTTGACGCGATCGAGCGACGGGACGTCGAGGACGCCGGCAACACGCTCCGCGGCCACATTCGAAGGACCCGTGTCGAATTGGCCGCACACCCGGAAATCTTTCGGCCCGACGCCTAGCGGCGTCCGGGCGGTCCGACCGTGGCGGATCGCACCATCGGCACGGTTACGCCCCGCGCGGCGGTCGTTTTGCGGATCCCCTGACGACCAATTCGGGTTCGAGCTGCACGGTCGCGGGCGGATCGGCGGTTCCGTCGAGCTGCGCGAGGATCATGGTCGCCGCCCGACGACCGAGCGCCAGACTGGGCAGCCGGACCGTGGTCAGCGGTGGTGCGATGTGCGCCGTCAGCGGTGCGTCGTTGTAGCCGACGATCGAGATGTCCCGGGGACAGCGCAGTCCAGCTGCCGACAGTGCCTCCAGCGCACCGACGGCCATCAGATCATTCTGGGCGACGATGGCCGTCGGCCGCTGCTCGGGTCCGGCAAGCAGGCCCTCGGCCAGCCTCCTGCCCTCGGCCGTGGTCGGTTCGGACGCACCGCCCGCTGCGCCGACTTCGACACAGCCATGCTGTGCGACCACCTCCCGGAAACCCAGCGAACGACCGGCGAACGACGACACGTCATCGGGCCCGCGCAGCTGCGCTAATTGCCGGTGGCCAAGAGTCACAAGGTGTTCGGTCACCATCCGGGCGCCCAGCACGTCATCGTGCGTGACAGTGTGATGCCCGCCGCCGACGACCCGGCGCACTGCCAGCACCACAGGCAACGATCGCTCCAAGAAGCTGATGAAGTCCCCATCATCGAAGTGAGCTGCGCTCAACACAATTCCATCGACCCGGCGCGCGACCATTTGTTCGCACGTCCGACGAAGCATGGCACCGTTCTCATGCGTCTCTGACACCGCGATCATGTATCCGCGGGGCGCCAACACCTCTTCGAGGCCGCGCAGCATGGGCGGCAGGAAAGGGTTTCCGAGATCGGCCACGACAGCGCCGATCATTCCTGAACTGCCCTTGCGCAATCCGCGTGCAAGGACGTTGATCCGGTATCCGAGGTCGGCGGCCGCTACCTCGACGCGCTGCCTGGTCTCGGCGCTCACGAGTTGGGCACGTTGGGGATCCAGCGCCCGCGACGCAGTCGCCACATGGACGCCGGCTCGTTCCGCCACGTCCTTGAGGGTGACGTCAGGCATGAGCCTCCTCGGCGTGAGCGCAACGGCCCCGGCACGGCCCGATCGACACAGTGTATGACGAATGCATCCGTTTGCACCATCATCGAGCGGTGACCCGACCGAGAGCGCCAGCGGCCGATGGTGCGCCCCGTACCCGAGTTCACCACCACGGCAAGACATCCGAGTCCGAGCACCGATGGAATGTCCGTTCGCTGATCGCGCCGCGACTTGACAGCAGCTAGCAGTCGCCCTATCTTCGATGCAATCGATTGCAGTCATGGCTGAGACCTGACGCCGTCGCACGTGATCATGACGATTGACCGATCGGAATCTCAGATGACGATGCTCCCGAAAGAGCTTCCAACACAACTCTTCATCGGTGGAACGTGGCGTGCCGCCAGCGACGGCAGCACCTTCGATGTGCACAACCCCGCCACCGATGAGATCCTTGCGTCGGTCGCGAGTGCGACTGCCGAAGACCTGTCTCTTATACACATCTCCGAGCCCACGAGACTAAGGCGA
>CAMFLL010000285.1 GCA_945957405.1 uncultured Mycolicibacterium sp. | reverse complement strand
CGAGCAGGAAGCTGAACGCCGCCAGGCCGATGCAGACCAGCGAGAAGATGATCGCCAGCGTGCCGCCGCTGCGCAGGCCCAGGCCGTCGCCGCCGCCGACGTTGAACATCGCCAGGACGAAGTTGCCGAGCATCAGGAAGACCACGCCGATCATGGCGGCGATGAGCATCCGGGTGAATTTCGGAGTGACGCGGATGGCGCCGGTCTTGTAGACGACCAGCATGCCGAAGAACACGCCGATGGTGCCGAGGATGGCCTGGCCGATCAGCGATCCGGCGTTGGCGCCCTGCACGGCGAAGTTGGCCAGCAAGAACGAGAACGCACCGAGGAACAGCCCCTCGAGCGCCGCGTAGCTGAGCACGATCGCCGGGTTGTCCTGCTTGCGGCCGAACGTGGCGATCATCACCAGGACGAAACCACCCAGTCCACCGACCAGCGCGAACGGCATGGCCAGTGAGAGGTTGCTCGCGACCAGGAAGTACGAGATCACGGCGACCACGGACAGCACGCCGAGCGTGATCGCGGTCTTGGTGACGACGTCATCAATGGTCAGCGGCCGGGATACGCCCCGCTGCTGCTGGTCGAGATAGGGCTCATAACCCTGCTGTACCTGCGCGGCTGCAGCGCCGGCGGCACCTGAGCCGAATGTCGCGTACCCGCCCTGCTGCGTCGGCAGAGAGCGAAATACCGGATTGCTGGTTTCCCGCACCGTCGGTTCCTTTCCTGTGAGGTACCTGAAAGTCTGACACGAACACTGGAGTAACGAACAGGAACCTGCCACCAGTTCCCGGTATTCAACAAAAATTCCAGCGTGATCAACTGCGACCGTACCGTTACCCGGGCCCCCCGGAAAGCCGTCGGGGTCAAGATACTAGGATATCCAACTAATACCGCTCGAAGCTCAGACAACAGGACGGCATTACGTGACCGATGAGATCCTGACCCGCGTCGACGGCGGCGTCGGCGTGCTGACCCTCAACCGCCCCAAGGCCATCAACTCGCTGACCCAGACCATGGTCGACGCCATGGCCGAGGTTCTCACGGCGTGGGCCGCCGACGACGCGGTGCGGGCGGTGATCGTCGAGGGCGCGGGCGAACGGGGCCTGTGCGCGGGCGGCGACATCGTCGCGATCTACCACAGCGTCAGGTCCGACGGCGTCGAGGCACGCAAATTCTGGTTCGACGAATACCGCCTCAATGCCCAGATCGCGGAGTTTCCCAAACCCTTCATCGCCCTGATGAACGGCATCGTGATGGGCGGCGGCGTCGGCGTAGGCACCCACGGCAGCGTCCGCATCGTCACCGACACCACCAAGATGGCGATGCCCGAGGTCGGTATCGGTCTCATCCCCGACGTCGGCGGCACCTATCTGCTGGCGCGTGCGCCAGGGCACCTGGGCCTCTACGCCGCACTCACCGGCACACCATTCGACGGCGCCGACGCGATCGAGATCGGCTTCGCCGACCACTTCGTCCCGCAGGACGAGATCGCGGCGTTCATCCAGGACATCGTCGATCACGACGTCGACACCGCGCTGAGTCGACACGCGGCCGAACCGCCCGCCAGCAACCTTGCTGCGCAACGACATTGGATCAACCGCTGCTTCGCCGAACAGACCGTCGCCGGTATCGTCGCCGAGTTGCGCGGGCACGACGCCGCACCGGCCAACGACGCCGCCGACGCCATCGCCGGTCGCTCCCCCATCGCGCTGGCAGTCACCCTGCAGGCGATCCGGCGCGCCGCAGATCTCGACACCCTCGAAGAGGCGCTGGTGCAGGAGTACCGCGCCTCGTGCGGGGCGTCGCGCAGCCACGACCTCGTCGAGGGCATCCGGGCCCAGGTGATCGACAAGGACCGCAACCCGACGTGGTCGCCGGCATCGCTGGCCCAGGTGACCCAAGCAGATATCGACGCCTACTTCGAACCCGCCGACCCCGACCTGACGTTCTAAAGGAGTGCCATGACCGAATTCGAGACCATCATCGTCGAGCGTGACGGCCGCGTCGGCGTCATCACGTTGAACCGGCCCAAGGCCCTCAATGCGCTCAACGGCCAGGTGATGAACGAAGTCACTACTGCAGCAAAGGAATTCGACGAGGACGAGGGTATCGGCGCGATTGTCATCACCGGCAGCGACAAAGCGTTCGCCGCCGGGGCCGACATCAAGGAGATGGCCGGGCTGTCGTTCGCCGACATGTTCGGCGCCGACTATTTCGCCAAATGGGCGGAGTTCGCCGCGGTGCGCACCCCCACCGTCGCCGCCGTCGGCGGCTACGCACTTGGCGGCGGATGCGAGCTGGCGATGATGTGCGATGTCCTGATCGCCGCCGACAGCGCCAAATTCGGGCAGCCCGAGATCAAGCTCGGTGTGCTGCCGGGAATGGGCGGTAGCCAGCGGCTGACCCGGGCCATCGGTAAGGCCAAGGCGATGGATCTGATCCTGACCGGGCGCAACATGGACGCCGAGGAAGCCGAACGCGCCGGACTGGTGTCACGCGTGGTGCCCGCGGCCGACCTGCTGACCGAGGCCAAGGCGGTCGCGACGACCATCTCGCAGATGTCGCGCTCGGCGTCGCGGATGGCCAAGGAGGCCGTCAACCGCGCCTTCGAGTCCACCCTGGCCGAGGGGTTGCTCTATGAGCGCCGACTCTTCCATTCGGCGTTTGCCACAGACGACCAGACCGAAGGCATGGCGGCCTTCACCGAGAAGCGCGCTCCGAACTTCACGCACCGCTAGAGTTCCATGCGTGACTGAAGCGGGCTCCAGCCAGCGGGCCGACACCACCACTGCCGATGCGGAATCCGTCACGGAGACCGCACCGTCGGTGCCCGTGCGCGAACGGCGGGAGCCGTGGTGGACCCGGCACTACACCTTCTTCGGTACTGCCTTCGGGCTGCTGTTCATATTCCTGTCGCTGACACCGTCGTTGCTACCGCGCGGGCCGCTGTTCCAAGGTCTGGTGAGCGGTGCCGCCGGCGCCATCGGCTACATGATCGGCGTTTTCGTGGTCTGGCTGGTCCGTTTCATGCGGAGCAAGGACTCGAGCCGGTGCGCACCCGGTTGGGCGTGGATCACGCTGGTGGTGGTCGGCGTCGTCGGCATGATCGTGATGCAGTTCTTCTTCCACATCTGGCAGGACGACGTCCGCGACCTCATGGGCGTGCCCAGGCTCAAGTGGTACAACTACCCGCAGGCGGCCCTCATCGGGGTCATCGTGCTGTTCCTGTTCGTCGAGATCGGGCAACTGGTCCGCCGGCTCGTGCTGTTCATCATGCGGCAGCTTGAACGTATTGCCCCACCGCGGGTGTCGGGCGTCGTCGCGGTGGGACTGGTGTTGGCGGTGTCGGTCGCACTGCTCAACGGCGTCGTCGTGCGCGCGGGCATGGATTGGCTCAACGACACCTTCGAGTCGGTGAACAACGAAGACTCCCCCGACATGTCCGCTCCGACAACGCCTTTGCGCTCCGGCGGGCCGGAGTCGCTGGTGTCGTGGGCGTCACTGGGCCATCAGGGCCGCATCTTCATCTCGGGCGGTCCCACCGTCGAGGATCTGACGAAGTTCAACGGGAAACCGGCGATCGAACCGATCCGCGCCTACGCGGGCATGGGTGCCACCGACAACATCCGCGCCACCGCGCAATTGGCGGCCGAGGAACTGATGCGCGAAGGCGCGTTGAACCGTGACGTGATCGCCGTGGCCACCACCACCGGCACCGGCTGGATCAACGAGGCCGAGGCGTCGGCACTGGAGTACATGTACAACGGCAACACCGCGATCGTGTCCATGCAGTACTCGTTCCTGCCCAGCTGGCTGTCGTTCCTGGTGGACAAGGAGAACGCCCGCCAGGCCGGGCAGGAACTGTTCGAGGCCGTCGACGAACTCATCCGCACCATGCCCGAGAACGACCGGCCCAAGCTCGTCGTCTTCGGTGAGAGCCTCGGCTCGTTCGGCGGCGAGGCGCCGTTCCTGAGCCTCAACAACCTCGTGGCCCGCACCGACGGAGCCCTGTTCTCCGGCCCGACGTTCAACAACACCATCTGGACCGACCTCACCATCAACCGTGATGCGGGCTCGCCGATGTGGCTGCCGATCTTCGACAAGGGCTACAACGCGCGGTTCGTGGCGCGCCCCGACAATCTGAACCGGCCCACCGACGAGTGGGGCACACCGCGTGTCGTGTACTTGCAGCACGCGTCGGATCCGATCGCGTGGTGGACACCGGATCTGCTGTTCCGCGAACCGGATTGGCTGCGAGAGCCCCGCGGCTACGACGTCTCACCGCGGATGGACTGGATACCGGTGGTGACGTTCCTGCAGGTGTCCGCTGATATGGCGGTGGCCGTCGATGTACCCGACGGGCATGGCCACCGTTACGTCAAGGATGTGGTGAACGGCTGGGCGGCGGTGCTGCAGCCGCCGGGGTGGACGGCTGAGAAGACGGAGCGTCTGCGCCCGATGATGCATTCAGACGAGTAGGCCCGGACAAGGGCAGCACACTCGAGGCGGGCAGGGTCAGACGATGCCCGCGGCCAGGAGCGCCTGGTAACCGCCGATGACGTCCGTCGACTTGTGCAGGCCAAGGTCGTGCAGCGCGGCCGCGGCCAGGCTCGAGGTGTATCCCTCCGAGCAGAGCACCACCCATTCGACGTCGTCGTCTTTCGCCTCCGGAATGCGCGCGTCGCTGGTGGGATCGCACCGCCATTCCAGATAGTTGCGTTCGATCACCAACGCTCCCGGAGCGTCCCCTTCGCGGGCCCGCAGGGCGGCGGGGCGGATGTCGACCAGCACCGCTCCGCGCTCCAGGGCCGCCGGAAGCTGATCTGCGGGTAACCGGTCCAGCCGCGCCCGGGCGGCCTCGAGCAGGGTGTCGACTCGACTCATGCATTGCCTTCGGGATGATCGGTGAGTTCGGTGCGCGCGCGCCGCAGGGTGCCGCGCGGCGTCACATCGTAATACGACATCGCGGTCAGGGGTGGTGAATAGGCGTGCACGCTCAACGTGGGCTCATTGCTGCTGACCGATACCGACGGCCGCGCCCACACCACGTCGTGCACCCACCCCAACGGAAACGCCGCCTGGTCGCCGCCCTCGAGCCGGCGTCGGCGCAAACGATCACCGTCCCAACGGAATTCGTCGAGCGCACCCGAAACCAGGGTGAGCGCGCCGAGCGACCCGCCGTGGTCGTGCAGTTCGGTGGGGTGTCCCGGCGCCCAGCTGATCAGCCAGACGTCGAGTTCGTCGTCACCGCGGAGCCGGGTGAACCACCGGTCGTCGGCGGGGATGCCGCCGGGCGGCAGCAGATGGTCGTACAGACCGTCGAGCACCTCCGCGGCCGCCAGGTCGGTGGCGTGCAACAGGTCGGGCAGGCGCAGGCGGGTGGGCCCGGACACCGACGGGATGGAGGTGCTGGTGGGCGAGGACAAGACAGGGACGGACACGGATGAAACTCCTGAAATGCGGATGGGTGGGGTGGGCGCGGCTCGATCAGCGAGCCCGACAACACTCCTGGCGACCCATCCGTTCCGTCATGCCGACCAGTCTGACACAGCGCCGGTACTGTCCGGTAGCGCGCGCTATTAACCTCACCGTGAGTCTGGTAAATCCCAGGTCAGGCGGGACGCGGGTACATTGATTCGAGTGAAGTCACGCGCGCTGCGGATCGCCATCATCGTGGCTGTCGTCGCCGCGCTCGCCCTCGCCGAGACCCAGACCCGGTCCGGCGTGCTGTGGCGGTTGATCACCTTCACCTATCAGGCCAACATCCTGGCGGCCGCGTACTACGCGTGGACCCTGTTCATGCCGCGGGCCGATCAGCGGGCCGGACTGCGCGGCGCTGTCGTGCTGTATGTCGTTGTGGCCGGCGTGATCTGGAACCTGTTCCTGGCCGACGTCAGCATGGGGTACACCCTGGCCAACATCCTGCTGCACATCGTGGTGCCAACGCTGGCACTCGCCGACTGGATCGTGGTGGGGCACAGCCAGAGCCAGGTGCGATGGTGGCAGCCCCTGGTCTGGCTGCTCTATCCGGCGGCGTACCTCGGCCTGGCCGTCGTGGTGCTGAACAACCTCGGCCGGCGAGCGCCGTACTACTTCCTCGATCCGGGCGCCAGCACCGCCGCCAACGTCGCATTCAACGTCGTCATCCTCGCCGCCGGGTTCGTGGCACTGGGCTACCTGCTGTCAGCGGTCGGCAAGGTGGCCGTCAAGGCTCGGGTCGGCGCCCTCACATAGATTGGGGCCATGTGCCGCGACTCCAGGACCGCCGTGATGTTCACCGCGACCCTCGTGGCGTTGGTCGCGCTTCTGGGGGTCGGCTGCTCGTCTGCCAAGGAGTCGGCGATTTCCAGCCAAGCCGGTACCGCCGCCTCAGCTTCTGAACAGCCGCCGACCTCCGAACCGCCGCCCCTGCCTGCCGAGCCCACACCGCCGGATGCCGTTGAGGTCTCCCCCGGCGGGGTCACCACCAAGGTCGACGTGCCCTCCGATGCCACCGAATCGCAGTACGGGCAGGCCTGCCATGCCGCCAAGATCTGGATGGACGGCCAGGGCGGCGACCCGAAGAGCCTTGTCGAGCCCTACCTCAAGACGCTGCAGGCGCCCGACGCGGTGGGCCCAGGCACTTTCGACACGCCATGGCCGGAACTCACCCCCGCCCAGCAGGCCGGCGTGATCATGGCCGCCAACGGCGCCGCCAACGCCGAGTGCGAGTGACGCCCGACTGGTCAGAGGACGCCCGCTGGTTAGAGGACGCTGTAGACCAGGCAGAACGGATGCCCGGCCGGATCGCGGTAGACCCTGAAGTCGTCTTCGCCGATGGCGTCGGGCACGCGGGTCGCGCCGAGCGCGAGCACGTCGGCCTCCGCGGCGTCGACGTCGTCGACGAAGACATCCAGGTGGAACTGCTGCGACCCGCGCGTATCCGGGAAGCGGGGTGGTTCGTGGTCGGGCGACAACTGGAACGCCAACCTGCGCCCGGTCGGATCGGTCAGCACCACCCACGTGTCGTCGCCGTCCTCGGCGTCGACATCACCGCCGAGGACGCCGGCCCAGAAGCCCGCCAGTGCCCGCGGGTCACGCGTGTCCATCACCACTGAACGCAGTTTTCCGATCATGGACGCAGGGTTGCCGGTCGGGTCCGATCGCTAACCCGCCAAAATGGAGCCATGCGGGTCGCATTGGCTCTCGGTAGCGGCGGTGCCCGCGGTTACGCGCACATCGGCGTCATCAACGAACTCCGTGACCGCGGCCATGACATCGTCGGTATTGCCGGCTCATCCATGGGCGCGCTGGTCGGCGGTCTGCACGCGGCGGACAAACTCGACGAGTACACCGAATGGGCGACGTCACTGACACAACGTGCGGTGCTGCGGCTGCTGGATCCCTCGATCGCCGCCGCCGGTGTGCTGCGCGCGGAGAAGATCCTCGACGCGGTCCGTGACATCCTCGGCGACGTCGTCATCGAGGACCTACCGATTCCGTACACCGCGGTGTCGACCGACCTGATCTCCGGCAAGTCGGTGTGGCTGCAACGTGGCCCCGTCGACGCCGCGATCCGGGCTTCGATCGCCATTCCCGGGGTCATCACACCGCATGTACTCGACGGACGCCTGCTCGCCGACGGCGGCATCCTGGATCCGCTGCCCATGGCACCCATCGCCGCGGTCAACGCCGACCTGACGATCGCGATCAGCCTCGCCGGCGACGATCCTGAGGCCCGGCGTTCCGACGACGAGCCGCGCCCGCCGCCGGAATGGCTCAACCGGATGTGGCGCCGGACGTCGTCGCTGCTGGACACGACGGCGGCCCGCTCGCTGCTCGAGACACCCACCGCGCGTTCGGTGCTGAGCCGGTTCGCCGCCGGAGCCGAAGGCGACGACGCCGACGCGGAACTGATCGATGCGTCCGCGGAGGCCGAACCGCCGAGGCTCGGCAGCTTTGAGGTGATGAACCGGACCATCGACATCGCGCAGGCCGCGCTGGCCCGCCACACGATGGCCGCGTACCCGCCCGATCTGCTGATCGAGGTGCCGCGGACGGCGTGCCGCAGCCTGGAGTTCCACCGCGCGGCGGAGATCATCGACGTCGGGCAGGAGCTGGCCGCCGCGGCCCTGGACACGCTGGCGCGCACCGAGGCCGGAACCTCTTAGAGCCGCAGGTACTCGGCGACGCGCTCGGCGACGCGCCGGCCCTGCTCGCGGCCTGCGCGCGCAGACGGCGTGCGGCATGCGGGGTCGAGCGGGTTGGGCCCGAACGCGGTCACGGCGTTGTCGTCGGCGAAAACCTGACACGTACGGCCCGCGAACGCCGCGATCTCCGCGGCTGCCCCGGCATTGAACGGTGACGGCGCGTTCTGGGCCGCCGGTACCAGCACGACAGCGGAGTCGCAGTCACGCGCCACGGACATGTTGACCGAGCTGCCGACGCCACCGTCCATGTACCGCCGGTGCCCGATGGTCACCGGCGGCCACACACCGGGCACGGCGCAGCTGGCGGCGACGGCGTCGACCAGGGGCACGCCGGACCGGCGGTCGAACACCACCAGCTCACCCGTGACGATGTCGATCGCGGTGATCCGCAGCTCCCGGTCGGGCCAGACGTGCGTGGGCAGCCGGCTCTCGATCACGTCGCGCCGCACGCCCTCCGGCACGGTGGCCGTGTCGGCGGCGACGGCACCGATGCGCTGCAACTTCTGGGTGAGGGTGGTGTTCGGGGTCAGCACCGCGGTGACGAACAGCTGGGTGATCTCGTCGACGCCGACGCCCGGGTCGAGTTCGGCTCCCACCGCACCGATCTGCCGATCGAACAACGCCTCGAGGCCGGTCCCGCCGGTGAGCTGTGCCGCCACCGTCGATCCCGCCGATGTGCCGACGACGACGTCGGACTGCAACAGGGCCGCGGCCGCCTCAGGGGCTTTGTCGGCGATCCCCGTGAGGACACCGGTTTCCCAGGCGATACCCGCCAGCCCGCCGCCGGCCAGTACCAGTGCGCGTTTTGTTGTCACGTCACCCGAGTGTGCCAGCCGCCAGGATGTCCGTGATCCGCGGCGACCTCGGCGCGAACACGTCGAGCAGACCGACGGCCCGCACCGCGGGCGCCAGCGCGCGGAGTTCGGCTTCGATCACGTCGGTCCGCGGATCGTCCGCAGGCATGTCGTCGAGGAGTTTGGCGTTGGCGATGAATGCGGCGACCGTGCCTTTGCGGACCGTGACACCGCCCACGCTCGCGGTGTTCTCGGCGTCGGACAGCACGTCTTCGGGGCGGATTGCGATGCGGTCGGTCACGGCCAGCTCCTGTCAATATGTGTGTAATTTGCACGCAGTTCAGACCATAGCCGATTTACGTGCAAATGTCACGCTAAGATAGGTCGTGCCCGCACCCAGGTCCGGATCCAGGATTGCCGCGCAGCTGGGCGTGCTGTTGACCCGCAGCACACGCCAGACGCTCTACCAGCGGCTCGTCGACGAGGTCGACGGCGTGGACGTCGCGACCTACCCGGTGATCTCGGGATTGGCGCGCACCGGCCCCACCACCGCGACCCGACTGGCCGCCACGATCGGTGTCGACCGCTCCGCCACCACCCGCTATGCCTCCAAACTCGAAGCGGCGGGGCTTATTTCACGAACCGTCGATCCCGAGGACGCCAGGGCCACGCAGCTGGCTCTCACCCCGGCCGGGGAACACGCGGTAGCCGTCATGCGCGGGCAACTCGCGGCCGCCATCGACGACGCGGTGTCGACCTGGCCCGCCGGCGACGCTCTTGCTTTCGCCACGCTGCTGGAGCGGTTCACGGACTCGCTCGTCGACGCATCCCGGGCACCGGCCGGTCCCTGACCCGATGCCCGAGTACTGGAACGAGGGCCAGGACGCCGGCGGGGTGTGAGGCCCGACGATCAGCGCTCCACCTGCGCTTTGGCGGCGTCGCCGGTGAGCTGCGCCAGGGTGAGCCGGTGCACAGGCGGGCCTGGCAGCACCACCCGCCGGTCGATCCGCAGGTCGGCATCGACATGTACCAGTTCGCCGACCGCAAGTGGGCTCCAGCCCGGGTCGGCGTCCATC
>CAMFLL010000284.1 GCA_945957405.1 uncultured Mycolicibacterium sp. | reverse complement strand
CCAGTAACACCGATCTGAGCAGAACCAGTCGTCATGAAACACCTTTCAAAACATCATTGCAGCACAACGGGTCTAGTTGAAACAGGACAGGCGGCAGGTGCTAACCGGCCAGCAGTCGCTGCAGCTCGGTCAGCCAGGGCACCACAACGGCGATGGTGGGCACCACGAGCACGGCGGCAGCGCTGAGGTACGCGGCAGTGGCCAACGCTACGCTGTTCGGCCGCCCGGACAACCGGCGTACCCGCACCAGCGTGGTGGCTCCGCCGGCGGCCATCGCCCCGGAGGGTGCCCGCCCCGACGCGCATGCCACCAGGGCGCGCGCCAGGGGAGTGCGGCCCGCGGCGCGCACCGCGGCGTCGTCGGCGAGCAGTTCGATCAGGAGTCGGACGGCGTCCAAGGCGCTGGCGCTGCGGACGAACCGCGGGAAGGCGGCGTGCACGGCGGTGAAGGCTTCGAGCACCAGATCGTGCCGCGCGCGCAGGTGCGCCCGTTCATGGGTGAGGATCGCGGTCACCTCGGAGTCTGCCAGTGTGGTCAGCGCGCCCTCGGTGACGACCACACGGCTGCGGACACCGGGCAGACAGTAGGCCAGCGGTTGTTCGACATCGAGGATGCGCAACTCGCCGGCCCTGGTACAGGCCTGGGCAGCGGGTGAGGAATTGGGCACCCCGAGCAGGTCGACCAGCATGCGATGGCGAGCCCGACGGCGGCGAGTGGCGATGGCGACCCTGATGACGGAGACGATCAGCCTGGCCCCAACCAGCAGTGTCACCGCGAATGCCGCGACGTAGAGCGCCCACAACGGCCACCCGAGCCGGTCGATCTCACCGGTGATGGTGGTGGTGGGCCGACCGTCTGGACCGGGTACCAGCAGGCGGCTGGCGATCGCGATACCGGCGCTGAACGTGGACAGGACGGCAGCTATCGCGATCGACTGCCAGAGCACCACCGCGGCGCGGGGAGCCCGCAGCGGCCACGCCGCGCGTGCCAGCAAGGTCGGTATGGGACCAACCAGCAGCACAGCGAGGACGGCGAAGGCCAGCGCGGACACGCTGACAGTGTCCCTCAGTCGGTGCCAGGCCCGCCAGCGGAGCCCGTCATCCCGTGTTTTGCTTCCAGTTCGTCGAGGGCGCGGCGCAACGCGTCGGCTTCGTCGACTCCGACGCGTTCGACGAAATGCACCAGCGCGGCGCGGCGGCTACCTCGGTCGGCAGCCTGGTCGAGCGCGTCGACCATCAGGCCGGCCACCAGTTCGTCCCGGCCGTGAGTTGGGGCGTAGCGGTGGGCGCGGTCGCCGCGATGCTGCACCACCAGACTCTTCTTGGCCAGCCGTTGCAGCACCGTCATGACGGTGGTGTAGGCCAGGTCGCGATGTTCGCACAGGCCTTCGTGCACCTGCCGTACCGTCTGCGGCTCAGGCGCCGACCACAGGTGGTCCATGACCGCCTGTTCGAGTTCCCCTAGTCGCGCTGCTTTAGCCATGATCCGTTCATCTCCGTGAGCGATGTCCAAAGAGTACTCGCGTTTACTACCGAGCGTCGTACCCAGAGTCGCCCCAGCCGTGCCGAACTCTCGCGGACGCGTCGTCGCGTCATGCCATACCCCCTGGACAGACGTCATAACGCTCAATTCCTTCCTGTGAGAGCAGTCACAAGCCACCGAGCGCTGGCGCTGCGTGCTTTTATGGTTAGGCTTACCTAAGCATAACGAGGAGGTGTCGTGACCGCTCTAGTCGAGGACCCGTTGATCGCAGGCATGGCGATACGGCGGTTGCTGCCGTTGCACGAGTCCAGTCGCAGACTGCGGGTGCTCTATCCCGAGTGTCCGCGGGTGTACGGCGTGGCGGTGATGTCGGATGTCTCGAAGCGCCGCTGGTGGCCATTGACGTCCGCGGTGACGACCGAGCGGCTCGACGCGATGTTCAATGCCGCCGCCGAGGAGATGGACAGCAAGACGGCGGCGGCCCAGCAGCTGGCGGCGACGCTGGCGCACGCGGTGATCGGACGCGTCGTCGCGCTCGTCGTCCTGGAGGGCCGAGCCTGGGATACCGGGCTCGAAAACCTTTGGGTGCACGTCGATTCCGAGGGTGCCATCGACTGGCTCGGCGTGGTGGACCCGACGCTGCGGGTCCTGCCCGACGATCCATGCCAGGGTGGCGAGGGCACGGTGACCCTACCGAGTGAGGCCGCACTGGCGACGTGGATCGCCCATCGATGCCACCGTTCGCTGGCGCCGTTGTTCGAACGATTGCATGCCTCCAGCGGCGGTGCCGTCAGTGTCGCCACCATGTGGCACACCGTGGGTTCGGCGATCGTCGTCGCGGCCACTCAGGTGCCGATGCTGGCCGGCTCGAGCGAGATCACCGGAATGCGCCGGGGGCAGGCCGTTCTCGACGCCCTGGTCGGTTTCGGCCTGCCCGTGCGCGGTCAATCGCCGCTGGTCGGCTCGGCCGGCACGCGCGGCCGACACTTTTCTCGTTTGAATCGCAGGGAAGGGCTTGCAAAATTAGGCCAGCCTTGCCTATCCTAAGCGTGTAAGGCTAACGGACCGAGCCGGAGTCCAGAGGGCTGCTGAGACCCCCGGTCCATCGAAGGCGAGCCCCGCGTCCATGACGCGGGGCTCGCCGCTTTCCGGGCTGGTGTAGACACATGAACGTGGACGTGAACCCGGATCTCACCGCGCCCTTCGACACCGAACTGGGCCTGGTCTTCACCGAGTTGGGCCCCGATGGCGCCAAGGCCCAGCTCGACGTCAAACCCTCGCTGCTGCAGCCCATGGGCATCGTGCACGGGGGGGTGTACTGCTCGGTGATCGAGAGCATGGCCAGTGTCTCGGCGTTCGTCTGGCTTTCCGAGCACGGCGGCGGCAATGTCGTCGGCGTCAACAACAACACCGACTTCCTGCGGGCCATCTCCTCGGGCACTGTCTACGGTGTCTCCGAACCACTGCATCGTGGCCGCCGCCAACAACTTTGGCTTGTCACCATCAAGGACGAGAAGGACCGCATCGTCGCACGCGGTCAGGTGCGGCTACAGAATCTCGAAGCCCAGGACTGACCCCCGCGCGGAACCCCGCGCTTTCTCCCATCCTGCCGACTGCGGCTTACCGTGGCAGGATCGCACGCTATGCGTCTCACGCCCCATGAGCAGGACCGGCTGCTCATCTCCTATGCCGCCGAACTGTCGCGGCGCCGGCAGGCCCGGGGTCTGCGCCTGAACCACCCTGAGGCAGTGGCGATCATCACCGATCACCTGCTCGAAGGCGCCCGCGACGGCCGGACCGTCGCGGAGTTGATGGTCAGTGGCCGCGAGGTGCTCAGCCGCGCCGACGTGATGGAGGGGATTCCCGAGATGCTGCACGACGTCCAGGTGGAAGCGACCTTCCCCGATGGTACGAAGCTGGTTACCGTCCACCACCCGATCGCCTGACGTGGGCGGCGAGCACAGCGGGGCGATGATTCCCGGCGAGATTCTCTTCGGCGACGGCGGTGTCGAGATCAATGCGGGCGCAACGCGACTCGAACTCGACATCGTCAACACCGGCGATCGTCCGGTCCAGGTCGGCAGTCACGTCCATGTTCCCCAGGCCAACGCCGCGCTGTCCTTCGACCGGGCCGCGGCCCTCGGTTTCCGGTTCGACATCCCGGCCGGTACCGCCATCCGGTTCGAACCCGGTGTCGCCCAGCGGGTCAGCCTGGTCCCGCTGGCGGGCTGCCGCGAGGTGCACGGTCTGAGTCTGACCCCGCCCGGAAAGCTGGATGCCAGATGACGGAACTGACGCGCGCCCGCTACGCGGCACTGTTCGGCCCGACCACCGGTGACCGGATCCGGCTCGCCGACACCGATCTGCTCATCGAGATCACCGAAGACCGCAGCGGCGGGCCAGGTCTGGCGGGCAACGAAGCAGTGTTCGGCGGCGGTAAGGTACTCCGCGAATCGATGGGCCAGGGACGGGCCACCCGCGCCGACGGCGCCCCGGACACCGTCATCACCGGCGCGGTGATCGTCGATCACTGGGGAATCATCAAGGCCGACATCGGTATCCGCGACGGCCGGATCGTCGCGATCGGTAAGGCCGGTAATCCCGACATCATGTCCGGCGTCCACCCCGATCTGGTGGTCGGCCCGTCGACCGAGATCATCGCGGGCAACGGCCGAATCGTCACCGCAGGCGCCATCGACTGTCACGTCCACCTGATCTGCCCGCAGATCATGGCGGAGGCACTCGGCGGTGGCATCACCACGATCATCGCCGGTGGCACCGGTCCCGCCGAGGGCAGCAAGGCCACCACCGTCACACCCGGCGCGTGGCACCTGGCCCGGATGCTCGAATCGCTGGACACCTGGCCGCTGAACATCGCCCTGCTCGGTAAGGGCAACACCGTCAGCAGCGAAGCCATGTGGGAGCAATTGCGCGGCGGGGCAGCTGGATTCAAACTGCACGAGGATTGGGGCACCACACCGGCCGCCATCGACGCCTGTCTCACGGTGGCCGACGCGGCGGGTGTCCAGGCCAACATCCACACCGACACCCTCAACGAGGCCGGTTTCGTGGAGGACACGCTGGCGGCGATCAAAGGCCGCTCGATCCACGCCTACCACACCGAAGGTGCCGGCGGCGGGCACGCACCCGACATCATCACCGTGGCCTCGCATCCCAATGTGCTGCCCAGTTCCACAAATCCGACGCGGCCGCACACCGTCAACACCCTCGACGAGCATCTCGACATGTTGATGGTCTGCCACCATCTCAACCCCAGCGTGCCCGAGGATCTCGCGTTCGCCGAGAGCCGGATCCGGCCGTCGACCATCGCCGCCGAGGACCTGCTGCACGATATCGGCGCGATCTCGATGATCGGCAGCGACGCCCAGGCGATGGGGCGGATCGGCGAGGTGGTCATGCGCACCTGGCAGACCGCGCATATGATGAAACGCCGCCGCGGTGCGCTGGAGGGGGACCCGTCCGGGGCTCGGGCGTCCGACAATCTTCGGGTTCGCCGCTACATCGCCAAATACACCATCTGCCCGGCCGTGGCGCACGGCCTGGATGCCGAGATCGGCTCGGTCGAGGTCGGCAAACTGGCTGACCTGGTGCTGTGGGAACCGGAGTTCTTCGGGGTACGCCCACACGCCGTGGTCAAGGGCGGCATGATCGCCTGGGCGGCGATGGGTGACGCCAACGCCTCGATACCGACACCACAACCCGTCCTCCCACGTCCGATGTTCGGTGCGTCGCCCGCAGCCGCGGCCGCCACCTCGGTGCATTTCGTGGCGCCGCAGGCGATCGAGGACGGCCTGGCCCAGCGTCTCGACGTGCGGCGCAGGCTGGTGCCGGTGGGCAACGTGCGGGGTGTCGGCAAGGCGCACATGCCGCTCAACGACGCCACGCCGGTGATCGAGGTCGACCCCGACACCTTCACGGTCCGCATCGACGGGCAGGTGTGGCAGGAGGATCCCGCGGCCGAACTGCCGATGGCACAACGCTATTTCCTGTTCTAGGACATTTGTGTCCGCAGCCGAGATGACGCACCTCACCACGTTGTTGGCCCTGTCCGACTCCCGGTTGCCCACCGGGGGACACGTCCATTCCGGCGGCGTCGAGGAGGCGGTCACCAGCGGGCTGCTCGTCGACCTGCCGTCGCTGGATGCGTTCCTGCGCAGGCGGATCCGCACGCAGGGGCTGGTGACCGCCTCCATGGCGGTAGCGGTGCAGTCAGGCGTGCTGACAGTCGCCCGCGCGGATGACGAAACCGACGCCCGCACAGCCTCTCCCGCCGCGCGGGCGGCATCCCGTAGCCAGGGCCGCGGGCTGTTGCGATTGGCCAGGCGGGTGTGGCCGGCCGCGGACTGGTCGGCCTTGGGGCGTGCGCCCCACCTGGCAGTGGCCGCCGGCGTCGTCGGAACCACGGCGGCGATGGCGCCGGTGCATACCGCGTTGTCGCTGGTGTACACGACCATGACGGGGTCGGCCACCGCGGCGCAGCGGTTGCTCGCCCTCGACCCAGCTGATGTGGCCGCGGTGACATTCGGGCTGTCGAGGCTGTGTGAGGACACCGCCGCCCACGCCGTCACCGGGCCCGCCGACCTGTCCGACCCGCTGCTCGATGTCCTCGCGCAGCGGCATGTCCAGCGCGAACGCCCGCTGTTCGTCTCCTGAAGGAGTAGATATGCCCCCACATTTCATCGATGGTCAACCGCACACCCACACGGAGCGGCCCCGCCGGGTCAGACAGCCCGGCGAACCGCTGCGCGTCGGGATCGGCGGCCCGGTCGGTTCAGGTAAGACCGCACTCGTGGCGGCGCTGTGCCGACAGCTGCGTGACGAGTTGTCGCTGGCGGTGCTGACCAACGACATCTACACCACGGAGGATGCGGATTTCCTGCGCCGCAACGCGGTGCTGCCCGATGACCGCATCGCCGCCGTCCAGACCGGCGGCTGCCCGCACACCGCCATCCGTGACGACATCACCGCCAATCTCGACGCGATCGACGACCTGATCGAGGCGCACTGCGGCCCCGACAACCGACTCGACCTCATCCTGGTCGAATCCGGCGGTGACAACCTCACGGCCACGTTCTCGTCGGGTCTGGTGGACGTCCAGATCTTCGTGATCGACGTGGCGGGCGGCGACAAGGTGCCGCGCAAGGGCGGCCCGGGGGTGACGTTCTCAGATCTGTTGGTGGTCAACAAGACCGATCTGGCGCCGATGGTGGGCGCCGACCTCGAGGTGATGCGCCGCGACGCGAGAGCGGTGCGCGACGACCGGCCCACCGTGTTGATCAGCCTGACCGAAGACCCCGCGGCAACACCGGTGCTCTCCTGGGTGCGCAGGCAGTTGAGTCCGCAACCAGCGGCGGTGTGATGCGATCCGAACTGCTGGTCGTCGCGCGCCCGCACCGGTTACCGCATATCGAGGCGCGCGGTGGCCTGGCCGCCCGCAGTACCGAAGAGCACACCGTGCACCTGGTATCGGCAGCGGCCACGCCGCTGGGCGGTGACACCATCTGCATCCGGGTGATCGTCGAGCCGGGCGCACGCCTCAAGCTGCGCAGCGCGGCGGCCACTCTGGTGTTACCCGGCGCGGCGACCAGGTCGTCGCAGGCGGATCTCGACATCGAGGTGTGCGGTGACCTCGACATCGATCTCGAACCCACCGTGGTGGCCGCGGATGCCGCACATCGGACCGCAGTGGTCGCGGCGATCGGCGGCCGGGGCGCGTTGCGGTTGCGTGAACGCGTCCAGATCGGCAGATCCGGTGAGGGTCAAGGTTTTTGGAGTGGTTCGGTGCGTGCCGACGCCGGCGGGCGGCCCGTCCTGCGGCACCGGGTGGAGATCGGTTCGGGCTCGGTGAACGATGATGCGATTGCGGCACCACGTGCCTGTGTCAGCGAACTGCGTTACCCCGCAACCACATTCGAAGCACCCGCGGGTATGACCGTGATGGCGTTGGCCGCCGGGGGAGCGCTGGGCACCTGGCAGGGTGCGGCGCTCCCCGCGTAACGGTCAGCTCGCAGCTTTTTCGTCTTCGACGCTGGCCGCGATCTCCTCGAGCTGTTCGATCCTGGTTCTGGCATACGCCTGTTGCTCGGTGATGGTGAGCTGGCTGCGATGACGGCCCAGGAACGTGGTCGTCCACGACAGCAGCGTGGAAATCTTGGTCTTGAACCCGACCAGATAGATCAAGTGCAGGAACAACCACGCGAGCCAGGCGATGAAGCCTCCGAACTCGAGCTTGCCGACCTTGGCGACGGCGGAGAACCGCGACACCGTCGCCATCGAGCCCTTGTCGAAGTACTTGAACGGCTCCCTGGTGGCTGGATCCGCGCCCTTGAGCTCGGCCTTGATCAGGTTGGCGGCGTACTTGCCGCCCTGGATGGCGCCCTGAGCCATACCCGGAACGCCGTCGACCGCGGCCATGTCGCCGACGACCCAGACATTCGGGTGGCCGGGGATGGTCAGGTCCGGCCCCACCTTGACACGTCCGGCGCGGTCGATCTCGGTGTCGGACTGGTTGGCCAGATCCTTGCCGAGCGGGCTGGCCGACACCCCGGCCGACCACACCTTGCAGGAGGCTTCGATGCGCTTGACCGTGCCGTCGGTGTACTTGACGGTCAGGCCGTTGCGGTCGACATCGGTCACCATGGCGCCGAGTTGGATCTCGACGCCGAGCTTCTCGAGCCGGCGCTGCGCCTTGAGGCCCAGCTTCTCGCCCATGGGCGGCAGCACCGCCGGGGCGGCGTCGAGCAGGATGACGCGGGCCTTGCTCGAATCGATGTGCCGGAACGCACCTTTGAGCGTGTGGTCGGCGAGTTCGGCGATCTGTCCGGCCATCTCGACGCCGGTGGGGCCTGCGCCGACGACGACGAACGTCAGCAGCTT
This sequence comes from uncultured Mycolicibacterium sp., assembly GCA_945957405.1. Classification (GTDB taxonomy): domain Bacteria; phylum Actinomycetota; class Actinomycetes; order Mycobacteriales; family Mycobacteriaceae; genus Mycobacterium. Next base: position 1,710 of record CAMFLL010000284.1, on the reverse strand, counting down.
GGCGCGCCGCTCGGGATCGCTGGACCGCTCGGCCTGCTCGAACGCACCGAGGATCCGCCCACGCAACTCCAGCGCGTCATCGATGGATTTCATACCGGGCGCCCACTCGGCGAAATGATCGTTGCCGAAGTAGGACTGACCGGCGCCGGCCGCGATGATCAGGCTGTCGTACGGGGTGCGGTAGGTGTGTCCGAGCAGAACCGAGTCGACGGTTTTGTTCGCCAGGTCGACGTGGGTCACCTCGCCCAGCAACACCTGGGCATTCTGCTGGTCGCGCAGAATCAGGCGCGTGGGCGGGGCAATCTCGCCCTCGGAGATGATTCCCGTCGCCACTTGGTAGAGCAGCGGCTGGAACAGATGGTGCGTGGTCTTCGCGATCAGCTTGATGTCGACGTCAGCGCGTTTCAACTTCTGCGCGGCGGTAAGGCCGCCGAAGCCCGAACCGACGATGACGACCTTATGCCGATCCGACGGAGTGGCGCCCGGATGGCTCACTGTTGGCTCCTCAACTAGGGACAATCAGTACAACCAATACCGTAGTCGTCTACTTTCCGCGTAGCGCACCGGTGCCCGTGAAATTAACCACGTCGGTATGTTCGGTTTCGCCTGCCGGCTACGACGGCAGCACCGGCTTGAGCGCCTCGCCGACCGCGGCGACCGAACCGGGTGTGTAACTGGGCATGTTGAAGATGATCCCGTTGACGCCTGCGTCGAAGACCTTGGTCTTGATCTGTTCGGCGATGGCCTCGGGGCTACCGACAGCGGCCCGGCCGCGATTGGCCTCGGGCAGGTCGTCGAGGGTGAGCTTGTCGTCCACGATCACCGAGAGCAGCATGCTGGTCTCCAGTGTGGCCGGATCACGGTCGATCTCCTCGCACCGCTCCCGCACGACGCGCACCTTGCCGGGCAGATCGTCGAAGCTCGCAATGATGTTGAGATGGTCGAAGTGCTTGGCGGCCAGCGGGATCGTCTTCTTCTCGCCGCTGCCGCCGATCATCAGCGGGATGTGATCGCGGAACCTCGGATTCGCGAGCGCATTCTGGGTCTTGTAGTACTTGCCGTCGACTGTCGGTCGTTCACCCTTGAGCATCGGCAGGATGATCTCGAGCGCCTCGTTGAGTTTGTTGAACCGGTCGGTGAAGCTGCCGAATTCATAGCCCAGCTGGTCGTGCTCGAGCTCGAACCACCCGGTGCCGATGCCGAGGATCGCCCGACCCTGGCTGATCACGTCCAGGGTGGTGATGGCCTTGGCCAGCAGAGTGGGGTTCCGGTAGGTGTTGCCCGTGACCAGCGTGCCCAACTGGACGCGCTCGGTCGCATTGGCCAGGGCGCCGAGCGCGGTGTACGCCTCGAGCATCGGCTCTTCGGGGGCACCGAGGCCGGGCAGTTGATAGAAGTGGTCCATCACGAAGACGGAGTCAAAACCCGTCGCCTCGGCCTCTTGGGCCTGGGTGACCACCGTCGGGAAGAGTTTTTCGACGCCGGTGCCGTAGGAGAAGTTCGGAATCTGGTAGCCGAGTTTTATCGTCACGACCACCGACCCTAGCCAAGAGACCGGTGGTCCGTAACCCCGTTTCGCTGGGCGCGAACCGCGGAATAAACTCTTTTGATCAGCCGAAATGCGCCAGGGCGCCGCTGCTGACGTGCATTGTCTGGCCAGTGATGTGCCGGGCCGACGGCGACGTCAGGAACAGTGCGAGCCGTGAGATC
>CAMFLL010000283.1 GCA_945957405.1 uncultured Mycolicibacterium sp. | reverse complement strand
GTGCTCGGCGGCGACCAGGACTTCTGGCTCAAGGTCGGCATCGATCCGATTCGCGTCATGACCGACGCCGGAACGCTCTACACGCTGCGGTGCTACATGGACGACCGGCCGATCTTCCTCGGCCGCAACGGACGCATCAGCGTGTTCCCTTCGGAGCGTGCGCTGGCCCGCTACCTGGCCGACGAGCACGACCATGATCTGTCCGACCTGAGCACCTACGACGACATCCGCACCGCAGCCACCGACGGCTCGCTCGACATCGACGTCACGGAAGAGAACGTCTACGTGTTGACGGGGCTGGCCGACGACATCGCCGACGGTCCCGACGCAGTGGACCGCGATCAGCTGGACCTGGCCGTCGAATTCCTGCGCGATGTCGGCGACTACTCCGAGGAGGACACCGTCGACAAGGCGTTGGCCGGCGACCGCCCGCTGGGCGCCTTCGTCGCCTACGTGCTCGAGGAGTCCTCGACGCGCCCCGGCGGCCCGTACGCGGAGACGGTGTCGCAGTTCGAATCAGTCCAGCGGTTCGTGGAGTCGCGGCTGCGCCGCGAGTGAGCTCCGGCGAACCGCGGCGCAGACGCGGCGAACCGCGCATCGATTCAGAACTCACGCAGACAGTTACTCGCACTTCCTCTGCGTGAGTTCTGAATCGATGCCGCTGACTGTCACATGTGGGTCAGCAGCGCGGTGACATCCGGCACGCTGTCCAGTCGGCCGATGAGATCAGACAATTCCGCTGCCTGCTCGGCGGACAGCTTGCCGGACACCAACCGGTCGAATTTGCCCTTGAGCTCCTGCTCGGCCGCGGGCTTGTCGGCGTAACCGCGCGCAAGCATGCCCTCGCGGACAACGGTGCGCCCGTCGTGCATCCGCAGCGTGATCCGGGCCGCGCGCTTGCTACGCAGGTCGTCCTTGGACTCGAGGCTGGGATCGCACGATGTGGTGGTACGGCCCACGAGATCGAGGATGCGGGGATCGGCCAGCAGCTCGTCGCGGAACTGTTCGACGAACACGGTGCCCTCCAAAAGGTAGGCGGCCACGCAGTATTCGACGCTGAACTGTGCCGTCACGGCGTTGTCTGGCACGTACCGGAAGCCGATGTGCTTGTAGGAGTGCTCGGTCAGCTCGAGGCCGATGTGCTCGACCGAATCGGCGGTGACATCGGGATTCTCGGCAATGATGTCGGCCAGCATGTCGAGCACCGGATGCGACGATCCGCACGACGAATACAGTTTGAACGAGATTCCGCCGGCCGCCGGCGATGCGCCGAGATCACGAGTGAGGGCCTCGACGTCGTAGTCACGGCCCGGCGCGAAAGTCGGCAGGAAGCCGCCGACCGGTTCACCGAACACGTCATCCGGTGCGGTGAAACCGCGTTGGGCCAGCAGCGCACTCTGCACCCCTGTCTCCGCGGCGCGCCCTGCGTAGAACCGCTTGGCCATACCGCCGAACTGCACCACGGTCAGGCCCGACGCCTGCAGAAGGCCCAGCGACAGGCACTGATACATCTGATCGGGCGTCAGGTCGAGCAGCCTCCCCGCGGCCGCCGTCGCGGCGACGGTGCCCATGATGGTCGGCGGATGCCATCCGAAAACCAGGATGTGGCCCATACAGCGGTTCACGCGGACGCCGGCCTCCCAGCCCACCGCCAGCGCGGCCAACAGCTCGGCACCCGAGACTCCACCGCGCAGTTCTGCGAGCCCGATCGTGGCGGGCAGCATGGTCGACGACCCGTGCAGTGACGCCTCGGCATGCATGTCGTCGAGTTCGTAGGACTGGATCGCCGTCCCGTTGGCGGCGGCGACCGAGACGACGTCGGCCTTGGCGCCGGTCCCCCAGATCGTCGCCGGCCCGCCGCCACTCTGATCGGACAGCGCATCGGCCACGATGCGCGCCCACGGCAAATCGGATCCGTATATCGCACAGCCGATTCCGTCACGGACCGACTCCTTGAGTCGACCGACGACGTGATCCGGCAGGTCCGCGAGTTGCACGCCGGCGGCCCATTCGGCGAAGCGGCGCAGCGCCGCGGCGGTGCCATTCTCTGTGCTCATCTGACCTCTCCATGGCCGGGTTGGGGCGGCCGGGCGCCGCCTTTTCGGCACCGAGTGCCCCTTTTAACAGCGCAAACGTGATCCTTGACGAATTGAATACTACTTCGTACGGTCGTATCCAGTAGTGGACAACGATGGTTCACTCTTGCCCGGAGGTCGTCATGGGGATCCGCAGAAAAGTGGTCGCGCTCGTCGCGTGCCTCGCTGTCGTCGCCACCGCGTGTGGCAACAACGAAGCCCAGACCGACACCGGAGCGGCCTTCGACGCGCAGAAGTACTTCGCCGGCAAGACGATTCGTGTCATCATCCAGCAGACGGCCGGCGGTGGCACCGACATCCAGGGCCGGCTGATCGCCAACGAACTGGTCAAGTACATTCCGGGCAACCCGCGCGTCGCCGTGACGAACATTCCCGGCAAGGGCGGCCTGGAGGACGTCTACGACGCGAAGGCCGACGACCTGGTGTTCGGCGTCGCCTCGCAGGCCTCGGAGATCTACACCGCACCCCTGACCGAGCAGGCCGACCTCGAACCCGACAAGCTCCAGTTCATCGGGGCGATGGGCGAAGAGGAGCGGGCCGTGATCGGCTACGGCGACGCTGCCGCCGCGTTTCCCAGCATCAAAGACGCCTTCGGTAAGGGCAGCCCGGTCCTGATCAACGCGGCCTCGGTCGGCGGGCCGGGGGACATCTTCAACGAGATGTTCTTCCTGCCGTGGCTGTGCGACAACATGAAGATGGGCTGCAAGTTCATCTCCATTGCCGACGACGGCAGCGCCGACCTGGACATCATGATCCAGCGCGGCGAGATGAACTGGGACGCAGCACCTCTGACGGTGGCATTCCGCAACAGCCTCGACGACATCCGGGCCGGCAAGACGCGCGTCTTCTTCACGCTGTACAAGGACACCGGCATGAAGACCATCTGGCCCGACGACGTGACCCCGGCCCCCGTGCTCAAGGACCTCATCCCGGCGGACCTGTACACGGAGTTCGAGAACATGTTGCCGATGGTGAGCAGCGGTGGCTTCGGCAAGAACTTCTTCGCCGGGCCTGACATGTCACCAGAGGTCATCGACGTGATGCGGCAGGCATTCGACAAGGTGGCCGCAGACCAGGCGGTGATGGACAAGCTGGCCCAGCTGGTCAGCGGCAAGGGTCAGGCGCTGATCGAGGCTCATGCCATGAGCGGCCAGCAGACCCAGGACACCTTCGCAAAGACCACGAAGCTGTTCAACGACCAGTTGCCGACCTATCAGAAGATGCAGGAGCAGTTCTACTCCGAGTACTGGAGTCGCGCCTAGCCGATCAGCACCGCGTAGCGCGGTTTGATCACCTCGTCGATGATCGCCAGTCGTTCGTCGAACGGGATGAACGCCGATTTCATCGCATTGATGGTGAATCGCTCGAGATCACTCCAGCCGTAGCCGAACGCCTCGACGAGCCTGGCCATCTCCTGACTCATCGTGGTGTCACTCATCAGCCGGTTGTCGGTGTTGACGGTGACCCGGAACCGAAGCCTGGCCAGCCGGTCGAACGGGTGCTCGGCGATCGAGGGCGCCGCGCCGGTCTGCACATTCGACGACGGACACATCTCCAGTGGAATCCGCTTGTCCCGCACGATCGATGCGACCCTGCCGAGGTGCTGGCCACCGCCGGGCACGTCGGTGATGTCGTCGACGATCCGGACGCCGTGCCCCAGCCGGTCTGCCCCGCAGAAGGCGATCGCCTCGTGGATGGACGGCAGGCCGAACGCCTCACCGGCGTGAATGGTGAAGCGCGCGTTGTTGTTCCGCATGTACTCAAAGGCGTCGAGGTGGCGGGTGGGAGGGTAGCCGGCTTCGGCACCGGCGATGTCGAACCCGACCACACCCTTGTCACGAAATCGGATCGCCAGCTCCGCGATCTCACGCGAGCGGGCGGCGTGGCGCATCGCGGTCACCAGGCAGCGCACCGTGATGGTCTTGCCGGCTGCCGCCGCGGCCTTCTCCCCGTCGGCGAAGCCGGCCAGCACCGCGTCGACGACGTCATCGAGCGAGAGACCGTTGTTGATGTGGAGTTCGGGGGCGAACCGGACCTCGGCATAGACCACCGAGTCCGCGGCCAGGTCCTCGACACACTCGAAGGCCACCCGGTGCAGGGAGTCGGCGGTCTGCATCACCGCCACGGTGTGGGCGAACGGTTCGAGGTAGCGCACCAGCGACCCGCTGTGCGCCGCGGTGCGGAAGAAGGTGGCCAGTTCCTCGACGTCGGTGGCGGGTAGTTCGTCGTAACCGGTGGCGGCGGCGATGTCGATGACGGTGGCCGGCCGCAGCCCGCCGTCGAGATGATCGTGCAGCAGCGCCTTCGGCGCCTGCGGGATCATGCCGATGTCCAGGGGTAGCGCGGGTGGGGTCATGGGTCGATCCGATCGATGATCAGGGGGCGGATGGGACGGCGTGCTGCCGAATCGGACGGCCCGACGCGCCATGCGCCGTCCAGTTCGGCCAGGGCCCCGGCGAATCGCTCCGGGGTGTCGGAGTAGAGGGTGAACAGCGTGTCACCCGCGGTCACGGTCTCGCCGGGGCGGCGGTGGATGCGCAGGCCCGCGCCGTGCTGCACGCGTTCGCCGGGACGTGATCGCCCCGCCCCGAGCCGCCACACCGCATGTCCCACCGCCAACGCGTCGATGTCCTCCATTGTGCCGCCCCGGGTGGCCACGATGGTCTCAGAGTGGGCCGCGACCGGTAACGGTTGGGACAGGTCACCGCCCTGGGCCGTGACCAGGGCCCGGAAACTGTCCATCGCGGAGCCGTCGCGCAGGGTGTCGGCGGGATCGCGACCGTCGATGCCGGCGAGCTCGAGCATCTCGGTGGCCAGCCGCAGTGTCAGTTCCACCACGTCGGGTGGGCCGCCGCCGGCCAGGACCTCGAGCGACTCCTCGACCTCGACGGCGTTGCCGACGGTCCGGCCCAGCGGTACCGCCATGTCGGTCAGCAGGGCCCGGGTCGGCACGCCGTGGGCGGTACCGAGGTCGACCATGGTGCGGGCCAGCTCCACGGATTCTGCGGGATCCTTGAGGAACGCGCCCGAACCCACTTTGACGTCGAGTACCAGTGCTTTTGCCCCTTCGGCGAGTTTCTTGCTCATGATCGAGCTCGCGATCAGCGGCAACGATTCCGTGGTCGCGGTGACATCGCGCAGCGCGTAGATCTTGCGATCGGCAGGCGCCAGCTCACCGGCCGCGAAGATGGCCGCGCCGACCTCGCAGAGCTGCCGACGGATTTGCTGTGCGGGGATCTCCGCGGTGAAACCGGGGATCGACTCGAGTTTGTCCAGCGTCCCGCCGGTGTGCCCCAGTCCGCGACCGGCCGCCTGCGGCACCGCGGCACCGCACGCGGCAACCACCGGCACCAACGGAATCGTGAGCTTGTCTCCCACACCCCCGGTCGAGTGCTTGTCGACCAGTGCCAGCGGCACGCCCGGCGCACCGGCCCGACGGAGCTCCGAATAGTCCATGCGCTCGCCGGAATCGATCATCGCCGACGTCCAGCGTGAGATCTCGGCACGGTCCATCCCGCGCAGGAAGATCGCCATCAACAGCGCTGCCATCTGTTCGTCGCCGACCTCACCGCGGGTGTAGCCGCCGATCACCCAGTCGATCGCCTCGTCGGACAGCCGGCCCCCGTCACGCTTGCACCGGATGACGGTCGGGGCATCAAATGTGAACTGTGTCACGGCGTTTCCCCCGGTGTCGGTGCCGCGTCGAGCCGGTCGAGGTCGGCCGGGCCAAAGGCGGCAGGCAGCAGATCGTCCAGCCGCCGGGGTCCGCCGGGGGCGTCGATCACCATGTCGGGCCCGCCGTGTTCGTAGAGCACCTGCCGGCACCGCCCGCACGGCATCAACAAGCCCCCGTCACCGGCCACACACACCAGCGCCACCAGTCGTCCGCCACCTGTCGAATGCAGGGCGCAGACCACAGAACACTCGGCACAGAGACCTAGGCCATATGAGACATTCTCCACATTGCATCCGGACACCACGCGGTGATCGTCCACCAGCGCCGCCGCTCCGACCGGAAATCCCGAATACGGCGCGTAGGCATGGGAGCACGCTTCAACAGCCTTGTCGCGCAACAACTTCCAGTCAACGGTGGCCGACATTTCAGCGCCACCACGGGGATACTGAATGCATTCCGAAGGTTCGGCCGTCATCAATGGCTTTCACGAAGGTCACCCTAACTTTCGCTCGCGATCGGCGCCGTACGCCGCTTTGGCAATTCGTTCGACACTGAGAATGGGATTAGAGTCCACCCGAGGTGTTTCGCACGATACTTTTCTAGTGTTCGAGCGACATTCAGGACACCGCCACGCTGGGGTTGCTGATCAGTACCCCAGTGCCCACCGAAGGCGTTGGAGGCGCTGATGACCACAGCGGCACCGGCTGAGCCGGGCAGGAAAGACAGGCCGCGTCGCCGCACCCTCTATCGCGGTGACCCAGGCATGTGGTCCTGGGTTCTGCACCGCATCACGGGTGCGGCCATCTTCTTCTTCTTGTTCGTCCACGTGCTCGACACTGCGCTCGTGCGTGTCAGCCCGCAGGCCTACAACGAGGTGATCGAGACCTACAAGACCCCGATCGTCGGCCTCATGGAGGTCGGCCTGGTGGCCGCGGTGCTGTTCCACGCGCTGAACGGCATCCGGGTCATCCTCGTGGACTTCTGGTCCGAGGGCCCACGACATCAGAAGAAGATGCTCGTCGCGGTCGCCGGGGTCTGGTTGGTCGTGATGGTTCCGGCGCTGGTGGTGCTGGGCATGCACATGGCGGAGCGTTTCCTGTGACCGCGGCATCGGGAGGGCCCACCGGCGGGGCCTGGACTCCCCACCACCGTGAAGGTCGCGCGGCCCCGGTCCAGGAGAAAGAGCACGACCGTCCGGCCAGCCTGGATCATCCGCGGGCGCCCCGGAAGCCGCGCGGCATCCCCTACTTCGAGAAGTACGCCTGGCTCTTCATGCGGTTCTCCGGTGTGGCGCTGCTGTTCCTGGTCCTCGGCCACCTGTTCATCATGTTGATGTGGCAGGACGGTGTGTACCGCATCGACTTCAACTACGTCGCGCAGCGCTGGGCATCGCCGTTCTGGCAGATCTGGGACATGGCCCTGCTGTGGCTGGCGATGATTCACGGCGCCAACGGCATGCGCACCATCATCGGCGACTACGCACGGAAGAACACCACCAAGTTCTGGCTGAATTCGCTGCTGTTGCTGGCGACCGGATTCACGGTGGTGCTGGGCAGCTACGTGCTGGTCACCTTCGACGCCACCATCTCATAGAGAGATCGGATCATCTTCAATGATTGTTGAACACCGCTACGACGTCGTCATCGTCGGTGCCGGCGGGGCCGGTATGCGGGCCGCCGTCGAGGCCGGTCCGCGGGTCCGCACCGCGGTGCTGACGAAGCTGTACCCGACCCGGTCGCACACCGGCGCGGCCCAGGGCGGCATGTGCGCCGCGCTGGCCAACGTCGAGGAGGACAACTGGGAGTGGCACACCTTCGACACCGTCAAGGGTGGCGACTACCTGGCCGACCAGGACGCCGTCGAGATCATGGCCAAGGAGGCCATCGACGCGGTACTCGACCTCGAGAAGATGGGGATGCCGTTCAACCGCACCCCCGAGGGCCGCATCGATCAGCGCCGCTTCGGCGGGCACACGCGTGACCACGGCAAGGCGCCGGTCCGGCGCGCCTGTTACGCCGCCGACCGCACCGGCCACATGATCCTGCAGACGCTCTACCAAAACTGCGTCAAGCACGACGTCGAGTTCTTCAACGAGTTCTACGCTCTGGATCTGGTGCTCACCGAGACCCCGACGGGTCCCGTTGCCACCGGCATCGTCGCCTACGAACTGGCCACCGGTGACCTGCACGTGTTCCACGCCAAGGCCATCGTGTTCGCCACCGGCGGCTCGGGGCGGATGTACAAGACCACCTCCAACGCCCACACGCTGACCGGTGACGGACTGGGCATCGTGTTCCGCAAGGGACTTCCGTTGGAGGACATGGAATTCCATCAGTTCCATCCGACGGGCCTGGCGGGCCTCGGCATCCTGATCTCCGAAGCCGTCCGCGGTGAGGGCGGCCGGCTGCTGAACGCCGACGGCGAACGGTTCATGGAGCGTTATGCGCCCACCATCGTCGACCTCGCGCCGCGTGACATCGTCGCCCGGTCCATGGTGCTCGAGGTGCTCGAGGGCCGCGGCGCCGGACCCAATAAGGACTACGTCTACATCGACGTGCGCCACCTCGGCGAGGACGTCCTGGAGGCGAAGCTGCCCGACATCACCGAGTTCGCCCGCACCTACCTCGGTGTGGATCCCGTCAAGGAACTCGTTCCGGTGTACCCGACGTGTCACTACGTGATGGGTGGCATCCCGACCACGGTCAACGGACAAGTGTTGCGGGACAACAACAATGTCGTCCCCGGTCTCTACGCCGCGGGCGAGTGCGCCTGTGTCTCCGTGCACGGCGCCAACCGGCTCGGCACCAACTCACTGCTGGACATCAACGTCTTCGGCCGGCGCGCCGGGATCGCTGCCGCGGCATACGCGTCCGGTCACGACTTCGTCGACATGCCACCGGAGCCCGCCGCCATGGTGACCGGCTGGGTCGGTGACATCCTCTCCGAGCACGGCAACGAGCGCGTCGCCGACATCCGCACCGAACTGCAGCAGTCGATGGACAACAACGCCGCGGTGTTCCGCACCGAGGAGACCCTCAAGCAGGCCCTGACCGACATCCACGCGCTGAAGGAGCGGTACGCGCGAATCACCGTGCACGACAAGGGCAAGCGGTTCAATAGTGATCTCCTCGAAGCCATCGAGCTGGGCTTCCTGCTCGAACTCGCCGAGGTGACCGTGGCCGGTGCGCTCAACCGCAAGGAATCCCGCGGCGGCCATGCCCGCGAGGACTATCCCAACCGCGACGACACCAACTACATGCGGCACACCATGGCCTACAAGGAGGGTGCCGACCTTCTCAGCGACATCCGGTTGGACTACAAGCCCGTGGTCCAGACCCGGTACGAGCCGATGGAACGGAAGTACTGACGATGAGCTCCATGGCTGTCATCACCGAAAAGGCCGAACCCGGCGATCCCCCGCTGCCCCCCATCCCCGACGAAGCGGTGATGGTGACGCTGAAGATCGCCCGCTTCAACCCCGAGAACCCGGATGCCGCGGGTTTCCAGAGCTTCCGGGTGCCCTGCCTGCCGACCGACCGACTGCTGAACCTGCTGATCTACGTCAAGAGCTACCTGGACGGCACGCTGACCATGCGGCGGTCGTGCGCGCACGGTGTGTGCGGGTCGGATGCCATGCGGATCAACGGGGTCAACCGGTTGGCGTGCAAGGTGCTGATGCGCGACATGTTGCCCAAGAAACCGGGCAAGCCGCTCACCATCACCATCGAGCCCATCCGCGGCCTGCCCGTGGAGAAGGACCTCGTGGTCAACATGGAGCCGTTCTTCGACGCCTTCCGCGCCGTCAAGCCGTTCCTGATCACCTCGGGCAATCCGCCGACCCGCGAGCGGATCCAGAGCCAGACCGACCGCGCCCGCTACGACGACACCACCAAGTGCATCCTGTGCGCCTGCTGCACCACCAGTTGCCCGGTGTTCTGGAGCGAGGGTTCGTATTTCGGTCCGGCGGCCATCGTCAACGCGCACCGGTTCATCTTCGATTCGCGTGACGAGGCCGCCGCCGAGCGCCTCGACATCCTCAACGAGGTCGACGGCGTGTGGCGTTGCCGCACCACCTTCAACTGCACCGAGGCCTGCCCCCGCGGTATCGAGGTCACCAAGGCGATCCAGGAGGTCAAGCGCGCGTTGATGTTCGCGCGCTAGATTCTCCGCGAGCGCTCATCCTCGTACAGTTTTGCGCCCAGTTTCTGTACCGGACTGAGCGCTCGCCGTCGACACAGCTGATCTTTGCTGAGCGCTGCACGCTGGGCGTCGGTCAACGGCCTTGATAGGCCTTCGCCACGCGCGTGATGAACTGGTAGA
>CAMFLL010000282.1 GCA_945957405.1 uncultured Mycolicibacterium sp. | reverse complement strand
ACCGTTGATGGTGTCGTAGCGCACCACCGGCAGCGTCCGGAATTCGATGTCACCCCCGGCCAGTGCGGCCATGCGTTTGAACTGTTCCTCGCCCCAGCCGCCCGAGAGCACGACGTCCTCGCGGGCGACGTCCATCAGATTGTTGAGCTTGCCGATGTCGGTGAGCGAGCCCGACTGCTGCAGCTGGTGCATCACCGACAGCAGGAAGGCCTGCTGTCGGTGGGTGCGGTCGAGGTCGCCGTTCTCCAGTCCGTGCCGCTGCCGCACGAAGGCCAACGCCTGCGCGGCGTTCAGTGTCTGCCGGCCCGCGGGGAAGTCAGCACCTGAATAGCTGTCGTGCACAGCATGATTGAGGCACACTTCGATACCGCCGAGGTTCTGCGCCAGGTGGTAGAAGCCGGCCAGGTTCACCTCGGCGAAGTAGTCGATGGGCGCCCCGGTCAGGTCACGGACGGCCTTGATGGTGGCCTTGCGGCCGGCCTCCCGGCCGCGCGTCTCGAGTTCCTGCTGATCGGAGACACCCTCGTCGACCAGCTTCTGTGCCGTGTACGCCTTGGTCAGGCCGTAGGCCTCTTTGATCTTGATGTGCTTGTAACCCGGCACTCCGTTGAACCGCACCCAGTCGTCGCGCGGAATGGAGAAGGCGACCACTTTGTCGTCGGCGCCGACGTGCACCAGGATCAGGGTGTTGGTGTTGTAGCCGCCGGCATCGGAATCGCCGGCGTGGAGTTGGTCCAGCACGTCCTGTGGCAGGTCGTTGCCATGCTGGTCCTTCCGGGAGTCCAGGCCGATCAGCAGGATGTTCATCGCACCACCGCTGGAACGCGGGCCATCGTCGAGGGCCTGTGAGACGGTGATCCCGCCGAGTAGGCCGTGCAGCGACGACCAACCGATTGCACTGGCAGCCAGGGCGAGCACCGACGCGGCCGCAACGCAGATCTTCACCACGCGTACGCCCATCCCGGATCTGGGACTGGACTGCCGATGCCGGTGCATCAGCACAGTATCCGCCCTGACTGGGCAGATGCCCGACGTGAGATCCAAAACCGCAGGTCAGCGCAGCCTCAGGGCGGCGCTCCCGAACCGCGGGTGCAGTCAGGTCCCGGACGGGGTGTTGCTGTTGTCGCTGCCAGGGCAGGACAGGTCGACGTAGACGGTCTGGAACTGCCCCGATTCCAGAGGTCCGGACACCGTCGGGTGCGTGCCGGTGACCAGGCAGGCCCACCGCTGATGGTCGTCGAGATATCGCACATCCTTGGTGACGCCGTTGAGCATGACGTTGTAACCCCATGCCTCCAACTGGTTCAGAGTGTCACCGGCGTAGGGGCCCAGATTCTGGATGTTGTCCGCCGCCGCGGTGCCCGCCGTCAACAGGCCGCCGCAGGCCAGCGATGCCGCCAAGAACGCCTTCCCGACCATCGGAGTTCTCCTCACATTCACGCTGAACAACAGGTGAAGCAAAGATTAACGCCAGGGGGTCGGAGGCGGAGCCGAAACCGTCAAGGCATCGGGAGAACCCTGCGGATCACGTACGGCAGCGTGCCGCCATGACGCAGATACTCGACCTCGCTCGCGGTATCGAGGCGTAACCGGAGCGTGAACGAATCTCGTTGTCCTCCAGCCTTGTCGACGTCCAGAGTAACGGGTGTGCTGCCCACCGACAGGCGGTCGAGACCGCGCAGTCGCAGCGTCTCGGCTCCGGTGAGCACCGGCAGTCGTCGACCGGGGCCGAACTCGATGGGAAAGATGCCCATCCCGATCAGGTTGCTGCGATGGATTCGCTCGAAGCTGCCCGCGATGATCGCCCGGACTCCCAGCAGTGCCGGCGCTTTGGCAGCCCAGTCGCGGCTGGACCCGGCGCCATAGTTGTCGCCGGCGATGATCACCAAGGGGATGCCGTTGTCGCGGTATGTCTTCGCGGCCTCGTAGACGGGTAGCACGCCACCGCCGTCGGCAGTGTGCGCCCAGGCCCCGGTGCCTCCGGCTCCGTCTGGCAGGAGGAGGTTGTGCAGCGCGGCATTGGTGAAGGCGCCACGCATCATCACCTCGTAATTGCTTCGGCGCGTGGAGTACTGGTTGAACTCCCGAGGGGCCACCGCGGCGTCGCGCAGATATGCGGCTGCGGCGCTGCCGCGGGGAATCGCACCCGCCGGGGAGATGTGGTCGGTGGTGACGTTGTCGCCGAGTTGCAGTAGTGCCCGGGCTTCGAGTACGGCGGGGACGACGGGTGCGACCGCATCGATGCGCTCCAGGTAACTCGGCCGCCGGATGTAGGTGCTGTCCGGGTCCCAGTCATAACGGATGCTGTCCTGACCGCCGAGTGCGCGCCAGGCCGGCGTTCCGTGGCGGATGGATTCGGTGTTGCGGGCGAACATCGCCGGCCGCAGGTACTCGGCGACGCAGGCGGAGATGTCGTCGTCGGTGGGCCAGATGTCTTCGAGGTACACCGGTTTGCCGTCTGGGTCGGCGCCGACGGGATGGTGCTCCAGGTCGTGCGCAACGGTACCGGCCAGGGCGTAGGCGACCACCAGCGGTGGCGACGCCAGGTACCCGAGTTGGAGGTGCGGATGCACCCGGCCGGGGAAGTTGCGGTTGCCGCTGAGGATCGCCACGGGTGCGACGCCCTCGGTGATGAGTTCCTCCATGCGCGGATGCAGTGGTCCGGAGTTGCCGATGCAGGTCATGCATCCGTAGCCGACGGTGTGGAAGCCCAACCGATCGAGGTCGCTCAACAGGCCTGCGCTGGTGAGGTATTCGGTGACGACGCGTGAACCGGGGGACAGGGTGGTCTTGACCCATGGTTTGACGGTGAGGCCACGGCGAATCGCGTTGCGCGCCAACAGACCTGCGGCAACCATGAGGGCCGGGTTGGCGGTATTGGTGCAGCTGGTGATGGCTGCCACCGCGACGGGTCCTGGTGGGACGGGTTCACCGAAGACCGGATCGTCGGCAGTGGCTGCGGGGTGATCTCCCGCCGCGGAGCGGTAGGAATCCGGCACCGCGTCCAGTGTCACGCGTTCATGCGGCATCCGCGGGCCGGCGAGCGTCGTCTCGACGGTGTCCAGATTGAGCGCGAGCTCCTCGTCGTAGTGCGGAGTGGACGAATCCGGTTCGCAGAAAAGGTGATTGGCCATCAGATAGCGCCGGACCAGCTCGCAGTGTTCGGCCGTGCGGCCGGTGTCGGCAAGAAACCGGATCGTCTCCTCGTCGGAAGGGAAAAGGGCGACGGTGGCACCGTATTCGGGGGCCATGTTGGACACCGCGGCGCGGTCGGCCCACCGCAGCGTCCGCGCGCCGGAGCCGTGGAATTCGACGAACTTGTCGATGACTCCATGTGCGCGCAACATCTGGGTCAGGGTCAGCGCCAGGTCGGTGCCGGTGACGCCGGGCCGCAACCGGCCGGTCAGGTGGACTCCGACCACGGTGGGGAACCCGATGGTGACCGGTTCGCCCAGCATCGCGGCCTGGCCCTGCAGACCGCCCACTCCCCATCCGACGATGCCGATGGAGTTGATCATCGGAGTGTGGCTGTCGGTGGCGACCAGGGTGTCGGGGTGCAGCGTGGGAGGTTCGGTGGTGTCATCGACCCATACGGCAGCCGCCAGCGACTCCATGTTGACCTGATGGATGATGCCGGTGCCCGGCGGGATCACGCCGAAGTGGTCCAGCGTGTTCTCCGCCCACTTGATGAAGCGGTAGCGCTCCTCGTTGCGGCGGAAGTCGACGGCGAGATTGAGTTCGGCGGCGTCGGGACGCCCGTAGTGTTCGGCGATCACGGAGTGGTCCACTGTCAGGTCGACCGGCACCGCAGGTTGTAGTGCGCCCGGGTCGCCACCGAGTTCGGCCACCGCGTCGCGCATACCCGCGAAATCGGCAAGCGCGGGCAGGCAGGTGGTGTCGTGCAACATGATCCGATTCGGGTACAGCGGCACCTCGCATGAGTCCAGCGCGCCGATCAGGCGGGCCAGGACAGCGGGAAGCGCGTCGGGGCTGCGTCGCGCGATGTTCTCGATCAGCACCCGGACGGCGTAGGGGGTGGCGGCGAGTTCGGCCGGGTTCAGCAGCTTCGCCAGCGGGATGAACCGGTACTGCCGGCCGCCGACCGACAGCGTGTCGACGCAGGGAGGGATAGCTGTAACCGCACTCATGCGATCAAGTTTGTACTAGTACTTCTAAAAGTACAAGATCCGGAAGCGGTGCCGTGTCAGTGTTTGATGCCGGTCTTCAACTCCCGTACGACATCGAGGTGGGTGTGCATGTACTCGGCGGCCTTCTCGTTGTCGCCCGCCTCGAGTAGGTCGAGCAGGTGTAAGTGCTCGCGGGCTTGGCCGACCAGTCGTGAACGATCGGCCTGGTGGTTGTACTCGATCATCCGACGCATCCGGTTGACGCGTCTGACCGCGTCGGCCAGGTAGGCGTTGTTCGAGCATTCGGCCAGCATCTCGTGGAAGGACGCGTTGTACCGGAACAACTCGCTGCGGGAGAGCAGCACGATGTTGCCGTGCAGCAGTGATTCTTGTTGCCGTCGATGCAGCGCGAAGTTGTCCGGATCGATGCCGAAGGTGGGCTCGCGCAGGCCGGCAGGTTCGATGATGAGCCGGAACCGGTAGCTCTGGTCATGTGCCTCCTTGGTGGTCAAGGTGCGCACGAACTCCCATCCACGGCCGGAGCGCCGTCGGATCAGATCCTCCGATTCCATCCGGGCCAGAACGAGATTCGCCTGCCGTGGTGTGAGGCCGTAGCGCTGGCACAGCTCAGTGGTGGTGAAGTCGTCGGTGAACCGTCCGCCGAGATGGTCGTCGATGATCCGGAAGTACAACTGCTCGTCCTGGTCGCCGTCGGCGCCCAGTGCCACCCGCGCAAGCTCGCTGGCAGGCATCGCCAAGTGGTAGCCGCGCCGTGGTGTCCGTTCGACGAGTCCGATGTCGGCCAGGAACGACAGCGCGCGTCGCGCCGGTGTCCGCGAGATGTCCAGTGCGTCGGCCACCCACTGCTCGGTCAGGTGTGCTCCGGTGTCGAGCTCTTGGCTGCGGATCAGATCGATCACCCGCATGGCCAGTGAGGTCGGGGAGACCCGGGTGGACAGCAGGCCGCTCGACGTCGAACCGGTGGGCGCGACCACTCATGCCTCCTCTGTCGGCGGGACCGTCCCGGCTTGATGGTACAAGCGCGCGACGTGCCCGATCTTGACCTCTCATGTGACCTGAGCCATATTGTACTGATAAGCAAAAAAGTACATCTGTCGCCGACGCGAGGGAATATTGGTCAACAGGTTGACAGGGCGACCAATTTTGGAGCACACTCACAACCACCAGCGCTGCGTGAGCCAGTTCACAGCGGGGGATGCAGAGCAAGAGAGGCAACGCGATCGTGTCCAATACATCCACCACCCGACGACGGGGGTTCGCGGCGCTGCTCACGGGCGCGACCGCGGCATTGGTGCTGTCGTCCTGCGGCGCCGCCCGGGACTACACCGACGTCCATCCGGAACTGCCGGACTACTACCCGGCCGACTACTCCACCCTGGTCGAGGCTTCAAAGGCCGAGGGCGGGTCCCTGACGATCTACTCCAACACCGATCAGCAGAGCTGGGCGCCCATCATCGATGCGTTCCAGGAGAAGTTCCCGTGGGTCGGCAGCATCAACGCGACCAACCTCGACTCCGACGAGGTGTTCCAGCGGGTGCTTTCGGAACAGGCCATCGGCCAGGACTCCGCCGACATCGTGGTGAGCAATGCCGCCGACGCGTGGGCGGATTTCGCCGATCGCCCGGACACCCTGGTGCCCTATGCCTCACCCGAACTCGACCACCTGCCGGATTTCGCGCAGCCGATGCCGAACGTCTACACCCTGTCGGTCGACCCGATCTCGTTGGTCTACAACACCGCGTTGGTGTCCGAGGACGAGAAGCCGACAAGTATCGCCGACCTCGCCGCCAAGGTGACCGAACACCCGGAGGACTTCAACGGTCGGATCGCGGTGCGTAACCCCAAGGGCGCGTTCGGATTCACCGTCACCCGTGCCTTCGTGGACAACGATCCCGATGCGGCGTGGGCCGATCTTGCGAAGATCCTGCCGTTTTCGAAGAACGAGACCTCCACCGGAGGCATGGTGGAGAAGGTCACCTCCGGTGAGTACACCGTGGGGTTCTTCATGGGTTCACCAGCCCTGACGGCGGAGCAGCGCACGGGCGGCCTGATCAAGGCGGTGTTCCCGACCGACGGCACCCCGCTGCTGCGGCGGGGCATCGGCATCGCCAACGGGGCACCGCACGAGGCGACCGCGAAACTCTTCCTCGACTTCGTCATGTCGGAGAGCGGTCAAAGCGCGGTGTCCGAAGGGGGCCTGACCGCCTACCGCGACGGCGTCGCGCGCGCCGAGGACGGTGTCGCAACGTACCGCGAGGTCGTCGAATCGGTCGGCGCCGACAACCTGATCTTCGTTCCCTACACCAAAGCCAGTGATGAGGAGATCGATGATTTCTCCGAACGCTGGCAGTCCCTGCAGGCCGGCTGAGAGATAGCGACACATCATGACTCTGACCACCACCGAACCCACGTCGCCGTTCAGCAGGCCGACGCCGGGAGAACTCGGCAGCCCACGCTACCGGCGATTCCGCAACATCGGTCGCGACACCCTGATCCAGTACGCCGTGCTGGCCGTCCTCGCGGTGTTCGTCCTGGCTCCGGTACTGCCCACGATCTACCAGTCGGTGATGGACCGCCCGCTGTACGAGGTCGGCGGCCTGTTCACCCTCGCCAACTACGGCCGGTTGTTCACCGAGGCCGGCTTCGGTGACGTCATCGTCAACACCGTCCTGTTCGCCGGTCTGACGGTCGTCCTGGCGCAATTGTTCGCCGTGCCGATGGCGATCGTCGTGACCCGCACAAAACTGCCCCTGGGCAGGCTGGTCGCCGGATCGATGCGGTGGCCGTTCTACATCTCGTCCCTGCTGCTGGGATTCGGCTGGATCATCCTCTACGGCCCAGGCGGATTCGTGAGCGTGCAGGCGCGCGAGATCCTCGGCTTCATCCCGTGGAACCTGTACTCCATTCCTGGTATGGCGCTGACCGAGGCAGTCGCGCTGGCGCCCATTGCCTTCACATTCTGCGTGGGCGCCCTCAACCAGTCCGACAACTCACTGGAGTCGGCCGCTCAGGTGTGCGGCGCGGGCCCGGTGCGCATCCTGTGGTCGGTCGTGGTGCCCATGCTGCGTCCCCCGATCGTGTACAGCTCGGTGCTGATCATCTCGATGTCGATCGAAACCCTCTCGGTGCCACTGCTGTACGGCATGCCAGCGGACATCACCGTGTTCTCGACGTTCCTCTACACCAACGGCCTGCAGTCCATCGACCCGGATTACGGCGTGCTGGGTGCCGCCTCGGTGCTCATCCTACTGGTGACGGTCGGCCTGGTGGCCATGCAGTCCAAGCTGCTGAAGAACTCGCAACGCTTCGTCTCCGTCCGGGGCAAGGCGACCCGGCCGCGCACCTTCGACCTCGGCTGGATCAAATGGATCTCGGTGGCCCTCATCGGCATCTACCTGGTCATCGGCGCGCTACTGCCGTTGGGGGCGTTGATCTTCCGATCCTTCACGCTGGTACTCACCCCACTCAAATCGCCCTTCTCGACCCTCACCTTCGAGAACTACCGGCCGATCTTCAGCTACACCTCCTACTACATGTCGATCGTCAACAGCATCGTCATCGCCCTCGTCGGCGCGGTGGTGATCAGTGTGCTGGCCATCCTGGCGGTGCTGGTGGCACGGCGGTCGAACATGCGGTTCAACAGGGTTGTCGAGTATCTGTCGCTGGCACCGCAGGCCATGCCCGGGCTGATCGTCGGCATCGGCTTCTTCTGGGCGCTGGCCTACTCGCCGGGATGGATCTCAGGACTGCTGTCGGGCACCATCTGGATTCTCGTCATCGCATTCGGTCTGCGGGCGCTGCCCACCGCATACGGCAACATCTCGCCGCTGCTCATGCAGATCGGTCAGGAGCTCGACAACGCGGCGCGCGTCACCGGAGCGGACTGGTTCCGCACCTTCACCCGCGTCCTGGGCAAGCTGATCCTGCCCGCCTTCGCCGGCGCCTTCATCCTCGTGTTCGTCACGATGATCAAGGAGTATTCACCGGCAGTCTTCCTGGCCAACTCGCAGACCAACGTCATCGGTACCACCGCGCTGCAGTTGTGGGCGGAAGGCAATGCCGGATCGGTTGCCGCCCTGGCCACCGTCCAGATCCTGATCACCATCGTCTTCGTCTCCATCGCCACTCGACTCCTGAAAGGTCACACCTCCAATGCCTGATCTACGCGTGAAGAACGTCAACAAAACGTTCAACGGTTCACAAGTACTGCACGACATCAACTTCGAGGTCCACGACGGCGAGTTCTTCACGCTGCTGGGGCCCAGTGGCTGCGGTAAGTCCACGACGCTGGCCTGTATCGCCGGGCTGGAGTCGCCGGACGAGGGCACCATCGAACTCGACGACACGGTGTTCTTCCGCGGTAGGAGCAACACCTTCGTCGCGCCGGAGAGCCGCAATCTGGGCATGGTGTTTCAGTCCTATGCACTGTGGCCCCACATGACCATCGCCGACAATCTGGCGCTCCCGCTGAAGCTGCGCAAGGTCGCCAAGGGCCGACGCAACGAGCTCATCGACGACGCCCTGGAGAAAGTCGACCTGCTCCATCTGCGCAGCCGCTACCCGCATGAAATGTCGGGCGGCCAGCAGCAGCGAGTCGCGCTGGCCCGTGCGCTGGTCTATTCGCCGCGACTGCTACTGCTCGACGAGCCGCTGTCCAACCTCGACGCCAAGCTCCGCGAGCAGGCCAGGGCATGGCTCAAGGCGCTGCAGTCCGAGGTCGGCATCACCACCATCTACGTGACGCATGACCAGGAGGAAGCCCTGGCCATGAGCGATCGGGTCGCGGTCATGTCGAAGGGCAGGATGGTCCAGATCGCCTCGCCCACCGAGATTTACGAGCAGCCCGCGGCCCGTGAGGTCGCCAGTTTCGTCGGCAGCTGCAATTTCCTCGACGGCAAGGTCGTCGAGGCCACCGGTCGCGATGCCAAAGTACAACTCGAAGCCACGGGTCAACTGGTCCACGCGACAGGACGGATGGACGTGCATTCCGGGGATGCCGTCACCGTTGCCGTGCGGCCCGAACGGGTCAGCATCGCCGCGGCGGGCCATACCCCGGGAGATGGACAGAACGTCGTGCGCGCCAACGTCAGCAGCGTGCAGTACGTCGGGTCCAAGTACGAATACCTGTTGTCGGTGGGTAATTCGACCGTCTCGGCGGACTGCCTGAAGTCCGGTCATCAGGGTGAGGTCTATCTGCTGATCGACCCGGAGAACATCTTCCTGTATCCGCAGAAGCAGGTTGTACCGGCATGAGCATCACCACCGTCAACCCCGCCACCGGCGCCGAGCTGGTCACCTATCCGGTGATGAGTGACGCCGAGATCGACATCGCTCTCGACAGGGCGTCGCTGGCCCAACACCGTTGGGCTAATGAGGATTTCAAGGTCCGCGGTGAGGTGTTGCGGGCTGCGGCCGAGGTCCTGCGGGAACGCGACCGGGAGCTGTCGCTGCTGATCACCCGCGAGATGGGTAAACCGCTCACCGAGGCGCTTGCCGAGGTCCACAAGTGTGCGAGCGGGCTGGAGTTCTATGCTGACAACGCCCACACATTCCTCGCCGAGCAGGTCTACGACACCTCGGCGGACCGCAGCTGGGTGTCCTACGAACCGGTCGGCGTGGTGCTGGCGGTGATGCCATGGAATTTCCCGTTGTGGCAGGTGTTCCGGTTCGCCGCACCTGCGCTGATGGCCGGTAACGCCGCACTGCTCAAGCATTCACCGAACACCACGGGTTGCGCGCTGGCCTGCCAGGACGTCCTGGCCGCCGCGGGGCTGCCGACCGGTCTGTTCACGGCGCTGCTGGTCGCCGAGTCCGACGTGCCCGCCACCACCGAACGTCTCATCGCCGACCCCCGCGTCGGCGCGGTGACAATCACGGGCCTGTCTCTTATACGCATCTGACGCTGCCGACGAAGAGGATAGTGGTGGTGGGGGGGGGGGGGGGGGGG
>CAMFLL010000281.1 GCA_945957405.1 uncultured Mycolicibacterium sp. | reverse complement strand
GGTCGACGAGCCCGAGGGACGAGGGCGAAGAAGGGCCGGGCGCAACCAGACCCGCCCGGTCGACGAGCCCGAGGGACGAGGGCGAAGAAGGGCCGGGCGCAACCAGACCCGCGCGGGCGGAGGCGCCCGGATGGGTCGAGGTCACGGTGCGCGGCAACCCCGGCGAATTGGTCATCGCGGTGGCCGACAGCGGACCTGGGATGTCGCCCGACGCCTTCGAACAGGCCCGGATGCGCGGCTACTCGACGAAGGCCAGCTCACGCGGGCTGGGCCTCGCGCTTGTCTGGCAGGTGATCGCCTCGCACGGCGGCACCATCACTTCGGAGAACACCTACGGATCGGTGATCACGGCGAGCATCCCCGCTCGCGTCGAAGCCGGGGCGCGATGATCCGCGTTCTCATCGTCGACGACGATCCGCTGATCGCCGAGGCGCACCGCGAATACACGGCCCGGGTACCGGGTTTCGAGGTACACGGCACCGTGGGCACCGGAAGCGGTGCCGTGCGCCAGGTCGCCGCGGCGGCTGCGTCGGGCGCCCCGGTGGATCTGGTGTTGTTGGACATCGGCCTACCGGATGCCAGCGGTATCGATGTCGCCTCAGCGCTGGGCGGGATCAGGCCGGCACCCGACATCATCGCGATCAGCTCGGAGCGGGACCTGTCGGTGGTCCGCTCGGCGGTAGCGCACGGGGTGGCGCTGTATCTGTTGAAACCGTTCACCTTTGCCGCCTTCCGCGACAAGCTCGAACGCTACGAGCAGTATCGCGACGTACTGGGCGCCGGGGGTGCGGCGGCCGGGCAGCACGAGATCGACCGGGCGATGAACGCGCTGCGCACCAGCGACCAACGATCCTCGGCACCCAAAGGCGTCTCCCCCGACACGCTCGACCTCGTCGCCGGCGCCCTTCGCGAGGCCGCCGACGGTCTCAATGCTTCCGAAGCCGCGGCCCAGCTGGGTATTTCACGTGTGACGGCGTGGCGGTATCTGGAAAGACTGGCCGACGACGGCGTGGTGACCCGGGAGACCGAGTACGGCAGAGCCGGCCGACCGCAGGTCCGTTACGCCCTGGCCCGGTGAGCTTCAGACGGCCGCGGCCTCCTTGCCGGACTGCGGCATCGGATGATCGTCCACCATGGTCTGCTCGTCGAAAGGCTTGTCCCCGTTGAGCACCTGCGTCATCCGGTCGTGGTCATAGGTCTTGGTCCACGCGCCGATCAGCACGGTGGCCACGGCGTTACCGGAGAAATTGGTCAACGCACGCGCTTCGGACATGAACTTGTCGATACCGACGATCAGGCCGATACCGTCGAGCAGTTCGGGGCGGTGGCTCTGCAAACCGCCGGCCAGGGTGGCCAATCCCGCTCCGCTGACCCCGGCGGCGCCTTTGGATGCCACCATCATGAACACCAGCAGCGACAACTGCTCGCCGATCGACAACGGGTCGCCCATCGCGTCGGCGATGAACAACGATGCCATGGTCATGTAAATGGCGGTGCCGTCCAGGTTGAACGAATATCCCGTCGGCACAACGATTCCGACCGTCGTCTGTTGCACACCGGCATGTTCCATCTTGGCGATCAAACGGGGCAGCGCCGATTCCGATGACGACGTCGCGACGATCAGAAGGTACTCCCGGGCCAGATAGCGCACCAGCTTGAAAACCGAGGTGTGGGCGACGAAACGCAACAGCAATCCGAGGACACCGAACACGAAGATCACGCACGTGATGTAGAACGCCAACATCAGCACGCCCATCTGGATGACTGCGTCGAAGCCGGTGTCGCCCACCACCTTTGCGATGGCACCAAAAGCACCGATCGGCGCCAGCCACAAGATGCCGGCCAAGATCCGGAAGACCAGCTTCTGGATCAGGCCGATCCCCCGCAGGATCGGTTCACCCGAGGCGCCCATGGCCTGCAGGGCGAAACCGACCAGCAACGCCACGAACAGCGTCTGCAGCACATTTCCCTCGGTCAGCGAGGACAACAGCGAAGTGGGAACGATGTGCTGGAAGAACTCCAGCATGCCACCCTCGGCCTGCGCCTCACCGGCCAACTCGGCGCCGGCGGCGGGATCGCCTTTGATGTTGAGGCCGGTTCCGGGGCTGATCAGGTTGCCGACCAGCAGCCCGATGCCGAGCGCGAAGGTCGACATCACCAGGAAGTAGGCCAGCGCCAGGCCGCCGACCTTGCCGACGGAGGCCGCTTTGCGCACCGAGCCGATACCCAGCACGATCGTGCAGAAGATCACCGGACTGATCATCATCTTGATCAGGCTGACGAAGATCGTGCCGAGCACGCCGAGCGACGAACCGGTATCCGGTGCCACCAGGCCGACCACCACACCGGCCACCACAGCGACGATGACCATGATGTAGAGCCAGTGCGTTCGATCCTTCTTCTGCGGTTTCTCCACCTCGCCGTGCTGGTTGACGGCGTTTTCATCAGTGTTCATCGCCACTCCTCACAGGATCCCGCAAGGGGGTTCCCAGAAGTGAGGTCGGTCACACCTACCGGTGTCGGGTCACGTCGGTCAGCGCCTCGGCGCACGCCTCGAGGTCGGCCGTCGTGGCGTCGACATGAGGAGACAACCGCAGGACAGGCCCGGTGAGCTCGAACGGCGCGCGCATGCGTTCGGCGACGGTGGTGACCATCTGATGCTCGGCGATCAACCGCGACCGCACCTGCACCGGATCGACGTCGCCGGGCGGGATGAGTGTGGTGATGGCGGTGGGCTCGTCGGCCGGTTCGACAACACGCCAGCCCGCGACACCGTCGAGCAACGCGCGTGTGGCCTTACCCACCGCGGCCAGGCGGGTCCGCATCTCTCCCGGGTCGGCAGCCAGGTATTCACCGGCGGCCACCGCAAAACCTACCCGCGCGGCGACGTTGGCCTCGGCATGCTCGAAACTCTCGAGCACCGTGACGGGCACCGCCCAGTCCGACGGCGGCATCCGGCGGACCAGCCGCGCGACCAGCTCCGGTTGGACAGCCAGGAATCCCACCCCGCGTGGGCCTGCCATCCACTTGCGCGACGACGAGTACACCGCGGCGGCGCCCACTGCACAATCGACCTGCCCCAGAGCCTGGGCGGCGTCGAGAATCAGCGGGATGTCCAGCGCCGCACACAGCGCGACCATCTCGGCGATCGGTTGAACCACGCCGCGGTGGCTCCCGACACCGGTCAGGTGCACCAGCGCCGGGGACTCGGCCTGCAGCACATCGGCGGCGGCTTGGGTCTGTACCCGCCCCAGCTCGTCGACGGGCAGGGCGGTGACGTCGAAACGCTGCGCCGCCATCACCGCCAGGTTGGGTCCGAACTCGCCGCGCACACACGCCAATGTCCTTGGTCCAGGCCAGCTTCCGAGCAGCATGTCCAAGGCGTGCTGGGAGCCGGTGGTGAACACCACGTCGGTCGACGACATCCCGGTGAACGCGGCTACCGCCGAGCGACCGGCGTCGAGGACGGGTTGCGCGGCTTCGGCCGCGACGTAACCACCGACCTCGGCCTCGTGACGGTTGTGGGCCGCCGCGGCATCGATCACCGCGAAGGACTGACGGGAACACGCCGCAGAGTCGAGGTGAACGCCGGCCATCGGCGGCCGCGCCATCCGCCACGACGCGGCGAGTTCGTCCTCGGCGATCACTTGACCGCCAGCGACAGACCGAAATCACCATCCGGGTCGGTCCACCAGTGCGTGCGCGTCAGCCCCGCCGTGTTGAGTTCGGCGGCCACACCCTCAGGGGTGAATTTGCATGACACCTCGGTCAGCATCTCCTCGCCCGCGTCGAAGTCGACCGTCAGATCGAGATCCGCGATGCGGACGCGCTGCATCCCGGCGCTGCGCAACCACATCTCGATGCGTTGCTCCGCGGCATTCCACTTGGCGACGTGTTCGAACGCGTCGAGATCGAAATCGGCCTGCAGTTCCCGGTTGATCACCGCAAGCACGTTGCGATTGAACGCCGCCGTCACGCCGGCGCTGTCGTCGTAGGCCCGCACCAGGCGGTCGACGTCTTTGACCAGGTCGGTGCCCAGCAGCAGGGTGTCACCAGGCGACATCGCCTCCGATAGCGCCCCGAGGAACGCCGCGCGTGGACCCGGTGTCAGGTTGCCGATGGTGGATCCCAGGAAAGCGATCAATCGTCTTCCCCCGGAAGGGATCTCGGCAAGATGACGTTCGAAGTCACCGCACACCGCTTCGATCCGCAGACCGGGGTATTCGCGCTCGAGCGCCGCCCCAGCACTGGCCAGCACCGACGAGTCGACGTCGAATGGCACGAATCGATCCAGCGTGCCGTGGTCGCGGAGCGCGTCGAGCAGCATCCGGGTTTTCTCCGAGGTGCCGCTGCCGAGTTCGACGAGGGTGTCGGCCGAGGTGCCGGCGGCGATCTGTCCCGCCCGCTCGGCGAGGATCGCAGCTTCGGCACGGGTCGGGTAGTACTCGGGCAGCCGGGTGATCCTGTCGAACAGGTCGCTCCCGGTGGCGTCATAGAACCACTTGGGCGGCAATGATTTCGGCGTCTGGGTCAAACCGTCCCGCACGTCGTTGCGCAGTTCGCGCGCGGCGTGGTCGGCGGGCAGATGGTTGGCCAGGGTGGTCACGGTGTTCCTCTCAGCGGTGTCAGGGTCACCTGCCCGTCGCCGACCTGCACCAGGTGGCGGTCAGGGATGTCCTGCCAGTCGGGATGGTCGTCGTACGGTTCGCTGGCCACCACCACGCCGTCGGGCCTGCGCAGCAGCGACAATGTGTCGCCCCAGGTGGTGGCCAGAAGTTGAGAACCGTTGGCCGCCAGAATGTTCAACCGGGCCGACGGATCGGCGGCACCCACCTCGGCGACGGTGTCACCGAGGCGATCGAGCCCGTTGGTGAAGATCAGTGCGGCCAGCAGCGCGCTGTCGACGACGGACTCAGCGGTCCGTGAGCTGGGAAGTACGCTGCGGTCGACGATGCCGTTGTGCGACAGCAGCCACCGGCCGTCGGAAAACGGTGCGCTGGCACTGGGTTCGATGGGCATGCCGACGCTGGCCGAGCGGACAGCGGCCACGATGCACCCACTGGAGAGCGCGGGCGCCACCGAGGCGAACGAGGTGTCACCCCACAGCGGTGCGGCGCTGCGCCACCGCCTCGGCACCGACTGGTCGAAGAAGCCCACACCCCAGCCGTCGGCGTTCATCAGCCCGTGCTTCTGCCGTCGCGGGGCGTAGGACTGCACCAGCAGTCCGTTCGGCGGGTCGATGACCAGGCTGCTGACCGGCACCGGTGCGCCGAGCCAACCCAGATGGCGGCACATCTCAGACATCCCAGGCCAGGCGGACGCCGGAGAAGATCTGCCGGCGGATCGGATGGTCCCAGTTGCGGAAGCTGGGCCGCAGGATGTCGGCGCTGACTGCCCATGACCCGCCGCGCAGCACCTTGTAGTCGCCGTCGAAGAACGGCTGGGTGTAGCGCTCGTAGATCATCGGTGTGAACCCGGGCCAGGGCCGGATCGGCGATGTGGTCCACTCCCACACGTCCCCGAGCATCTGTTCGGCGCCGTAGGCCGACGCGCCGCCCGGATAAGCGCCGGCCGGGGCCGGCCGGCGCGCGTCGCCACCCAGGTTGGCCAGGTCGGCGCCGGGCCGGGCCGATCCCCACGGATAGCGCCGACGGGCACCCAGCTGCGGATCCCAGGCGGCGGCCTTCTCCCACTCGATCTCGCTGGGCAGCCGCGCCCCCGCCCACGCCGCATACGCCTCGGCTTCGAAGAAACAGATGTGCTGTACCGGTTCGGCGCCCGGGATCGATTCGACATGCCCGAACCGGGTCCGCGTGCCGTCCGCGTTCCAGAACTGCGGTGCCCTCAGGCCGGCATCCTGCCGGTGCTCCCAGCCCCGTGCCGACCACCAGTCGGGCCGGTCATAACCACCGTCGTCGATGAACTGCTGCCATTCGGCGTTGGTCACCGGGACCCGACCGATGCGGAATGCAGGCACGTCGACGGTGTGCGCCGGGCGCTCGTTGTCCAGCGAGAAGGGCTCGGCGGCGGCGTCCACACCCAGGACGAAAGGCCCACCAGGCACCAGTACCGAGGTGCCGGCCAGGCCCGCTCGGCCGCCGGGCAGCGCAACGCCGCTGTCCAGGATGGGCGTCCCGGTGCGCACGTTGAGCGCCTGCAGCATCGTTTCGCCGTGCTGGTTCTCGTGGCTGACCACCAGCCCGTAGGCGAACGCCGGGTGGTCGCCGGGTAGGGCGTCGAGCGCGTCGAAGACCTTGTTGCGCACGGTCGCCAGGTAGGTGTGAGCCTCCGTCGGCGACATCAACGGCAAGTCGACACGACTGGCCCGGGAATGGACGAACGCGTCGTAAAGCCCCTCGATGTTGGGGTCCAGCAGACCAGGCGATTCCGGGTTTCCGTCGCGCAGCAGCCACAATTCCTCCTGCTGCCCGATGTGCGCCAGATCCCACACCAGCGGACTCATCAACGGGTGGTACTGCCGGCGTAGCTCGGTCTCGTCGAACTCCACGAGCCGCAATGTGCGCTCACGCGCACGGGTCAGCTCGTCGGCCAGGTTCTGATGTGTGCTCACAGGTTTCCTCGTGCCAGTTGGGTCACCGCATCGGCGATACCGAGCCGGACCGCGGCATCGGCGAAATCGTCGGCGGGGCAGCGGCCACGTTCGGTCAGTTCCGTCAACAACTGCATGGATGCCGCCAATTCCGGTGGCGCCAACGGTGCCACCGCCGCAACGCACGCGTTCGCGGCGTCGTACAGATGGCGATCGCTGAGCCCGACCCGGGCCGCGGTGTCCCATGCGGTGGCCACCGGTGCGACGGCGGCCGCGGCCAGCTCGGCGGCGGCCGGGTTGTCGAGCAATTCCGACAGCATGAAAACTACTGCGGGCCAGAGGTTTTCGGGTAATGCGTCGAGGTAGCGGATCTCCAGCCAACCTCTTGGCCGTACGGGCGGGAACAACGTGGTCAGGTGATACTCCAGGTCCTCCGTGGTGGGCCTGCGGCCGCCGAGCAGCACCCGGCCGTCGGCCCATTCGGCGAACGGCACCCATTCGAGCACCGGGCTGGCCTCGTCGGTGTCGGCGTCGTGCACCAGCATGACCGGCGCCTTCAACGCGTACCTGGCCCAGTCGGTGGTCGGGTCGTCACCGCTGGCCCCCAGGATCGGACCGCAGCGCGCCGAGTCCAGCCCGCCCCAGACCTGCTGGCGGCTGGACTGCCACCCGGTGAACTGCCCGCTCAGCAGCGGCGAGTTGGCGGCGATCGCGATCATCGTGGGCCCCAGCGCGTGCGCCAGCCGAACCCGGTCGGCCCATCCGTCGGCGGGGCCCGCATCAAGGTTGACCTGCACCGACGCGGTGGACGTCATCATCGCCGCGCCGGCCTCACCGGTCCCTGATGCCGCGAAGAACTGTTCCATCGCGCGGTAACGGGGTCCCGGATTGACGCGTTGCGGCGGGCGCAGTGGGTCCGCACCGAGCAGCACCAGCGCCAACCCGGCCTCGGCGAAGGTCTCCGTCAGAACCGCGCGGTCAGCGGTCATGGCCGCGATGGCAGGCACCACACCGACAGCGGGCGGCCCCGACAGTTCGACAGCACCACCCGGTTCCAGCGTGACCCGGCTGGCGCCGGGCAACGTGGGCAAGGTGGCGATGACCTCGTTGATCTCGGCCCACGAGGGGCGACTGAGCGGGGCGGCGGGATCGAAGCAGTGCGCCTCGATCTCCAGGCCGATGCGTTGCACCGGCTCGTCTGTGAGGCTCTCGGCGGCGACATGCTGCGCCGCGTCCGCGTAACTGATCAGTTCGCGGACGGCCGCGGTGTCACCGCCGGCCCTCCGCTGTTCCGGCGTGACGACGAACGTCATCGGTCCATCTTCGGTGAACGCACTGACAATCTCCCGCCGTAATCCTGCTGGCTTGACGATGCCGGGTACCCAGAACCGAAAGACGTAACGGGTTTTCTACTGGCCGGGTGTGTTCTGCATGGCTCCGGCCAGCACGTTTACCGCAGGGCCGCCGTTGCCTGATTGACAGACTTTCGCTTGCAGCAGAACATTCTCCCGCAGCCGGGTCTGGGTGAAACATCGCCGGTCGGTGCCGGCTTCCTGTTTTACCCACCCCGCATCGGCGGCGCCCGGCGGTCCGCCGGTGAAGGACCAGACCTGGACCATGCCGTTGTCCAGTCGCATCGTCGCGGTCTGTCCCGAGCAGCCGACGGTGCGGTCGACGACGCGGTGGTAGGCCGCCGACGCCGCTGCCGGGGTCGCGAAGACGCCGACGGCCTGCTTGACGAAGTGCGTGTCATCAGTCGGTGCGGTCTGCGACGTCGAACTGTTGAAGGACGCCAGATCCGGATCGTTGAACACCTCGGGCAGCCCGATGTCGGCCCAGTTGTTGCACACCGGGATGTCGACCGAGAAGCCTTGGAATGGTTGGGCGTCCACACTCTCGGTGGTCATCGGACCGCCGACGATATTGCCCACCGAACCCTTGCCCAAGACGGCGTAGTTGACGACGCCGGGATCCGACGGCCGGGCCTGAGCCACGGCAACCGGTGCTGCCAGCACGAGCACCACACCGGCACCCGCCACTCCGACGATTCGGGCGGAACCGCGCACGCTCAGACCTTGGCCGACAGCTCGACGTCGATGTTGCCGCGGGTGGCCTTCGAGTACGGACACACGCCGTGGGCCTTCTCCATCAGGTCGTCGGCGACGCTCTGCTCCAGGCCGGGCAGGTATCCGATCAGCTGTGCCGTCAGGCCGAAGCCGCCTTCGGAGTCTTTACCGAAACCGATCTTCGCGGTGATACCGCTGGCGTCGTCGATGGCGATCTTCTCGGTGCGCGCCACCAGGCGAAGGGCGCCGAGGAAGCACGCCGCATAGCCGGCTGAGAACAGCAGTTCCGGATTGACGCCCTCGCCGCTGCCGCCCATCTCCTTCGGCGGCCGGGTGTCGAGGTCGATCCTGCCGTCGCTCGACTTGACGTGGCCGTCGCGGCCTCCGCCGCTCGCCGTGGATTCCGCGGTGTAGACGACGTCGATGCTCATGGCTCGATGATGCCACTCACCCGTAGCGGCGTCGGAACTTCTCCACCTGGCCTGCGGAGTCGAGGACGCGCTGGGTGCCCGTCCAGAACGGGTGCGAATCCGACGACACCTCGACCACGATCAGCGGGTAGGTCTCGCCGTCCTCCCATTCGATGGTCCGTGCACTGCTGCGCGTCGACCGGGTGAGGAACGCGGTGCCCGTGATGGCGTCCTGGAACACGACCGGGTGGTAGTCGGGGTGAATCGTCTTCTTCATCGTGTGCCCTCTTCTCCTGTGCCGCGGGCGGTGACGCCGTCGGTCGTCTCCGTGCAGGGGTCGGTGTGCCAGTCACCGAACGGGTCCGCGTAGCCGGCCCACTCGTCCGGGGCGGCGAGTTCGTCATCGGTCAGCAGCGCCGCGCGCAGAGTGTCGTCGACAGCCACGGGCGAGGCGCCGCACGCCAGCACGGTGATCGACGTGTGGCGGTCGCCGAACCTGTACTCCCACAACAGGTCTGCGAACACCCGGCGATCCGCGTCGACGTAGGCCACCTCCGACGCGGTCATGGCGGCGAGCCACTTGCCCGCGGATTCGACGTGCAGGCCGCCGCCCGCCGTCTCGAGCCACATGACGTGGTGGTTCCTACTCGCCAGCCACAGCCGGCCGCGCGCCCGAACCACACCTTCGAGGAGGACGTCGAGCGCGGTGTGGAGCCGGTCGGGGTGAAACGGTCTGCGCGCGTGGAACTCGAACAGCTGCACCTGGCCGTGGGGTTCCAGCGGCGGCTGGCCGGCGAGCAGCGGACCGTGCGGATGATCGCTGCGGCCCCGCCGGGCGTTCGGCTCCAGATGCGCGAGCGCGAGTTCGAGTTGCGCGACGCCGGTGGTGATCCGGGCGCGCGCGGCCAGCCGGCGCAGCACGGCGAGGAGCGTCGCCTCGGGACGGTCCAGCACCACCACGTCGGCGAACTCGACCTGGCCGACGGCCACCTGTGCCACGGTGCGGCCGTCGTCCAGTTCGTCCTCGCCGAGTACCTCGGGCAGCCAGGCCGCGCCGTCGACCGCGACTACGACGGCGGCGATCTCCACGTCGCGG
>CAMFLL010000280.1 GCA_945957405.1 uncultured Mycolicibacterium sp. | reverse complement strand
GCTCTGCAGTTGTTCGGCGCGGCCCAGTGCATCGGCCCCGATGGCGGCCGCCGCATCGAGGTCACCGGTCCACAATTCGACGTGCGCACAGTGGAAATCGATGAACACCTGCTCGCCATCTTCGCCCCGCTCGATGCACGACTGCCGGATCGCGGCCAGCTCGGTCCTGGCCCGTCCGAGGTCCCCGGTCCAGGCGCGTAACAACGGAACCTGCACTCGCGGTTGATGACTCAGCGGGAGGCCGTCCTGGCCGTCGTCGGCTTCCGAGGCCCCGGTCAGGGCGGCCTCGTCAAAACCCTCCCCGAGCATGAACCCGAGCATCGCCCGCATACCCAGCGCCTGGCTGAGGGTCCGCCGGTCCTCGACGTCGCGCGCCGCGGCCACGGCGTCGTCCGCACGGCCGATCGCCACATCGGGTCGCCCCGCATTGACCAGTGCATAGGCGAGTGTGATGAGCATCTGAACGCGAAGTCGTGGGTCGGCGGCGGCGTCAGCGATGTTCTGCTCGACCGTCAGCGCGGCCTGGGTGAAACTCTCGTCCCACACCAGGACGGTGCTCAGCAAACTGGCGGCCCGGGCCCTGAGCTCCCCCGGTTCGAGTTCGCTGATCGTCTGTTCCAGCAGGCGCCGCGCCCGCCCGGACTCGCCCGCGTTGAAATGGTGTCCAGCGGACCGGATGCGACGCTGGGGGCTGTCATCGAAACGCAGTGCGAGATCGGTCAGTTCGGCCGCGGCCGCAGGAGCACCCCGCATCCGGGCCGACTCCGCGGCCTCGTCGAGGGCGGCCAGGGTCGCTGGATCGGCCGACGTCGCCGCCAGCGCAAGGTGCCGCGCGCGGACTTCCAGGGTGTCGACCACGGTGGCCAACCTGCGGTGCATATCGCGTCGCTGCTTGGGCCGCGCGTCGGCGTACACACCGAGCGCGAGGAGCGGATGGGTGAAGGACACGCGGACACCGTCGATCGCCACGATCCCGGCAGCCTCGGCATCCTCGAGCGCCACGACGGTGCCTTCGATGGTGAGATCGGTTGCGGCAGCAAGCTGTTCGACGGTAGGGGCGGCCAGGCTCGCGGCGGCGAGCAGGACCGGCGCGGTTCCGTCTGCGACATTGCCGATTCTGGCCTTGACCAACTCCGACAGTGACTCCGGCACCGCGGCCATCACGGCTTCCCCGTCGATCGTGCGCGCCAATTCGATCGCATAGAACGGGTTTCCGGCAGACGCATGGTGAATCTGGGCCAGAGCAGACCTGCTCAGTTGCGTCCCCAGGCGGGCGGAGACGATGGTGCGCAGTTCGTTCGGCGGCAGCGGAGCCACCGCGAGGCGCTGCACCTCGTACGGCACGGGTGCCCCCACCGACGCCACGATCCTGGCGTCGGTATCGGTCCTGACCGCACAGAGCACACCAATCCGACCCGACAGTCGCCGGGTCACGAATGCGATCGCGTTGAGGCTCGAGGTGTCGATCCACTGCAGGTCGTCGATTGCCACCAGGACGGGCCGCTCGGCGGCGCCTCGTTCCAGCACCGACCGCAGGGCCGCGGCCACGGCGCGTCGATCCACCGCCACGTCTTCACCTTCGTTGCGCAGCACGACCTGATCCAGTGCGCGCCGTTGTGGTCCGGGCAGATCAGACCAGTCGCCGGGATCGACACCGTCGAGCAGGTCCGCGAGCGCCGCGTAGGCCAGTACTGTCTCGGCCGAGGCACCACGCGCGGTGAGCACCGTGAAGTCGCGGGACCGCGCCGACTGCACCGCCGACAGCCACAACGTGCTCTTACCGATGCCGGGCGCACCCTCCAGAACCAGCACCGCAGGTCGAGTGGTTGCCTGGGCAAGTAGTTCGCCGAGAGATGCGAGTTCGGTCGCACGGCCGACGATGTGTGCTGAAGCCTCACCCATGAAGCAGGAGTCCTACCACTCGGGCAACTATTCCTGAGCGAGCCTAGCTTTTGCCGACGCAACAGTCGCGGCGAATTCCGCAAACAGATCAGTAGAAGTAGAGCCGTGCCCCGCCGGATTCCTGGTGCACCCGCGGCCGCCCCGCCGGGGTGGGATCGGATCCGAACGTCGCCGCGAGGTTCGTCCGGCTGCTGACCAGCCTGACGTGGCCGGTGAACGTGAATGCATCGGGCGAATCGACCGGCTCGACCGAGAATTCCTCGGCGTGGTCGACGTTGTTACCCGCGCAGGTGTAGAACATCTTGTGCCCCTGGTCGGTGGCAAACGTCATGCTGGCGTGCAGAAACCGGCTGTATGCCTGGTTGACCAGCGACTTCCCGCCGCCCAGAGCGGCCACCCGCCACAGGTCGGTGGCGTCGTTGTCATCACGCAGCGGGTGGTGGTACACCTCGAAGTTGGTGGGCGCAGCACCGCCGGCGGGAACGGTCTCGGTGTTGCTGGCATGCAGACAGGTGCCGGTGCTCTCGGCCAGCACATAGACCGGCCGACTGTCCGGCAACCCAGCGCACAGATAACCGGCCGACGCCGCGAGCCGCAATTGCCTGCGGACCGTCGCGATCTGCGCCGCCACGTCCGGAACCCCGAACCCCGACAGCAGTGCCTGCATCTGGTCCATCAACGGTGCCAGCGTCGCCTGCTGGAACTCCCTGTTGAAGATGGTGTCCCGGTACTCGCGGATCTGATCGATCAACTGTGCCCGCCGCGCGTCATCGCCGCGGACCAGGTTGGCGATCACGCCCTCGTCCTCGAGCTTGAACCGGCGACCGGGTTGCAGGGTCTGGTCGATACCCCACGGGATCATCTTGAACCTGATGTCGGCCACGCCCGGCGCCTCGACGGCGTCGACATCGTTGTAGACATAGGTGTTGTTCGTGTTGCCCGCGTAGCCGTCCCAGTGTTTGAGGAAGAACTCCATGGCGTAGAACTTGACGAACTGGTCGATGTCCACCATCTGTTCCGCACCGGAAATACCATGCGCGGCAATGTGTTCGATCGCGAACTTCAGATCGGCCTGGTTCTCGAACTTCGACAGCGACTCGGTGGCGATGAACGGCAGCCGCTCTGCGCGGAAATCGTCGTGGTGTTCGAGCTCGTACAGATTGCCCTTCATATTGCCGAAGTTGCGCTCGATGTAGCGCTTCATCACCGGTTCGGCGTTGACATACAGCCCGGGACTGTTCACCCCGCCGAAGCCCTGTCCGACCGGCACCCCGTTGACGAACACCCTGGCGAAGTTGCACCGGGAATGCGGCAGCCCGGCCATCCCCAGCAGCCGGTAACCCAGTGGTTGCCGGATGTAGGAGGGATCCTGGATCGAATTGTTGAGCGTCAGGTACCGGGTGCCGATCAGCGCCTCGACGGCTGCCGCATCCCCAAATCTGCCGAAATCGACGTGCAGACAGGGCTTCTCACTGTTCAGTGAGCCGCAGAACGATTTCTTCTTCACTCCGACGTCGGTGAACGTCGCGCCCTGCGGGAAACTGGTGCCCGACACCTCGACCGAGGTCGCCTTGCGCCACGTGAACCGCGACCCGCCCGTCCATTCGAAGTTGCAGACCCCGCCCTTGGGCTGTTCGGTCCGCACTGCGTCCCAGTCCCCTTGCGGCATGGTGATCCTTACCGTCACCACGTTGTCGATGGCATAGAGCGAATCGAGTGCCTGTTGTTGCTGTGCGCTCATCGTCATCCCCCGGATTGCGCCGTGGCGCGCCGTCGATGCAGGACGCCCCTGATCAGTCTGTCGCAAGTCGATCCCGAAGGCGATAGTCGTAGTCCGCCCACCGGGTAACAGCCTTCGACGAACGCTCTTTTGTGCGACGATCTGCCCATGGATTCCGACGATCCGGAGGCTCGCATCCGGGATCTGGAGCGCAGGCTGGCCGATCAGGCCAACGCCTCCGAGCTGTCGTCACCCGGCCAGCAGTTCTACCCGCCACCGCCCCCGAATTCCTCACCGCCGCCACCCATGCCGCCACAGCTCGGCTACGGCAGCCCGTACACCATGCCGTATCCACCCCCGATGAAGCGGCGGTCCCCCGGGCTCCGGGCCGGGCGGTTCATCTGGCTCGGCGTGCTGGCGGTGGTGGCGGTGTCGATCATCACCAGCATCTCGTCGTTCAACAGCATGTTCCGCGACGTCCGCGCGGTGTTCGATTCGCCGACCCAGCGCCCGACGGTCTCATTCGATCCGGCGAATCCCGGATCGCAGGTTCCCGCGGTTCCAGTCGAGGTCCCGGCCGGCGGCCAACTCAGCGTCTCCGGCGTCGCCGAAACCAAGACGATCAACTGCAACGACGGTGCGGTGAACGTCAGCGGCGTGCAGAACAACCTTCAGATCACCGGTCACTGCGTCGATGTCACCGTGTCGGGAATGAGCAACACCGTGACCGTCGAGTCCGCCGACACCATCACCGCATCCGGCCTCGAGAACCGGATCACTTTCAAGACCGGCCAGCCGGTGGTGAACAACAGCGGCGTGTCGAACGTCGTCGAGCCCGGCTGACCTCAGGAACCCCTCATATCCGGGATCCGGCTCGGTGACCCGGGTCGTTTCGACGGTAGCCGGCATCGACGACGCGGCGCAGCACCCGCTCGACACGGTCGACGAAACCCGCCGACACGCCGGCATCCCGCAGCGGTTTGGTCAGCGGCAGGTGGCGGGTCGGCACCAGGTAGTGGCGCACGGTGCCGCCCAACGCCGTCACCGACTCGGCGGTCTTGACCGCATGATCAGGATGCGCCAACGCCGACGCGACGTGCACCTGCGCGGCACCCATCACCGCGTTGAGCCCCGCCACCAGATTCCACAACCGATCGGGCGGGTCCGCCCAGCCGTCGTATTCCCCGATCACATAGCTGGTGTCGTACTGGCCGGCCGGCGGGTGCCGCTGGGTGTAACCGATCAGCGGTACGTGGACGCCGTACGGAACCATCTTTCGGAGCAAACCCCGACCGGGCGAGCCGAACACCACGAACGTCAGCGATTCAGCGGGCGGCGCATCCGGATTCCCGGCGAGCCGGCGCGCCACCTCGTCGGCCACCATCCCGCCTTCCGACAGCCCGGCGACCACCACGGGACCGGTGGCATCTCGGATGAGTTCGATGGTGCGCTCGGCACCGATCGCCACGGACTGGTTGACCGTCGGTGCGCCACGGAGGATCCCGACCGTAGCCGGGTACTCGACGGTGGGCCCGGTCGTGTCCGCCGCCCAGTTCTCCCCGATATGCGGCACGAAAGCCTCGTACTGGGCCGGAGTCTGACCGCCGATGACCTTGTTGATCGGCAGGTCAGTGGGCCGCGCGCCACCCACCGTGATGTGGATCGGCGTCGGCGACATCGGGTCATCATTGCACCCGAGGGCCGCCATCCTCGGGCAATCAACCACTGTTCGCAGATCAGACGGCTCGCCGATCCGGGTGCTGCTCGTTGACGACGACGAGAGAGCGCTCACCGAACTGGTGAGGATGGCCCTACCCACATGTTCATATGCTTTACATAGAAAGCGGCGCAATGGCTTTCACTACACCTTCTGCCAGTGACCAAAATATGTGTTGGGTATGAATGCGGTTGCCCGGCGCCGATCCGCGGGTAGAAACGTAAGCAAGCTACAAATCAGTTCTCGAACACGAAACCTCAACTCCGATAGTAGTTTTGACCTCCGGAGCAATGCGTTCGGCGACACCGTGGTAGCGACGTTGGAGATCCGAGCCGCCGGCCCGGACTCCGAACCCGAAAGAAAGGTCAGAAAAATGATGCGAATCAAGCTCCGCACCCTCACCCCCGTCCTGGCCGCCGCCGCGGTGACGGCCGGGCTGGCAACGGCACCCACCGCGCTGGCCGTCGACCCGTGCACGTCCGCGGTGTCCTCGTCGCGTTGCCTCGGCCCGCAGGGAATCGACGGTTTCGCGGTTCCGGACTCGAGTCCCGGTTCCGGATTCCAGACCGGCCCGTACGGACCGTGGGGTGCCATCCCGCCGCTCGGCTGATGCCGGCGGCGCGGACGGCCGGACCGCGTCGACTCGATGGCGACCGCCTGACTCACCGTCCGCGAGCGACCACCACGCCGGCCGCTCGCGGACGGTCGGTGGCACGTGACAGGCTGATGGCGTGCAGCCGATCCCCGTCATCGCCCTGACCGGTTATCTGGGCGCGGGCAAGACGACACTGCTCAACCATGTGCTGCGCACACCGCATGCGCGGATTGGCGTGGTGATCAACGACTTCGGCGACATCAACGTCGACGCCGGGCTGGTCAGCGGCCAGATCGACGAACCGGCATCCATCGCCGGTGGCTGCATCTGCTGCCTACCCGAGGACGGTGAGCTCGACAAGGCTCTCACCAGACTCGCCGATCCGCGGCTACGCCTGGACGCCATCGTCATCGAGGCCAGCGGCCTGGCCGACCCGGCGTCGATCGCCAGGATCATCGGTTTCAGTGAGGTCGCCGGCGTGCGCGACGGTGGCGTGGTCGACGTCGTCGACGCCGCTTCCCATTTCGACACCGTCGACACCGGCGGGGTGGCGCGCGCCCGGTACGGCGCCGCGACGCTGGTCGTGGTGAACAAACTCGATCAGGTCGCCGCGGCCGACCGCGACGCCGTCGTCGCCAGGGTCGAGGACCGTGTGCGTGAACGCAATCCACATGCGTGTGTGATCGGCGCGGTCGACGGGTGCATCGATCCCGCACTGCTGTACGACGTTGCGGCGGCCCAGGACCAAGACGGCCAATTGTCGTTCCGCGACGCGCTGTTCGACGCCGCTGCCGAGCACGGCAACGATCATCATGATCACGTGCACGCCGATGCGGTCACGGTCACCGGAGACGGCGGCGTGGACCCCGACGCGCTGGTCGACCTGTTGGAGCACCCACCTGTCGGGGTGTATCGCATGAAAGGCACCGTCGCCGTTCGGCATCGAAGCGCCGCCCGGCGCTACGCCGTCAACGTCGTCGGGTCGGCGGTCCACATCACCCGCGCATCGTCGCGCGGAGCCGGCAGCACCCTGGTGGCGATCGGCATGCACCTGGACACCGATCAGGTCCGCGGCCGGCTCGAGGTGGCGTTGCGCAACACTCCCGGTCAACCCTCATCCGCGGCCGTGCGCCGCCTACAGCGCCACCTTCGGAAAGTTAGCTGACCACTGAAAACCACGGTGGCTGCCGTCGGGCGGCTGGTAGCGTAGATGCAAACCAATCGTTGCTCGGGCAGACACGCCGCAAGGCCAAGACAATTGGGGGATCACATGGCACTGAAGAGGACGTTGATCATCGGCTGTAGCGGTCTGATGATGTCGCTCGCCGTCGGCAGCGGGATCGCCTCCGCGGCACCCGAAGACGCCATCGTCAACTCGACCTGTACGTATCCACAGGTCATGGCCGCCCTCAACGCGGAGTCTCCGGCGGCCGCCCAGCTGGTGAACGAGAATCCGATGGCCGCCGGCTGGATTCAGTCGTTGGTCGCGGCGCCGCCGGATCAGCGAAGGGCCATGATCCAACAGGCCCAGCGGATGCCGGCCGTGCAGGCGTACTCCGGCGTCATCAGCGGTGTCGTCAACACCTGCAACAACTACTGACCTCACCCCGGCGGTTCGGGCCATACATCAGCGGGTAACCAGGCCGCATGTTCAGCCGACTGGTCCGCAGCTTGATGGCGGCGATCGTGGCAGGCTCGGGACTTGCCCTGGTCGCCGCACCCAGCGCATCCGCAGCGCCATGCCCCGACATCGAGGTGATCTTCGCCCGCGGAACCGATGAACCGCCGGGAGTGGGCGGTGTGGGTCGGGCATTCGTCGACTCGGTCCGCGCCGACGCGGGCGGCAAATCGGTGGGCGTGTACGCGGTGGACTATCCGGCTGCCAGCAACTTCTCCGCCGGTGTCGAGTTCGCCCGCACCGTCGTCGACGGCATCAGGGACGAGGCCGACCACATCCAGGCCACGGCGGCGAACTGCCCGAACACCCAGATGATCCTCGGGGGTTACTCGCAGGGCGCCGTCGTGACCGGTTTCGCGACGGCTTCCGACGTGCCCGACGGTGTGCCCGCCGAGTTGGTGCCCGCACCCATGCCCCCGGCCATCGCCGACCACGTCGCCGCGGTGGTGCTGTTCGGCAAGCCGTCGGCGGAGTTCCTGCGCCCTTACAACGCGCCGGCCGTCAACGTGGGGCCGTTGTATGCGCCGAAGACGCTCGAACTGTGCGATCCCGGAGACACCATCTGCTCGGGTGCGCCCGACGGCGGCCCGACGATCGCCCACGTCCTCTACCCCGTCAATGGCATGACCGCCCAGGGCGCCGACTACGCGACGTCCCGGCTCTGAGACCGGCCGCCCGGCTCGGAGACCTTCACCAGCATTTTGCCGATGTTGGCCCCGGTGAACAGACCGTTGAGGGCATCGACGCAGGATTCGATACCGTCGTAGATCGTTTCGCGGTGCACCAACAGTCCCTCGGCCTCCCAGCCGCGCAGCGCTGCGAAAGCCTCGTCGAACCGGCCCCATTCATCGAGCGCATTGAACCCCTGCATGGTGGCGGTCCTGGCGAGCAGGTTGACGTAGTTCGCCGGCCC
Organism: uncultured Mycolicibacterium sp.; assembly: GCA_945957405.1. GTDB lineage: Bacteria > Actinomycetota > Actinomycetes > Mycobacteriales > Mycobacteriaceae > Mycobacterium. Next base: position 1,639 of record CAMFLL010000280.1, on the reverse strand, counting down.
GGGATGCTCCCCGGTGAGGTAGCTGGAGATCACACCGCACAGGACCACCCGCGCCTTCTGGGCCAGCCGGCCGAGGACGGCGTCGAGGATCGGGCCGCCCACGTTGTCGAAATAGACGTCGACGCCGCGTGGGCAGTGGTGTTTCAGCGCCGCCGCCACGTCACCGTCGCGATAGTCGATACACGCGTCGAATCCGAAATCCTCCACCACGGCCCGGCATTTCTCGGGTCCGCCCGCGATGCCCACCACCCGGGCACCCGCGATCCTCGCAATCTGACCCGCCACCGATCCGGTGGCGCCCGCGGCCGCCGACACGACGACGGTGTCCCCCGCCTTCGGCTTGCCGACGCCGACCATCCCGAAATAGGCGGTGGCCCCGGTCGGTCCGTAAATCGACATCACCGCTCGCTGGTCGATCACCTCCATCCCGGTGACCGGTGTGCAGAACACGTCGTCGCGGACAATGACGTACTCCTGGAAGCCGGTCAATGTGGTGACGACATCGCCGACCTCGTAGGCGGGGCAGCGTGACGCCACCACCTCACCGATCCCGGCGGCGCGGATCACCTGACCCAACTGCACAGGCGGCAGGTAGCCGGGCTGATCGTCGAGCCACGTGCGCGCCGCGGCATCCATCCCCACGTAGGTGGTACGCACCAACGCTTCGCCGTCGGCGGGCTCCGGGGCGGGTGAGGCCACCAATTCGGTGTCACCGGGCGAAATCATTCCGGAGGGTCGGCGCCGCAGCACGATCTGGCGGTTCAACAGGTCAGGCACGACGACGAAATTATCCGGTCCGGCGCCGAGAATGGATGTGTTCGCGACACTGACCGTGGAAATGCGTCAGCGTGGGGTCAAGACACCGTTCTCCGGGCCGATGACCGCCCACACGGTCTTGCCGCTGGGCGTGGGGCTGCTGCCCCAGGATCGGCACAGTGCGGCCAGCAGATCGAGTCCACCCAGAGTTGCCTTGGCGCCGTTGGTTTCTCGCCGGGCGGCGGGCACCGTCGAACAGTCCGACACCGCGACGGTGACCACGCCGTCCTCGGCCTCGAAGCGAAGGGTGCACTCCCCTGTGGTGTGCGCGATGGCGTTTTCCACCAGGAATGTCGTGACCGACACCGCCACCGACGCCCGGTCACACATGGCCCACAACGACATGTGTTTGTCGACGAAGCTCTGCGCACGCCGCACGCTCTTGGCGTCATGGTCCAGCGTCAGCCTGGCCCGCTGACGGGGCCGCAGCGATTGGGTCGCCACCGCTCCCACCGCCTCGGCAACCGTCGGGTACACCGGCACGTACCGCGTCACGTGCATATCGTCGAGAATGTGCCGGGTGTCGGCGTCCGCCCGCACCGCGACAACCGGAAGTCCCTGCCAGTGGCGGATCAGCCAGTGCGCGCTGGCCAGCACGCCCCACGCCGGTGCCTGGGGCACCGCGAGACCGTCGACGTCAACGATCACCGCGCGCGGTTCGTCATCGGCGGCCTTGATGATGGTGTCGCGAAATCGAAGATAGCTCGCCGTGTCCAGCGTGCCCTCCGCGTGGACGACGGTGTCTCCCGCAGCAGTGGCCTCAACCCCCGTGATCAATTCCCGACAATTTGCTGACATGCAAATTTTCCACCCCGATCTGACA
>CAMFLL010000279.1 GCA_945957405.1 uncultured Mycolicibacterium sp. | reverse complement strand
TGGCCGTAGTAGCCGATGCCGAGGCGGTCGCCGTACTCGCGGTAGTAGAGGTCCTGATCCTGATGCCGCAGGATCGGCATGCGTGCATGGTCGGGCGCCAGCCCGTCGCGCCGTAAGTCCGCGAGCTGTCCGGACTTCGCGAACTGATGGGCCATCGGCACCAGAGGCACGGTCAGCCCGACGCGTGCCCCGAGTTGGGCGCCCCAGAAGCCCGCCGCCGACACGACGACATCGGCGGGGAATTCCTCACCGGAGACGGTACGCACGCCGACGACGCGACCGCCGCGCTCCAGGACGTCGGCCACCTCCTGGTCGCCGACGAACCGCGCACCGCGCTCGGTGGCACGGTCGGCCTGCAGGGTGGCCGCCCGTAGCGCCTTGGCCAGCCCGTCGGTGGGCGTGTGGAAGCCGCCCAGGACCCGGTCGGCGTCCAGCAACGGGTAGAGCGCGGCGCACTGGGCCGGGTCAAGCAGCTGGCCGGCGATACCCCAGGACTGCGCCCAGCCGTACCGGCGGTGCAGGTCGGTCCAGCGGGCCTCGGTGGTGGCCACCTCGAGACCGCCGACCTGATTGAAGGCATCGAGGCCGACGAACTTCTCCACGGTGTACCGCGCGAACTCGCTCATGGTCTTCGAGCCGTTGGTCTGAAACACCAGACCCGGTGCGTGCGACGTCGATCCGCCCGTGGTGAACAGTGGCCCGCGGTCGAGGACCGTCACGTCGGTGCATCCTCGTTCGGTGAGTTCGTCGGCCAAAGACGTGCCGACGATCCCTGCGCCGATGATGATGACTTTGGGCTGAGTCATGAAGCAGCTCCCGTTGCGCATAGAGCAACTAACGCGTATTGCGCAACGATATCCAGCAGAGGGCGATCACCGCAACACAATCACCCAGGAATCAGCCGGCAGCTCACCCCGAAGTGATCGGAGGGGAAAACGCGTGGCTGCGCGGACGATACCGGGCGCGTTCCCATCAGGTCGATTTCGGCGGGCCGCCAGTCGGTTCCCTTGGTCAGGACCCGGTCGAACCGAACCTGCCGGTCCTTGCCCTTACTGTCGAACCGCATGTGGTTGATGGCGGTGTCCTCGGTGTACCCGGCGTCGCGCGGGCGCAGCGCGGGCCACGCATCGGTATAAGGCGCGACGATCCGGCGGTTCTCCTCGTCGCGCATGTTGAAGTCGCCAAGTACCACGGCGTTCTGCGCCGACCGCAGGCTGCGGAAGATCCGCCGGAGTTGGCGGGCACGCAGCCTGCGCGACTGTTTGCCGCTGTCGAGGTGGATGGAGCAGATCACCAGCCGGCGGCCGTTGATCGCGAATTCGGCGCGCAGGTAGCCGCGCGACATGCGTGTCGGGAGCCGGGTGTAGGTGATGCGGGCGATGGGCATCCGCGACAGCAGCAGCATGCCGTAGTCACCCGTCGACCGGTCGACCACCGCGGCGCACCGGTAATACCTGCGTGCCCACGGTTGGCCGAGGAACACCGCCAGCGCATCGGGTGTCACCTCCTGGAACACAGCCACATCGGGTGCCGCATCGTCGATCAGATCGGCGATGGCACGGTGGCGGGTCGCGGCGAAGTACTGGTGATACCAGACATTGAACGTGGTGACCGTCAGGCTGTCGCGCCGATCGGTGGCGCCGGTGTCGCCGGCGGCGCGCCACCGGTCGGCGTCGGCATCGTAGGCCTGGACCGGCACGCTCCTGGGACGGCGGAACACTTCTGCACGGTAGTACCGGCGCATGCCGGACCGCTACCGCTGCCCCAACCTCCGGATCAGGACAATGTGATTCAGATCAGCTGGTGGTGTCCGGTGCATCCGGGGTGATACGCAGGGCCACGCGCGGCTTTCGCCCACGCGCGACGACGGTCTCGAGCAGGGTGACGATGCGGAAGCCCAGGCCGTACTTGGCCTTGATGAGGTCGGCGACTTGCGCCACATAACCGGGATCATCGATCACCTCGGCGCTGCCGGTGAGGACGGGCGCGCCGGCGGCAACTTTGCCGGCGCGACTGCTGGGCGACAGAGTCACCCGTGGATCACGCTGCGCACGTTTGACTTTCCACGTGTCAGCGGGTGTCCACACCACGAGGTGATGTCCGTCGCGCGCGATCCACATCGGTGATGCCACCGGGTCACCGTTGCGTTTGAACGTTGTCAGGGATACGAACTTCTGCTCGCCGATGGCGTCTGCGGGATGGTTCACTCGGTGGTCCTCCGTCCGGAGAGATTGGATAGGTACAGCCAGGTGGGCCGGTATCCACGGCGTTCATACAGGCGAATGGCGTCGTGGTTGCCCGGTAGGGCGCCCACGATCAGATCGTCTACGCCGAGGGAGCGTAGATGGTGTTCGAGGCGGTCCAGCATCTGCGAGCCGAGCCCAGCGCCACGGTATTCCGCTGAGACACTGAGGGTTTCGATCTCACCGATCTGCCTGCCGGTGACCCAGGTGTCGGGGATCCAGGTGTCGTCCACGGCCATGACGTGTGCCAGGCCGTAGCCGATGGCGGTACCACCGCGCTCGGCCAGTAGCAGCAGAGTATCGGGTTTGACCAGCAGCTCCTGGTACAGCTCCCGCCGCACCCGCCACGTCTCGGCATCGTCGACGTAGGGCCCCAGCTCAGGATTGACGGCCGCGTGCTGATGGTGCACCTCCACCCACAAGGGCCCGACCGCTTCCAGGTCCGCGGTTCCGGCGGCGCGAATGGTCCAGCCCGTCATGGGGTCAGGCTACCCAGGGTGACGGTCGGTGGTGAGGTGGCTGCGGTCGACCGGTGGCATCCTGGCGTGATGGGTCTGATCATTCGTCTGGTCGAGCTGCTCCTGGTGCTCGTGCCGGTGATCGGCGTCGTCTTCGCGGGTGTCAAGGCGCTGTCGAAGGGGCGTGAATCCCGCGACAACGCCTTCGACCAACCCCAGCCGGGCGCGCCGGGCGCAGGATCAGCTCAGCGGCGGGCGATCACCCGCACGATCAGGGAGCATGACCGCACCGACACCCGCTGGCTCGACTACGAGCTCGACCTCAGCAAACTGCTCGACTATCCGCTCATGACCGATATGCGGGACACCTTGACCCAGCGGTTCCACCGCGCCAAGCTGCGCGCCGACTTCCTGCGGCCGGCCACCGCCGACGACCTCCTCGGTGACGACACCGCCGCCCGCCAGTACCTCGATGCGGTGGCGGAGTACGTGACGGCGTTCGACATCGCGGAGGCCGAAGCGATCCGCCGGCGGCGCAGCGACTTCTCGCGGGCCGATCAGCAGCGGATCTCGCGCGCGCAGAGCGCGTTGCGCGTGGCGGTGAACAGCGCCGCGGCTGCCCCCGAACGGGCCCGCGCGTTCGCGGTGGCCCGACGGGAGCTCGACGGGCTGATCGTGCTGCCGGAGCGGGTCCGGGCCGAGATCGAGCGTGGCATCGCCGGCGAACTGGACGGATAACCCGCTCCCGGCGACCATCCACGCGTCGAAACGGTATTTCCGGTACGCATCGCGCGAGAGCGTGCGCCGGAAGCTACAGTCTCGGCGCCAACGGAGTGGGCTGGCAGACCTCGGTGGATCCGCGTCGCCATGATCGGCAAGGATGGCGTCGATGGATACGGTCGGCTCTGCTGCAACACCGGGGCACCGCGACGAACCCGGCTCGCCGACTGGTGTCGCCGCGGTCGTCGCGGCGGTCGGCATCATGCTGGTCGCAGCGAATCTGCGGCCGCCGGTGGTCGCCGTCGCACCGCTGATCGACGACATCAAGGCGGACCTGGCGTGGAGCAGCGCGGTGGCGGGCCTGCTGACGGCCCTGCCCGTGCTGGTGTTCGGCCTGATCGCACCCGTCGCGCCCAAGCTTGCTGCGCGGTTCGGCATCGAGCGCACGATCTTCGGTTCGATGTTGGTGCTGGCCGTCGCGATCGTCATCCGCCTGGTGCCGCACCCGGTGGCGCTGTTCGGCGGCTCGGCGCTGGCGGGGGCCGGCATCGGCATCTGCAACGTGGTGCTGCCGTCACTCATCAAACGCGATTTCGCGCATCGCTCGGGATTGATGACGGGCCTCTACTCGATGACGCTGTCGGCGGGCGCGGCGGTCTCGGCGGGTCTGGCGGTGCCGCTCAACGACGCGGTCGGCGGCAACTGGCGGGTGGCGCTGGCGCTGTGGGTTGTTCCCGTGGTCGTGGCAATCGTGACGTGGACACCGCAACTGCGGGTGGTGCATCACGGCGCAGCGGTGTCGTCGATGAGATCGCTTCTGCGTGACCGGATCGCGTGGGCCATCACCATTTTCATGGCGGCGCAGTCCTTCATCTTCTACACCTTCTCGGCCTGGCTGCCGCAGAACCTGATCGACCGCGGTATGTCACCCTCGGCGGCCGGCGCAGTGCTCGCGGGTGCACAGGTCGCCGGGCTGGTGATGTCGTTGGTCGCGCCGATCATCGCGGGGCGGTTCGCCGACCAGCGGATCGTGACCTTCATCGCGCTGTTGGTGACGGCCATCGGTTTCGTGGGTTTTGTCGGCAGCCACAGCTGGCCGGCCTTCTGGGCGCTCTGCGTGATCGCGGGCCCGGGTGCATCGATCGGTCTTGCATTGCTGTTCATGGTGGTGCGCAGCTCGTCAACCGCCCAGACGAGCCAGGTCTCCGGGATGTCCCAGAGCATCGGTTACATCGTGGCGGCCATCGGACCGGTCGCGATCGGCGCGATGCATGACGCGACCGAATCGTGGTCGATTGCGATGGGAGTGCTCGGGCTGGCGCTGATACCGCAGGCGATTGCCACGTGGACGGCGGCCAACAACGTCACCATGCCCGCCGCGCGGTGACGGGTCAGTCCGGCGAATCCGCGCCGTGGCCGTCGAACCGGACGTTGACACGCTGAAAACCCTTCGCCCGTTCGGCTTTCGCCCGGCCGGTGTAGGTCTGCCGATCGGCCTCGGTGAGCTCGACATTGTCGGTGAACGGTGTCAGCAGTGCCCGCGGATACAACTGGTTCACCCGGACCACATTGATCTCGGCGCACAGCACCAGCGTGGTCGAGATCAGGTAGAGAAAAGCGAGCAGGCCCAACACCAAGGCGAAGACACTGTTGACGGCACTGGCCGTGTGCATGGTCCTGGCGACGAACCCGGCGCCGAACCACTGCAACAGCTGCCAGATCGCCGCGGCGGTCAACGCGCCGGGAAGCACCTCGCGGTAGCCCAGTTCGCGGGTGGTGGTCACCCGGAATGCCACCAGACAGATCGCACCGTTGATCGCCACGGTCACCACGACCAGGCCCACGTGGCCGAGCCAGCCGAGTGATTCGGTGGCGCGGGCTGTCGCGGACAGTACCGTTGCCGTGATGGCCGCGGAGCCGAGCACCACCAGGAGAAGCAGGCTGCGTAGCCGCGACCGGAACGGGTCGGGGCGGTTGTTTCGGGGTACCGCCCACACCGAGTCCATGGCGTTCTGCACCGCCTGCCCTACGCCCAGTCCGCCGTAGAGCGCACCCGCGATGCCGATCACCACCGCCACCGCTCCGCCGCTGAGTTCCTCGGGCCGTTGGAGCTGATCGCCGATGACGGGGAACTGAGCCAGCGTCGACTGCAATACCTGCTGCTGGAGGTCGGGGTTGCCCGCGAGCACCACGCCCAGACTGGTGGTGAGCAGCAGGAGCAGCGGAAACAGCGAGACGAACGCGTAGTAGGTGATCAACGCGGCCAGGTAGCCGCCCTGATCGTCGATGAATTTGTAGATGACCGCGATCGAGAAGCCCAGCCAGGTGTTGCGGCGCTGCGTCCTGTCCAGCCAGCCCACCATGTGCGGCACTTTCTACCCGGTGCTTCGTATCCCGTCTATGCGCTGGTCGTACCCCCTCCGGCGATCCGTCAATCGCGTCGGCCCCCGGCGGTCACACCGCACAGCCGTCGATCACCGGATTGTCCGTGGGATGCAGCCAGGTCGCGATGTTGCGCACGTAGCCCTTGAAGATGGCCAGACGGGCCGGGTCGGCGTTGATCTGGCGGCCGGGCGGTTCGGTGACGAACGACGGGGCGCCACGGTCGATGTCCCAGTTGTAGTCGGCGAAGTGGTGGAACGTCGATTCGGCCAGCGCCCGTCCCATGGGCGCGCCACCGGGTCCGGGTTCACCGTCGAGTAGCACGGCCAGGTTGAACAGTCGTCCCGTGGTCGCGCTTCTGCCCTGGGCGAGCACCGTTGCGCACGGCACCAGTGCCGATACCAACCCTTCGTGTGGATGCGCGGGAAACCAGTCGATGCGCCCGCTCTCCGACTGCGCACTATGAAGCAATTCGTGCCCGGACGTCGTGCCGAACACCTGCTGATAGTCGCCGTTGGCCCCGGAATGGTAGTTCGGCCAGGAGATCGTCGGGGTGTCCTGGTCGTCGCACATCGTGGCGGGATCGACGTCTTTGTCGTGGAACTGGTTGACGGCGCCCAGGGATCCCAGCGCAGACAGGCAGCAACCGAGATCCTGATGGTCTCGGGCGGTCAGCACGCCCTTGCCTGCGGACCGGAATCGCAGCACGGCGGCGGCGTCCGCCTCGGTGAGGCCGTCACCGACATCGACTGCCATCAACCATAATTGGTCGAAATCGAGTTCGTCGATCCGGCTCAGGACGGGATCGTCGGTGTCGGCTGCCGCACGGTTACGGGCGACCACGTGATGGCCCGCCGCCCGTAGTTCGGATGCCAGGAGTGTGAACCGGTCGATGTCCCAGTCATCGGAATTGGCCGGAATGGTCGTCTGAAGAAGGATTTTCGACATGATCAGGACACCCGCCGATCGCGCCGAGCCAGCAGTTCGTCGTCGTCGACCAGGGTCAGCATCGGTTTGCCCGGGACACAGAACATGGTGACCAGGAACCGGCTCCTGATGTCGGTTCGGTTGTTCCCGTCCTGGTAATGGATCACGTCGCCGCCCGGCTCCCAGAACGTCTCGCCGGCACGGATCACCCGTGGTGCTTCGCCTTCCAGTTCAAACAGCATCTCGCCTTCGAGGACGTAGCCGAATGCGGGGCCGGAATGCCGGTGTGGCGGAGTGCCGGGGTCGCCTGGAGGAAATTCGACGACGACGGTCATCGCGTGGGCGCCGTCTGGCACGGCCGGTGGTGCGGCCTCGCCGACCACGGTGACGGCGGTCTGCCATGCGGTGCTGCGTGCCTGTGGTGCTGCGGTGTCGTCGGACATGCCGGCTCCTCTGCTGGTCTCGGGTTCGTTTCACATGTAGGACCGGATACGCGGCGAACTCGTGACACCGCAGCCGTGACGGTCAGCGCTGGGCGGGGGCCCAGAATTGGCCGAGCTTCTCTTCGCGCCGGTACCACAACATCTGGCGGATACCGTGCGGCGACGTGGTCAGCGCCAGGAATGTCTCGAAGGCGCCCCCTTCGTGCGAAATGAGCACGGCCGGTTGGCCGTTGGCGTTCACAATGGTCAGTTGAGTGTCATCGAACACCCGACCGCGGAACGCGTCGAGGAATTTCGCCACCCGATCCCGGCCCACCACGGGGAAGCGGGCCGCGTTGCGTATCCCGTCACCGTCGGTGAGGCTCACGACGTCGTCGGCGAGGAGTTCCTCCAGGCCGGCCATGTCCCCGTCCGTGGCGGCCGACAGGAACGCGGTCAGAAGACGCCGGGCCGCGGCGGGGTCGGCGGCGTCGTGGCGTTCGGCCGTCAGGTGTTTGCGGGCCCGGCTGACCAACTGCCGGGCATTGGCTTCCGACGTGGCAAGGGTCTCCCCGATCAGTCGATACGGGTACTCGAACGCCTCCCGCAGGACGTAGGCGGCGCGCTCGAGCGGCGTCAGCTTCTCCATCAGGAGCAGCGTGGCGAAACCGAGTGCTTCGGCACGCTCGGCACCCAGCAACGGGTCTGCCGACGTGTCGACGGGTTCGGGAAGCCAAGGGCCGATGTAGCTTTCGCGGCGTACCCGCGCGGACTGCAGTTCGTTGAGGCACAGTCGCGTGACGGCGGTGATCAGGAACGCCGCAGGGTCGCGGACGGTCGCACGGTCGCAGGCCTGCCAGCGCAACCAGGCATCCTGGACGATGTCCTCGGCCTCGGTGACGCTGCTCAACATCCGGTAGGCGACCCCGAACAGGCGGGGCCGCAGATCGGTGAAGATCGCGGCCGCCACGGTGAGGTCGGACGCGTCCCGCCCAGCGGCGACATCCATGGCGAACCTTTCCGGCCACCGGGGACGGCGGCGCAATCGTCGGCGGTCTACTACCACGACCGCGCCGGGACCGGATTTGTGACACCGACGGGCTCACGGCAGGTCCCACCGCCGCACCTTGTCGGGATTGAGCATCAGCCAGACCTCCTGGACCCGGCCTCGCTCGCAACGCAGACCGATGACCGCCACCGCTGCCCGCTCGCGGTGCACGACGACGCCGGCGTCGCCGTTGACCCGGCAGTCGCGCAACCCGAGTTCGCCCTGCCCGCCGAACAACGCGCACAGGAACGCCCCGACGTCGGCGGCACCGGACAGCGGATCGGGATGCACCCGGACCAGCCCCCCGCCGTCGGCCAGTGCTCTCACGCCCGGTGCCAGGACGACGTCGAACAACAGATCGTCGGCGTCACGGCAGGCCACCAGGAACGCCTGCGCGACGGGATCGGACGGCGCCGCGGCAGTGGCCGGGGCTGCGTTCGGCGGCCGCGCACCGCGCTGGGCGGCGCACTCCATGTCGTCGCGGGCCGGCCAGTGCGCACAAACCTCTTCGGTCACGGCCGTCAACCACGTCCGGGGGTCGGGGATCGCGGCGCGCTCAGCCCTGGGCAGCGCGAACCAGCGCGCATAGGCACACCGTAAGACGTGATCACCGGTCGCCCGGTGCCCCATGGCGTCCGCGATCACGCCGAGCAGGTGCCTGCGCTCATCGAGCAATTCCGTGAGCGACATGTGCTCGCCAATAGTGCCGCCTCCTCGTGCCGCTGACGATGAGACCGGCCACTTGTCGAATCCGTGACAGGCGCAACACCCGCGATCCATCGCCGCGGGCTCCGGCGGATCAGTTGCGCAGGGTGTCGTTCGGACTGCACCCGTACATCGCGCGGTAGTACACGGCGAACCGGCCCGAATGCGCGAAACCCCACTTGTTGGCGATGCGTGCCACCGTGGTGCCGGACGGGTCGGCCTCGACGAGTTCGCGGTGCGCGTGATCGAGGCGAACCCGGCGGATGTACTCCATCGGCGTGCAGTCGAGATGGCGGCGGAACATGTACTGCACGGCGCGCGGCGTCACGTACACGTGCGCTGCGATATCGGCCAGGGCGATATCGGTGTGGCCGTTGGCTTCGATGTACGACATCGCCCGCCTGAGCAGGATGGGCTTGCCGTCCTGCCGGTCGGTGGGGGTCGGGTCGGTGAGCGCGTTGTTCGGGAATGCCTGCAGCACGGTGGCCGCCAGATGCCAGGACGCCGTGGCGGCCAACAGCGGAGCCTGCTTTGCCTCGGTCCCGGACCCGACCAGATCGCCGAGATACTTGATGTATCGGCTGAGTTGTTGCCCGGCGGCGGCCGACACCGGCCGGTGCCCGGTCAGTCGCACGGATTCACCGCGCCGGTTCGGCGCGGTTGCGGCGACGCGATCCAGCAGTGCCGGATCGAACATGGTCAGGTCGTACCGGGCGCCGCGCACCCGCCCGGAATACGGTAGTTCCGGTGGTGTGTAGAGCGTGACATCGCCGGGCGCGAAGATGTCTTGCGGTTCGCCGACGAAGTCCTCGTCGATGTGGCCGGAATGCACCCGGCAAATGCAGATTCTTTCCAGCGGCTTGGCGTCGTAGCTCAGGGTGTAGTCGAACGACAGGTTGTCCAGGCTGATGGACCCCAGCCAACGTCGGGCGATTCGAGCCCGTGGCCGCGGCCCCTCCGCGCCGATGCGCATCTTTGTGTAGGCACGGACCAGGAAGTCTTCCGTGGCGCCCAGATCATCACTGTCGAAAAGGAGGTCGTCCATCCCTTGTCGGTCCTTTTGCCGATGAAAAGCCGATCCGTCTTCTTGAACCGGTGGAAGCACCGAATGCCGTGGGCTCGACACACAAGGTGTTTTCCGTAGCTAACTTTATACCCTTCGTTAACTTGACTACTGTCAATCAGAAAATGCCTGGTGAACGGCGTGTGGCCGGCGGTGCGCGGGGTATGCGGGACAGGAAAATCCGACGCCACAGCGAGACGCTCTCATGGCTGTCCATCGCCGATGGATGTCATCGGTGTCCTCGGCTGACGATTGCCACCAGCGCGGGCGGGTATACCGCCGAAG
>CAMFLL010000278.1 GCA_945957405.1 uncultured Mycolicibacterium sp. | reverse complement strand
CCGCCGGACTGTGGCGCGAAGTGGCCTCAGAACTCGCCGACTCGCTGCGCAACGACACCGCCAAGGTGAGCATCGAATCCGGCCCGTGGGGTCGCGAGGTGGTCGGCGAGGCCTCCGGTTCCGTCCGGTTCATCGGGATCGACGGGTATCGGTGGATGATCCGGTGTGTGGTCAACGGAACGCACGAGTCCATCAACGCCCTGGCCGATGAGGCGCGAAATGCCTTGGCGGACACCGTTGTCCGCCGCGGCGACACGCCGCTGCCGGTGCGTACGCCACTGCCGGTGCAACTGCCGGCGCCGATGGCCGAACAGCTGCGCGCCGCTGCGGCGCAGGCCGCCCAACAGGCGGCCCAGGGCCAGCAGGTGCCGGGTCAGCAGCCCTCGGGCCAGCAGCCCGGGGGCGCTGCGCCGCCCGAGCCGCCGACGCCCGCCGCGCGCCGCAGCGTGCCTGCCATGCAGCAGTTCCGTTCCACGAACACGATCACCGGGGGCTAGCGGGCGGGCAGCAGCCCGCCGGCGCTAGTCCAGATCGCCCAGCGCTGCCAGGCAGGCTGTGCCGAGAGCCGAGGGATCGGCGCCGAACTGCGCCAGTGTCAGTGTTCGCAGCGACGCCGATGGGGCCGCCGCAACCCACTCGACGCCGACCTCCAGTGGGTGGATCGGGTCGTCCGTGGCCGAGACGACCCCCATCGGGGCTGTCAATGTCTCCAGCTGCGCGCAGGTCGGTGCGACGAAGGAGGCGGCTTCCTCCATGGCGTCGGGCAGATCGGGCCACTGACCGACCCACGACCGGGTCAGTTCGTCGGCGAGCCACGGGGGACTCGACGCCCGCATCCGCGCGGTCGCCGCGACCAGGCCGTCGCGGCGCAACTCGTGGGCCGAGGCCAGGGCGGCCGCAGCGGCGGGCGCACCGTGCGGGTCTCCGGTCCACGCCGGCAAGGCGGCCAGCACGGCGACCACATGGCCGGGGTGTGTGATTGCCCACTGCGCGGCCACCGCCGCGCCCAGTGAAACGCCCGCGATGGCGATCGGACCCTGGCGTGCGGCGTCGTCGAGGGCGTGCCGATAACCGTCGATCAGCCGCGCCGGCTCCGGTGCGGGAGCGACGACGATAGCCCCGATATCGTGCAGTGCAGGGGAAAATGCCCGGTAGACGTAGTCGTCGTCGGATCCGGTTCCAGGCAGCAGAACGGTGGGTATACCGCTCATGTGGATGGCCATCGTCTGATCGTGCCTCGTGTCGCAACGACACGGTCGGGCGGCGTGGCATTTGGGAACCAACGGGTCTACCGTGACGTTGGCGTTGTGGATTCGCCACAGCGCGCATTTGTCCCACGCGGACTTGTTTGACTTGCAGGAGTGACCATGGCTACGGCCGAAGGTTATTTGCGTCGGCTCACCCGTCGCCTGACGGAGGACCCGGAGCAGCGGGACGTCGAAGAACTCACCGACGAGGCTGCTCACACCGGCGCCCAACGCGCAATCGACTGTCAGCGCGGCCAGGAAGTCACCATGTGCGGCACACTGCGCAGCGTGGAGGCCAACGCCAAGGGGTGCGCGGGCGGGGTGCGCGCCGAACTGTTCGACGGCACAGACACCGTGACCCTGGTGTGGCTCGGCCAGCGCCGTATCCCGGGTATCGAGTCCGGGCGCACGCTGCTGGTACGCGGTCGCCTCGGCAAGCTGGAGAGCGGTGCGAAAGCCATCTACAACCCGCACTACGAGATCCAGCGGTGATGTCGTAACCCGTGTCTGACAACCGCACCAGCGCCCATGCGCTGCTGGACCAGATGGGCGGCTTGAGTGGGCTGATCTACTCATCGCTGCCGGTTCTGGTCTTCGTTCCCGTGTCCACACTGGTCGGCCTGATGCCGGCTATCTACTCGGCGCTCGGTGTCGCCGCCGTGATCCTGGTGATCCGGCTGGTCCGGCGTGAATCGACCCAACCGGCGATCTCGGGTTTCTTCGGAGTGGGCATCTGTGCCCTGATCGCCTACCTCATGGGGGAGTCCAAGGGCTACTTCCTGCTCGGCATCTGGACCTCGCTGATCTGGGCGGTGGTGTTCGGCGTATCGGTGCTGATCCGGCGACCCGTGGTCGGTTACGGCTGGAGTTTCATCAACGGCCACGGCCACAAGTGGCGCTCCGTGCGGCGCGCCGTGGTGGCCTTCGACATCGCGACGCTGACCTGGGTGTTGGTGTTCGGTGCGCGCTTCGTGGTGCAGCACCAGCTCTACGACGCCGACCAGACGGGCTGGCTGGGTGTCGCCAGGATCGCGATGGGCTGGCCACTGACCGCCGTCGCGGCGCTGGCCACCTACGTCGCCATCAAAGTCGCCCAGAAGGCCATTCACGCCGCCGAGGACAGCCTCGCCGAGACCGAGCCCGACTCGGAGGCCGCCCCGGAGACAGCTGATCCGGCGCCCGGCGAGCTGGAGGCCGACTCCGCTCGCGGCGCCGATTGACGGTGGGCCGCGACGATCGGACGCTGATCGTCGTCGCGGTCCTGGCGTCGTTCATCGCATTCCTCGACGGTTCGGTGGTGAACCTGGCGCTGCCGGCGATCGGTAGAGAGTTCGGCGGCGGTCTGGCGTTGCAGCAGTGGGTGCTCGACGGTTACCTGCTGGCACTCGGCGCGTTGATTTTGGTGGCCGGCGCCATATCGGACACGCTGGGCCGGATGGCGGTGCTGCGCACCGGTCTTTCCCTGTTCGCCGTCGCATCGTTGTTGTGCGCGGTCGCCCCGACCGGGCTGGTCCTGGTGGCGGCGCGCTGTCTGCAGGGGGTCGGCGCGGCGTTTCTGGTGCCGACGTCGCTGGCGATGCTCAATGAACGGTTCTCGGGCGCCCGCCAGGCCCAGGCGATCGGGATCTGGACGGCGTGGACCGGTACGGCCTTCGTGGTCGGCCCGATTCTCGGCGGTGTGCTCGTCGATGCCCTGAACTGGCGCTGGATCTTCGCGGTCAACCTGCCTCCGCTACTGATCACCTTGTACCTGACCCGTGCACTGCGCTTCGACCCACCCGCCCGGCGCGTACCGATCGACATCGTCGGCGCACTGCTGACCGCGATCGGCCTGACCGCTGCGGTGTTCGCGTTGATCGAGGGGCAGCGATTGGGCTTCACGCACCCTGCGGTGCTGCCGGCTCTGGCGCTGGGCGTGCTGTGCCTGGCGGTGTTCCCGTGGTGGGAACGGCGAACGGCGTATCCGATGCTGCCGCCGGGGATGTTCACCCGGCGGAACTTCGCGGTCGGTAACGCCGCGACGGTGTTCCTGTATGCAGCGGTGTCGCTGGGGATGCTGCTGGTGACGCTGTTCCTCCAGGAGACGGTCGGTATGACGGCCACCGCCGCGGGGCTGGCCACGCTGCCCATCCCGGTGCTGTCGTTCCTGTTGGCTGCGCGGTTCGGCGCGTTGGCCGGCCGGTTCGGGCCCCGGCTCTTCATGGCAGTCGGACCGCTGCTCGCGGCGGCGGGATTCGTTCTGATGACCGCTGTCCGAGCCGATTTCGATTTCTGGCGGCAGATGCTGCCCGGCCTGATGCTGTTCGGCCTCGGGCTCACGGTGACGGTGTCACCGCTGACCGCGGCCATCCTGGCAGCGGTGGATCCGGCCCAGAGCGGTATCGGATCGGCCGTGAACAACGCAGTCTCACGGGTGGCGGGACTGGTCGCCGTCGCGTTCACGTCGGTGGTGATCGGTGGGGCGATGGATTTCGCCGGATTCCGGCAGGGCGTCGTCGTCGCCGCGGTGCTGTTCGCCGTCGCGGGACTCATCTCGGCGCTCGGGATCCGCAACGACCGGGCGGACCTCACTGCGGTGCCGCACACCGTCAGCGCCGGCTGCCACGATCGCGCGGCACCACCGCCGGCCAGGGCGGTGGACCGCTAGGAGGGCAGCAGCAGGGACCGGAGGTGGTCTTCCACGTCAGGGGAGGCCACCAGCAGCAGCTCGTCGCCGCCCTCCAGAGGTTCGTCGGGTTCGGGCACGATGACCCGGTTGCCGCGCAGGATCGTCACCAGCGACGCATCGCGGGGCAATTCGAGTTTCCGCACCGGACGGCCACCCCACGGCGTGTCATCGGGCAGGGTGATCTCCACCAAGTTGGCCGAACCTTTGCGAAACTCCATGATTCGCACCAGATCTCCCACCGCGACGGCCTCTTCGACCAGCGAGGCCAGCATGCGTGGGGTGGACACCGCGACGTCGACACCCCAGGCGTCGTCGAACAGCCACTCGTTTCGGGGGTCGTTGACGCGGGCGACCACCCGCGGCACCGCGAACTCCGTTTTGGCCAGCAGCGACAGCACGACGTTCGCCTTGTCGTCGCCCGTCGCGGCGATCACCACGTCGAATTCCTCGAGGTGGATCGATTCGAGCAGACTCAACTCACAGGCATCACCCAGTCGCCAGTGCGCCGCCGGAATGGCGTCGACGTCGATGTGTTCGGCGTTGCGTTCCATCAAGGTGACGTCATGCGAGTTCTCGACGAGTTCGCGGGCGATCGACCGTCCCACCGCGCCGGCACCTGCGATCCCGACTTTCATCTGTGGCCCTCTCCGTCGAGGTCGGCACTGGGTGGCAACGCCGCGATGGCCATGGCCTCGGCGGCCCGGCCCGACACCGCCGCGATGTAGACCTGGTCACTGGCCTGCAGCACCGTCTTGGGTTCGGGCAGAACGCCGCTGCCGAACCGGATCAGGAACGCCACCCGCGAGCTCGTCGCGGTTTCGAGGTCGGTGACGCGGTGGCCGACCCAGTCCTCGTGCAGGACCACCTCGGCCACGGCGACGGTCCCGGTGGGGTCACGCCATTTGGTTGTCTCGGCGTCGCGGGTCAGCGCGTTGAGCAGCCGGTCGGTGGTCCAGGGCACCGTCGCGACGGTGGGGATGCCGAGCCGCTCGTAGACCGCTGCGCGTTTGGCGTCGTAGATCCGGGCGACGACCCGCTGGACACCGAACGTCTCGCGGGCCACCCGTGCCGAGATGATGTTCGAGTTGTCACCGGAGGAGACCGCCGCGAAGGCGCCCGCTTCCTCGATGCCCGCCCTCAACAGCACATCACGGTCGAAGCCCATGCCCTGTACCCGGTCACCGGGGAATTCGGGGGACAACCGCTGAAACGCCGAGTTGTCGCGATCGATCACGGCCACCTCGTGGCCGATCCGCGACAGGGCGTCCGCCAGGGACGCGCCGACCCGGCCGCACCCCATCACCACTACCCGCACCTGGTGTCCTCCCGGGTCCGCCTGCTTGCGAATGCGTCGTCGAAACCGACCGTACGCGGGAACGCTACCGCGCATGGCCCATAGGCATACTCTTGGACCTCGTGTCCAAACTTTCGACCGCCGCGCGCCGGTTGGTGCTGGGTCGGCCGTTCCGCAGTGACAAGCTCGGTCACACGCTTCTGCCGAAGCGGATCGCGCTGCCGGTATTCGCCTCCGACGCCATGTCCTCGGTCGCCTACGCGCCCGAGGAGATCTTCCTGGTGCTGTCGGTCGCGGGCCTGACCGCGTACTCGATGACACCGTGGATCGGCCTCGCGGTCTGTTTCGTCATGCTGGTGGTGGTCGCCAGTTATCGGCAGAATGTGCACGCCTACCCCTCGGGCGGCGGCGACTACGAGGTGGTCACCACCAACCTGGGTCCCACGGCGGGTCTGACCGTTGCGAGCGCACTCATGGTGGATTACGTTCTGACGGTTGCTGTTTCGATGGCCTCCGCGATGTCGAACATCGGTTCGGCAGTGCCCTTCGTGGCGCAGCACAAGGTGATCTTCGCGGTTCTGGCAATCCTGCTGCTGATGTCGATGAACCTGCGCGGTATCCGCGAATCGGGCACCGCGTTCGCCATCCCCACCTACGCCTTCATCGTCGGTATGGCGATCATGCTCGGTTACGGGCTGTTCCGGACGTTCGTCCTCGGTGATGAGATCCGGGCCGAATCGGCAGGCTTCGAAATGCATTCCGAGCACGGCGACGTGCTGGGCTTCGCGCTGGTGTTCCTGGTGGCGCGGTCGTTCTCGTCGGGATGTGCGGCGCTGACGGGTGTTGAGGCGATCAGCAACGGTGTGCCGGCATTTCGTAAACCCAAGTCGAAGAACGCCGCGACCACGCTGTTGATGCTGGGCGGGATCGCCGTCGCACTGCTGATGGCCATCATCGTGCTGGCCGAGAAGATCGGGGTCCAGATCGTCGAGGACCCGGCGACCCAGCTCGAGGGTGCCCCGCCGGGTTATCACCAGAAGACGCTGGTGGCGCAGCTGGCCCAGGCCGTGTTCGGCAGCTTCCACCTCGGTTTCGTGCTGATCACCGTCGTCACGGCACTGATCCTGGTGTTGGCCGCCAACACGGCCTTCAACGGCTTCCCGGTGCTGGGTTCGATCCTGGCGCAGGACCGCTACCTGCCGCGCCAGTTGCACACCCGCGGCGACCGGTTGGCCTTCTCCAATGGCATCCTGTTCCTGGCCATCGCGGCAGTCGCCTTCGTGGTCGCGTTCAAAGCCGAAGTGACAGCACTGATCCAGCTCTACATCGTCGGGGTGTTCGTGTCGTTCACGCTGAGCCAGATCGGCATGGTCCGGCACTGGACCCACCACCTCAAGACCGAGACGGACCCTGCCGCCCGCTCCAAGATGCAACGCTCCCGCATCGTCAACACCGTCGGATTCCTGTGCACCGGTTCCGTCCTGCTGGTGGTGCTGGTCACGAAGTTCCTCGCGGGTGCGTGGATCGCCATCGTGGCCATGACGGCGCTCTTCGTGGTCATGAAGCTGATCCACAAGCACTACGACACCGTGGCCCGCGAGCTCGCCGACCAGGAGGGCGACGCCGAGGACATGGTGTTGCCCAGCCGCAATCACGCCGTTGTGCTGGTCTCCAAGCTGCACCTGCCGACCATGCGCGCCTTGGCGTACGCCCGCGCCACCCGCCCCGACCTGCTCGAGGCGATCACCGTCAGTGTCGACGACGCCGAGACCCGCGAGCTGGTGCACAAATGGCAGGACAGTGACATCAGCGTGCCGCTCAAGGTCGTGGCCTCGCCGTACCGTGAGATCACCCGTCCGGTGCTGGATTACGTCAAACGGATCTCGAAGGAGTCACCTCGCACGGTGGTGACGGTGTTCATCCCCGAATACGTGGTGGGCCACTGGTGGGAGCAGATCCTGCACAACCAGAGCGCGCTGCGGCTCAAGGGCCGGCTGTTGTTCGAACCGAACGTCATGGTGACATCTGTTCCGTGGCAACTGACTTCGTCGGAGCGGCTGAAGAACCTGGATCAGCAATCGGCGCCGGGTGACGCACGACGAGGGTTCCTGGATTGACCGAGTTGACGCTGACCGTGGGCGCGGCCGCCAACGGTGGCAGTTGCGTGGCCCGCCACGACGGCCGTGTGGTGTTCGTGCGGTATGCGCTGCCCGGCGAGACGGTGCGGGCGCGGATCACCGATGAGCGCGGATCCTATTGGCACGCTGACGCTGTCGAGATTCTCGATCCGTCCGCCGACCGGATCGAGCCGCTGTGCGCCATCGCCGGCGTCGATGGTTCCGGGTGCTGCGACCTGTCGTTCGTCGATCCGGCGGCGTTGCGTGCGATGAAGGGCGACATCGTCGGCAATCAGCTGCAGCGTCTCGGCGGGTTCGAGTGGGCCGGCGCCGCCGAGCCGGTCGGCGATCCCGAGCCGACGGGATGGCGCACGCGGGTGCGGCTGCTGGTGGGCCCCGACGGGCGACCGGGATTTCACCGCTATCACAGCGCCGAGCTCGTCACCGATCTGCGCTGCGCCCAAATCCCGGACGGGATGCTCGACGGGCTGCCCGAAGACCAGTTCCGGGCCGGCGACGATGTCCACGTCGTGCGCGACGACGACGGGGTGCGCCACAGCGTCTGTACCGGTCGTGGCCGGCGTACGCGTGTGGTCGAGGGTGACTACGAGGGTGCGCAGCGGGTCGGTGAACGCGTGTGGAATCTGCCCGTGACGGCATTCTGGCAGGCCCACCGAGCCGCGGCCACGGAGTACAGCGCGCTGGTGCGCCGGTGGTCGGGGGCCGAGTCCGGGATGACGGCGTGGGATCTCTACGGCGGCGCGGGGTTGTTCGCCGCGGCGCTGGGCGAGGCCGTCGGCCCTGACGGCACGGTGCGTAGCGTCGACACGTCGCGCGCGGCGGCGCGTGCGGGCCGGGCCGCGCTGGCAGACCTGCCTGCCGTCGAGTTTGTCACCGACTCGGTGCGGCGGGTGCTGACGGCGTCGCGAGGCCGCGCCGACATCGCCGTGCTCGACCCGCCGCGGGCCGGGGCCGGACGCGAGGTCATCGACATGGTCGCGGCCGCCGGAATCCCGCGGGTCGTCCACATCGGTTGTGAGGCAGCGGCTTTCGCACGCGACATCGGACTTTACCGGGCGCATGGCTACACCGTGGAAGAGCTGCGGGTGTTCGATGCCTTCCCGATGACTCACCACGTGGAGTGCTTCGCGCTGCTGACCCGGTGATGTGCCGCACTGCGGACCCGTTGGCGTTAGGGTGATACCAGGTGTGCCGGGAAGTCTGGTCGGCGAGTGTGTTTCGCTGTCCGCCGACCGTTGGGAGCGCCCGTGCCGCAAGAGCCGCAACTGAATCGGCGATCACTGCTGAGCAGGGGATCGTGGGCGGAGACCAGCCGCCTGGCCGAAATCCTGCGCAAGGAGACCGTCGGCGGCATCCTGCTGCTGGCCGCCGCGGCCGCTGCCCTGTTTTTCGCCAACTCGCCTTGGTCCTCGGCGTACCACCGACTCTCGGAGTTCGTGGTCGGTCCCCGAGCGCTGCACCTCGACCTGTCGTTGGCGGCCTGGGCCGCCGACGGTCTGCTGGCGATCTTCTTCTTCGTCGTCGGCGTCGAACTCAAGCGCGAGTTCGTCGCGGGCGATCTGCGCGATCCCGCCCGGGCGGCACTGCCGATCCTGGCCGCCGTCGGCGGCATGGTGGTGCCTGCTGCGATCTACGTCGGCGTCAATCTCGCGGCGGGGTCACCGCACACGGTCGGTGGCGACCGCCACGGACATCGCGTTCGCGCTGGCGGTGCTCGCGGTGATCGCCACGCATCTGCCGACAGCACTGCGCACGTTCCTGCTGACGCTCGCGGTCGTCGACGATCTGCTGGCGATCATCGTCATCGCGGTGTTCTACACCGATCACCTGTCGCCGGGCCCGCTGATGTTGGCGGTGGTGCCGATCGCGGTGTTCGCGGTGCTGGTGCAGCGTGGCGTGCGGCGGTGGTGGATCCTCGTGCCGCTGGCCGTGACCGCGTGGGCGCTGGTACACGCCAGCGGCGTCCACGCCACGGTGGCCGCCGTCGTCCTGGGCTTCACCGTCCCCGTGCTGGGGCGGAACGCCGCCGCCGAGCGTTTCGAGCATGTGCTCAGGCCGGTGTCGGCGGGCGTCGCGGTGCCGATCTTCGCGTTCTTCGCCGCCGGCGTGACGGTCGGCGGGCTGGCCGGTTTCGCTCACGCGTTTGCCCATCCGGTCACCCTCGGGGTGGTCGCGGGTCTGGTCCTCGGCAAACCTCTCGGCGTGCTCGGCACCACGTATCTGCTGGCCCGCTTCACCCGGGCAAACCTCGACGACGACTTGGCCTGGCGTGATGTGCTGGGCGTGTCGATGCTGGCCGGAATCGGTTTCACCGTGTCATTGCTGATCGGCGAACTGGCCTTCGGCTATGGCACGGAAGAGGGCGCAGACGCCAAGATCGCCGTCCTGGTGGGGTCCGTCATCGCAGGTCTGCTGGCATCTATGGTGCTTTTGAGCCGTAACCGGGCCTACCGCCGAATCCACGAACTCGAGACCACTGACGACGACCATGACGGTGTCCCGGACATCTACCGGGCTCGGTACGACTGATTTCACGATGGGTGCGTAGACTGTCGGGATGCTTGAACAGATCCGCGGACCCGCTGATCTGCAGCACCTTTCACAGGTACAGCTAAGTGACCTGGCTCACGAGATCCGGGATTTCCTGATCCACAAGGTGGCGGCCACGGGCGGACACCTTGGCCCCAATCTCGGGGTCGTCGAGCTGACGTTGGCGCTGCACCGGGTCTTCGACTCGCCGCATGACCCTATCGTGTTCGACACCGGACACCAGGCCTACGTGCACAAGATGCTGACGGGCCGGTGCGCGGACTTCGACACCTTGCGCAAGAAGGATGGGTTGTCGGGGTATCCGAGCCGGGCGGAGAGCGACCACGACTGGGTCGAGTCCAGCCACGCCTCCTCCGCACTGTCCTACGC
>CAMFLL010000277.1 GCA_945957405.1 uncultured Mycolicibacterium sp. | reverse complement strand
GAACAGCAGTTCGGGGTTGACCCCTTCGCCGCTGCCACCCATCTCCTTGGGCGGGCGGGTGTCGAGGTCGATCTTGCCGTCGGCCGACTTGACGTGGCCGTCGCGGCCGCCTCCCGTGGCGGTGGATTCAGCGGTGTACACGACTTCGATGCTCATGCCATCCGATCATGCCACCCGGGCCAGTCGTATTGAGCGCCCGCGCGCGATTGCCCCACACGCCGAACGTGCGACCACCGCGAAAAACAGCCCCCAAAATCGCACCCACCGCACGTTCGACGCGCCCGAGGACACCCGAAATCTAGTCGAAATCAGTTGCCACCGTTGAGGTTCGCCCGTACGCCCTCCTCGACCTTCTTTCCGACATCGGGATCCACGTTGCGCCAGTATTCGAAGACGCGCGATAGCACCGGTTCCTTCACACCGTCGGACACATGGCCGACAATGTTCTGCACCAACCGATCACGTGCGTCATCGTCGAACACGTCGCGCACCAGCGTGCCCGCCTGACCCCAGTCGTCATCGTCGGGCCGCAGAGTGTAGGCCGTGCGGACCATGTCGCCATCGGAGGTCCAGTGCGCCTCGGCCACCCGCTTCGGATCGTCGGCCACCGGCCCGCCCATCGAGTTCGGTGCGTACACCGGATCCGTTGCATTGCGGATCCGCATCGCACCGTCCTTGGAGTAGGCGTTGACCTCGACCTTCGGCTCGTTGACCGGAATCTGCTTGTAGTTCACACCTAATCGGGCACGGTGCGCGTCGGAGTAGGAGAACCCGCGGGCGAGCAGCATCTTGTCCGGACTCAACCCGGTGCCGGGCACGATGTTGTTGGGCTCGAAAGCGGCCTGCTCGATTTGAGCGTGATAATCCTCCACGTTGCGATTCAAGGTCATCGTGCCGACGTCGATCAGCGGGTAGTCGCTGTGTGGCCACACCTTGGTCAGGTCGAACGGGTTGAACCGGTAGGTCTTGGCATCCTCGAACGGCATGACCTGGACCTTGAGAGTCCAACTCGGATGGTCGCCTTTTTCGATCGACTCGAAGAGGTCCCGCTGGTGGTAGTCACCGTCGGCGCCGGCCAGCCGATCGGCTTCCTCCTGGGACAGGAAATCGATGCCCTGATCGGTCTTGAAGTGATACTTGACCCAGAACAGTTCGCCGGCTGCGTTGACCCAGCTGTAGGTGTGGCTGGAGTAGCCGTTCATGTGGCGCCAGGTTTTCGGGATCCCGCGGTCACCCATCAGGTAGGTCACCTGGTGAGCCGACTCCGGCACCAGAGTCCAGAAGTCCCACTGCATGTTGTGGTCGCGCAGGTTGTTGGCCGCCATCCGTTTCTGGCTGCGGATGAAATTCTGGAACTTCATCGGGTCGCGGACGAAGAACACCGGCGTGTTGTTGCCGACCATGTCGAAGTTGCCTTCGCTGGTGTAGAACTTCAGCGCGAATCCGCGGGGGTCACGCCACGTGTCTGGGCTGCCCCGTTCGCCGGCGACCGTCGAAAACCTCGCCACCATCTCGGTCTTGACGCCCGGCTGGAACACCGCCGCCTTGGTGTACGCGCTGACATCACCGGTGACCTCGAAATGACCGAAGGCGCCGCCGCCCTTGGCGTGGGGCTGGCGTTCCGGTATCCGCTCCCGGTTGAAATTCGCCATCTGTTCGATGAGGTAGTGGTCCTGCAGCAGGATCGGACCATCGGGGCCGACAGTCAGCGAATGCTCGACGCTGGGTACCGGTGCGCCGGCATCCGTCGTCGCGATTTTTTCCGTCATTCGTCTTTTCCCTATCTGTTCCGTGGTGGTGGCTGTTCCACGCACGTCGTAGGGAAGACTTCCCAGAAACGGGCCGACAATCACACGAAAGAACGCCCGGCCTGCTGGGCAGGTCCGGGCGTTCGGAGTTCACAGGGTCAGCGGGGTGGGGCGGGGGTCTGTGTCGGCTGGCCGGGACCACCGGATTGGCCGGGGCCACCCGGACCACCGGGACCGAAGTTGCCCGGTCCGGGGCCGAAATTGCCCGGGCCGGGACCGGGGCCGAACATGCCAGGGCCGCCGCCACCGAAGCCCGGGCGCATGAACGGCGGCGGTCCGCCGCGCTCCATCATCATCTCGTGGCCGTGGTGATTGTTCCTGAAATGGCCGTGGCCGCCGCCGGATGCCTTCCCGAGGATGAACCCCGAGAAGAACACCACCGCGACGATGAACACCGTCCCCGCGATGATGCCGACCCAGGCCAGCACCTGGTAGAGACGGTTGGGTTTGCGTTCCACGATCACCGGTTCGGCGGGGTGCGCGGTGGGGGTGGCGATCTCGGTCGTTGTCTCCGCCGGATCCTCAGGTGTTTCGCTCATGACTCGCATGATCCCCGCGCCAACCGAGGTGCCAGCTAATTTCCGGTTATGAATCAGCTATGAGCCGACTCCCCCGGTTGACAGGTGTTCGGCCTAGACTGATCCCCGCCGACGTCGCCCGTACCGCCGGTGAGCCGAATACATCTGGAGCACAAGGCAACACGAATCGGAGAGGCAGTCGCGCGTGCGCAACACCGACGAGTATGAGGGCATGATCGCCGAGACCATCGCGGTCCGGGGGCATGACGGTGATTACATCAACGCCTACCTGGCCCGGCCCACAGGCCCCGGGCCGTTCGCGGCGGTCCTGTTGTTCCACCACCGCCCGGGCTGGGACGAGTTGTACAAAGAGCTCACCCGCCGCTTCGCGCATCACAACTACGTCGCGCTGTGCCCTGACCTCTACAGCCGCGCCGAGCCGGGTCAGCCCGACGACGTCGCGGCCTGGGTACGCGCGCACGGCGATGTATCCGACGACCAGGTGGTCGGTGATGCCGAGGGATGTCTGGAACTACTGCGCGCCATGCCGAACACCTCTGGCAAGGTCGCCGGCTTCGGGACGTGTTCAGGTGGCCGGCATGCGCTCATCGCGGCCAGCCGGCTGCCGTTCGACGCGATCCTCGACCTCTGGGGCGGCCGGGTGGTGATGGCGGCCGAAGATCTCAGCCCGGTGTACCCGGTGGCCCCGATCGATCTGACCGGGGACCTGTCGGCGCCGCTGCTCGGCATCTTCGGCAACGAGGACCGCGCACCCAGCCCCGAGGAAGTCGACCAGCACGAGGCCGAACTCAAGAAACACGGCAAGCACTACGAATTCCACCGCTACGACGGCGCGGGCCACGGCTTCTTCTACTACGACCGGCCCGCGGCGTACCGCGCTGAGCAGGCCGTCGACGGCTGGGAGAAGGTCTGGGAATTCCTCACACGAACCGTCGGCTGACCCGAAAGAGGACAACGAAACATGTGCACCACCATCACGACCACGTCAGCGCTGCACGGAAGCGGGAAGGGCGCCAACGGCTGGTTCCACATCGACCAGGTGTGCCTGGGTTATGACCATCCCTTTCACGCCCAACTCGAGCACGCCGTCAGTATCGACTTCGTCAACGAGGCCACCAGCACCAAGCAACGGCTGGCCGTCGAATTGAGTCGCGAATCGGCGCGCCAGTTAGCCCAACAACTACTCGCGATCGTCGATCAGGCCGACGCGTACGAAAACAAGTGACAGTCCTGCTGCTGCACCCCGGCAACATGGGTGCGGCCGTCGGAGCCGATCTGGTCGCGCGCGGACATGAAGTGCGCTGTCTGCTCGACGGCCGCAGTGCCGAAACCCGGGCGCGGGCGGCCGCCGCGGGGCTGACACCGGCCGACGACGCGACCGGCTGTGACGTCGTGTTGTCCATCTGCCCGCCCGAGGCGGCGCTCGCGACGGCGCAGAGCATGGCCGGATTCGGCGGTCTGTACATCGACGCGAACGCCGTCAGCCCAGGCACCGCCGCCGCCGTCGCCGACACCGTGCGGGGTTTCGGTGCCACCTATGTCGACGGCGGGATCGTTGGTCCCCCGCCGACCCGGCCGGGCACGACGCGGCTGTATCTGTCCGGTGCAGAGGCCGGCACCGCGGCGATGCTGTTCGATGGGGCGGTTCTGGACGCGCGGGTGATCGAGGGAGCGCATGAATACGGCGCGTCGGCATTGAAGATGACCTACTCGGCCCAGAACAAGATCGGCATCGCGCTGCTGCTGGCCGCACACGACACAGCGACCGCGCTGGGGGTTGGCGAGGCACTGTTGGCGGAATGGCACCTCTCCCGCCCCGACCTGCCCGAACAGCTCCCTTCGGCACGACAATCGGCCCGCACCAAGGGCTGGCGGTGGACCGCCGAAATGCACGAGATCGCACAGACTTTCCACACCGCCGACGAACCGACCGCATTCGGCGAAGCGGCCGCAGAGATTTACGCGCGCTACCCACGAGGCGGCCCGCCAGACGTACGCTGAGGCCATGTCGTTGACTGAGATCTCCATATCGGACGCCAAAGTCGGCGACCGCATCTCCATCACTGATGGCGGCCCGGTGCACGCTGGTGTCTTCCTGGTACGCGAGACCATGCCCATCGACGGTGGGTGTGTCGCCGTCGAACTGCAGCCCGTCGACGGTGGCGCCCCCATCGAGGCGACCCTGCCCGGTGACACGCCGGTGGGCCAGGTTCCACACGCTCCGAGCTGATCAGCCGCCCGACACTAGGCCGCCAAGGCGTCGATCCACCGGTGACCGGGATGGACGCGCGCAAGCCACCCGCCCAGCCGAGACCGCCGGGCCAGATCCATTGCGGGCAGCACGTTCTGGAAATCGGCCTCGTCTTTGTCCCGAAGATGCTTGGCCTTGAACAACAGCGCCACCTCCGGGATCACAAACGGGATGCCGTCCGTCGTGCGCAGGATCAGGTCGCGATGGGACAGGGTTATCGACGTATCGCGTCGGCACACCCATTGGTCGCCGATGTGCGGCTCACGAAAGACGTCCACGCGGTAATGCCCCGTCTCAGGTTCTCGGAGCCAGGTCTGGAAGTGATCGCCGAGCCGTTGGGGGTACGGCCACACCAGCCCGTCGCCGACGACATCCCAGTCGAAACCCGCCAGCGCGGCCGCGATCTCATCGAATCCCGCAGCAGGAACTGCGATTTCGAGGTCGCCGTGCGGGCGGGCGGCGGCGGAGGTGAACAGCTCCAGCGCCCACCCCGCCGTCACGCACCACGGCGCGGTGACCTCCGACAGCCGCTGCGCGATATCCCGCGGCGCCCAGGCATCCCACAGTTCGTGGACCTCGGCATCGGTGAGTTTCCGGCCTGACATGCTCACGCCTCCGGCTTGAAGGGGTTGACCGCGAACTGGATCACCCGGTACGGGGCGCGGTCACGTGACTCGGTGTTCCACTGACTGACGAAAACCCTTACCTCGTCGAGTGTCGACCCCGGCGAGATGTACCCGCCGTACGGTTGGGCCAGCGTATTGTCGTCCGGCGCGGGCAGGTCCTCGGCACGGTCGGGCCACCCGGCGGCACGCACCACGGTGGTGACAGGGGCGGTACCGAGACCGGTGGGGTCCGCGGCGACCCGGATCTCCATGTTGCCGGTGCTGGCATTGAAGTACGACAGGACCGTCTTACCGTCGATCTGGCGGACACTCATCTCGCCGACGCGATCGCCCCACAGCGGCGTCGGCGGCTTGTTCCAGCCGGCGGTCGCCGACCAGCCCTGCCATGCCGAGCGGTCGGTGAAATCGGCCGGCGCGACCCGGTACAGGCAGACCTGCCCACTGCGGTCGAAATCGTTGGCGACGATGTACACCCAACCGGTCTGACCATCCGGCGTCGGTATCGGGTCGTAGTAGCCGCTGATCTGTGACTGCCGCCCGCCGGCATAGCCGGCGTCGCGCACCGAACCAGGGACGGTCTGCCACGAGCCCTGCGCCGCTTCGGCTTTGACCAGCCGCGATGAGGCGGGTGCCAGGTTGCGGGTGGTGGTGATCATCAGGTAGTTCTGCCGGTTGATCTCCACGACGCCGGCGGGCAGCTGCGAGGAGCCGGGCGGTGTCGCGTCGGCCAGCAGTGGCCTGTCGGTCCCGGTCACACCGGTGTAGCGGACACCTTCTAGCGAGTCGATCGACGACCGGTCGACGTGCAGCGCCACCGGGGAGAACCAACCGCCGAAGCCCACCCCCTGCCCGGCGAAACTGTCTCCGCACACCTGCAGCAACTCGGTGGGGAACTCCATGAACTCGCATAGGTCCGTCGCACCGATACCGTAATCGCTTGTGGGCGTTCCGGTGCCGGCGGTCGGACCGATGCGCATCACCTGCCCCGGCGCAAGCGGTCCCAGTATCGGTTGCGACGCCACCGGGTTCGCCTGCGCAACGCCACACCACAAGGCCGAGATCGACGACAGGGCCAAGACCACTCGCAGCTTCCCGCCCGAACTCCTGTGTCGGCGCAACGCGGCCTCAGAGTTGAGCGGCCAGCAGCTCGGCGATCTGAATGGTGTTGAGCGCCGCGCCCTTTCGCAGGTTGTCACCTGAGACGAACAAGGCGAGACCGCGGCCGTCGGGGACGCCGGGATCCTGCCTGATGCGGCCCACCAATGAGTCGTCCGTGCCCGCAGCGGCCAGCGGGGTGGGCACGTCCACCAGTGTCACACCCGCGGCGTCGGCCAGGATCTCGCGCGCGCGCTGCACCGACAGCGGGTTGGCGAACTCGGCGTTAATCGACAGCGAGTGTCCGGTGAAAACCGGCACCCGCACGCACGTCCCGGACACCAGCAGCTCCGGGATGCCGAGGATCTTGCGACTCTCGTTGCGCAGCTTCTGATCTTCGTCGGTCTCACCGGAGCCGTCGTCGACAAGCCCACCGGCGAGCGGGATCACATTGAAGGCGATCGGCGCGACGTACTTCACCGGGGCCGGGAACTCGAGCGCCGAACCGTCGTGCACCAACTGTTCGGCGCCGTCGATCACCGCGCGTGCCTGTGTCGCCAGCTCCTCGACACCGGCCAGCCCCGTCCCGGAGACGGCCTGATAGCTCGACACGATCAGCCGCGTCAGCCCCGCCTCGTCGTGCAACGGCTTGAGCACCGGCATGGCGGCCATGGTGGTGCAGTTCGGGTTGGCGATGATGCCTTTGGGTCGCTGGCCTGCGTCCCGGGCGAAGTTGACCTCCGAGACCACCAGCGGCACCTCGGGGTCCTTGCGCCACGCCGACGAGTTGTCGATCACGACGGCGCCCGCCGCGGCGAACCGCGGCGCCTGCACCCGCGACATCGTCGCGCCGGCGGAGAACAACGCGATGTCCAGACCCGACGGGTCGGCCGTTTCGGCGTCCTCGACCTCGATCTCCTGACCACGGAACGGCAGCTTCTTACCCTGCGACCGCGCCGATGCGAAGAACCGCACCGATGTGGTCGGGAATTCGCGCTCTTCGAGAAGGGTGCGCATCACCTGGCCCACCTGACCGGTGGCACCCACAACGCCGATGTTGACCATCTACCGCCCTGTCCCTGCGTAAACGACCGCCTCTTCGTCGCCGCCGAGGCCGAACGCCTCGTGCAACGCGGCAACGGCCTTGTCCAATTCCGTGTCCTTGACCAGCACCGAGATCCGGATTTCCGATGTCGAGATGAGGTCGATGTTGACGCCGACCTCGGCCAGCGCCTCGCAGAACGTCGCCGTGACGCCGGGATGGCTGCGCATACCCGCCCCGATCAACGACACCTTGCCGATGTGGTCGTCGTAGAGCACGCGGGTGAAGCCGATTTCGTCCTGCAGGGAGGTCAGCTTCTCGACCGCGCCCGGGGCGTTGTCCCGGGCGCAGGTGAACGTGATGTCGGTCTTGCCGTCTTCGATCTTCGAGATGTTCTGCAGCACCATGTCGATGTTGACGTCGGCGTCGGCGACCGCGCGGAACACCTTGGCGGCATAACCGGGGACGTCGGGCAGACCGACAACGGTGACCTTGGCTTCGCTGCGGTCGTGGGCAACTCCGGTCAGGATGGCGTCTTCCATGGCGATGTCCTCGATCGATCCTTTGACGATGGTGCCGGGCTTGTCGGAGTACGACGAACGAACGTGGATGGGGAGGTCGTAGCGGCGGGCATACTCCACGCACCGCAGCATCAGCACCTTCGCGCCGCACGCCGCCATCTCGAGCATCTCTTCGAAGCTGACGGTGTCGAGGCGGCGGGCGTTGGGCACGATGCGCGGATCGGCGGTGTAGACGCCGTCGACGTCGGTGTAGATCTCGCAGACGTCGGCGTTCAGCGCCGCGGCCACCGCGACCGCAGTGGTGTCGGAACCGCCCCGGCCCAGGGTCGTGACGTCTTTGGTGTCCTGGCTGACGCCCTGGAAACCGGCGACCAGCACGATCTGTCCTTCATCGAGTGCCGACCGCAACCGCCCTGGCGTGACGTCGATGATCTTGGCGTTGCCGTGCGTACCGGTGGTGATGACGCCCGCCTGCGACCCCGTGAAGGACCTGGCCTGGGCGCCCAGCGACTCGATCGCCATCGCCACCAACGCGTTGGAGATGCGCTCGCCTGCGGTCAGCAGCATGTCGAGTTCACGCGCCGGCGGCGCCGGGCAGACCTGTTTGGCCAGGTCAAGCAAGTCGTCGGTGGTGTCGCCCATGGCGGATACGACGACGACCACATCATTGCCGGCCTTCTTCGTCTCCACGATGCGCTCGGCGACGCGTCGGATCCGCTCGGCACTTGATACCGAGGAACCGCCGTATTTCTGCACGACGAGCGCCACTGTCTGCCCTCTCACATTCGAGTTTGATCCCGTCAAGGATAAGGGAGGCGCGCACGTGGTTTTTCCGTCGCTAAGTTGGTGAGGTGCCGCAAGCCCCTGCCGATCGGTCGGCTGACACCTCGGTCGCGATCCATCCCGATATCGCGGCCCGATGGAGCCCGCGTGCGTTCGCGCCGGAGCACCAGCTGGCGCGCGACGACCTGCTCGCCGTCCTGGAGGCCGCCCGCTGGGCCGCGACGTGGGGCCGTCGGCAGCCGGTGCGGTTCGTTGTCGGCGTCCGCGGCGACGACGGTTTCGAGCAGCTGGCGGCCCTGCTCAAACGCGGGAACAGCTACGCCAAAGCCGCGTCAGCACTGATCCTGGTGTGCGCCGACGAGGGCCCGGATGAGAAGACCGCACGCTATGCCGGGGTGGACGCGGGCGCCGCGATCGCCAACATGGCGCTCGAAGCGGTCTCGCGCGGGCTGATCTCCCATCCGATGGCCGGCTTCGATGTCGAGGGAGCCCACGCTCTGGTCGGCAACACCGAGGGTCTGGTGCCGCTGGCGATCGTCGCCCTGGGCGCACTCGGCGACTACGCCGATGTCGCCCCGGAGATCGCCGAGCGGGACACGCTGCCGCGGGAGCGGCTTCCGCTCGACGAGGTCATCCTCAACTGGCCGGTCTAGACGGCCACCATGAACGCGAACGGCTCCGCCACCTCGAACTGACCACTGGCATCTCCGGCGTAAACGGTCTTCTCTCCCTCGCCCAGACTCAGCCGCCGCGCGGGTGCGCCCGCACTGAAATCGAGATTCTTGAGCTCGACCCAGAATGTGTTGGGCGACAACGCCGATTCGAAGAAGTAGCGCAGCGCCTTGTGGTCGACGACGGTGCGCCACCGTGTCGTCGAGATGTTCGGCTCCTCCGATGTCGCGATGCCGTAGGGGGTCGACGCGTTGCGCACCACACTGAACACCGCGGCCACCGCGAGCACCGGGTCGTCGCTCTTGGGTACCGCGTTGATGTAGAACGACGCGCGGACGAACCGGTCGGCGGCGCGGTTGGTCCCCGGCAGCATCACGGTGCCGCCGATCTCCTCCCAGTACTCCGTGATGGCGAGTTGCTTGTCGAAGATCGGCGAGTTCGTCATGACCTGGTACTGCCGGCTGTGGTGGATCACCTGGCGGCCGTCGATGTACTCGACGATCGCGCTGTCACCGGAGGCATCCGACATCGCCAGGTGCAGCGTGGCCAACCGCTGCTCACCGGGCACATGCGCGGTCGCCACGCGCAGGGGTGTCGCCGTCAGCGCCGCGACGGCCTCGGCCACGGTGGCGAAGTTGTCCAGCACGTACTGACCCCACAACGCGAGTGAGATGGCCTGGCCCCCAGCGGTTTCGGCCGGATACTCCGACTCGGCCAGCCACAGCAGGTTGGCGGCCAGCCCCGCCTCGTTGACGCCGTCGGTGGTGCAGATGTCATAACCGGTCGCCACCACACTGCCGTATTTCGCGGTCCACTCCACCGAATCCGGTCCGGCCTGACCGGTTCGCCTCACTCCACGGGGCAACGCCCACAGGTTGGTGCCGATCTCGAATTTCCAGTCCATCGATCGGCCGGTGACATTGCGATCACCGTCACCGAGGTAGACGACGCGGGTGCACATCCCTGCACCTTAAGCC
>CAMFLL010000276.1 GCA_945957405.1 uncultured Mycolicibacterium sp. | reverse complement strand
ACATACGCGTGCACGGCGCGTTCGGGAGGCGTCATCGCGGCGGGGTTGAAGCCCTGGGCCAACTCCTCGATCCCGCTCATGTCGATCTGGATGCCCTTGGCGTAGGCCTCGACGGTGTTCAGCAGCTGGGACGACAGCCACGGCACGTGACTGAACAGGCGGTGGTGGGCGGCTTCGCGGGCCGCCAGGAACGTCACGATCTCGCTGCGCGGCTGCTCGAGCCCGGCGGCGAACTCTTCGACGGCGGCCGGCATCAGCGCCGCGACACCCTTGGGGCCGAGGGGCAGGCCGATGTCGGTGGACGTCAGCACCTCGCGTGACAACCGTCCCAGCGCCTGGCCCAGCTGCGAGCCGAACGCCATGCCACCCATCTGCGAGATCATGCTCAGCAGCGGGCCGGCCATGCTCTTGGCTTCCTCGGGCAACGCCGAGGCCCACACCGTCGAGATCTGCTCGGCCACCGGGTCACACAACCGCTTCCAGGTGTCCAGCGTGTTGTCGATCCAGTCAGTCGGCGTCCAGGCCACCGTCCTGGTGGTGCCGGCCGGGAGTGCTGTCACACCGTCGAGCCAGGTCTCGGCGAGACGGACGGCATCGGCGACCGCGGTGGTGGTGGCCTCCGGGATGGGGGCGACGAAGCCGATGGAGTTCGACGCCAGTTGGCGGGCCAGGTCGTAGTTCACCGCGCCGCCAGAGCCTCCGCCGCCCATGGACATGCCGGTACCGGAGAACATCTGGCCCAGCCGCGTGAAGATCTGGCCGAGGTCATTCATGTCGAAATCGCCGCCGAACGGATCGGAACCACCTGGGCCCGGATTCTTCTTGTTCTTGTCCGGATCAGGATCGTCGTCTCGGGCGGAGAAGCCGAAGGGCAGGTCAGCCATGACCCCAACGGTACTCATCGGCAGCGGGCGGCGTGGGGTTGCGGGTCATGCTGTCAGAGGAACCTCGCAGGGCGCACAAAACGGCTTCGACCGTATGTTGGCTTACTGTAGGCGGCGTGAACAGGCGGATTCTGACGCTGGTGGTGGCCATCGTGCCGATCGTGGCCTTCGGCGTGCTGCTCGCGGCGGTCACCGTGCCGTTCGTCTCGCTGGGTCCGGGGCCCACCTTCAACACCCTCGGCGACTACGACGGCAAGCCCGTCGTCGACATCGAGGGCACCGAGACCAAGCCGACGTCGGGCAACCTCAACATGACGACGGTGTCGCAGCGGGACGGGCTGACCCTCGGCCAGGCGATGACGCTGTGGTTGTCGGGCCGTGAGCAGCTGGTGCCGCGTGACCTGGTCTACCCGCCGGACAAGTCGCGCGACGAGGTGGACAAGTCCAACGACGCCGATTTCAAGCAGTCCGAGGACAGCGCCGAATACGCCGCGCTCGGCTATCTGAAGTACCCGCGGGCCGTCACGGTCGAGACGGTCACCGATCCCGGCCCGTCGGTGGGCAAATTGCAGGCCGGTGACGCCATCGACGCGGTCAACGGCGTCATGGTGGCCGATGTCGACAAGTTCACTTCTTTGCTGAAGAACACCAAAGCCGGCGATCAGGTCATCCTGGACTACCGGCGCAAGAACGCGCCGGCCGGCACCACGACCGTCACCCTGGGCAATAACCCCGACCGCGATTACGGCTACCTGGGCATCGGGGTGCGGGATGCCCCGTGGGCCCCGTTCTCCATCGATTTCAACCTCGCGAACATCGGCGGCCCCTCGGCCGGCCTGATGTTCAGCCTGGCCGTCGTCGACAAGCTGACCACCGGTGACCTCAACGATGCCAAGTTCGTCGCGGGCACCGGCACCATCGACGGTGACGGCAAGGTCGGGCCGATCGGCGGTATCACCCACAAGATGATGGCCGCGCACGAGGCCGGCGCCACAGTGTTCCTGGTGCCCGCCGACAACTGCGACGAGGCCCGTGGCGGTGAGCAGGACGGCCTGCAGTTGATCAAAGTCGACACGCTGTCGAGTGCCATCGACGCTCTCAAGACTCTTTCAGCTGGTGGCGAACCACCGCACTGCTAGGTTCGCTGCCTGCCGTCGCCTCCGCCCCGTTGCGTACAGTTGGGGCCACCCCTTTGATCACATCTGACCAGGAGTTACCACCGTGGGTATGCGGCCCGCCGCGAGGATGCCGAAACTGACCCGGCGCAGCCGAATTCTGATTGCGATCGCGCTGGCGGTCGTTCTGCTGTTGTTGATCGGCCCTCGGTTCGTCGACACCTACGTCGACTGGCTGTGGTTCGGCGAGCTCGGCTACCGCTCGGTGTTCACCACCGCGCTGATCACCCGCATCGTGGTGTTCTTCGTGGTCGGCATCGTCTTCGGCGCCATCGTGTTCGCCGGCCTGGCCCTGGCCTACCGGTCCCGTCCGGTGTTCGTACCCGCAAGCGGTCCCAATGATCCGGTGGCGCGGTACCGCACCGCGATCATGTCGCGCCTCAAACTGGTCGGCATCGGCATCCCCGTCGCGGTGGGTCTGTTGGCCGGCCTGATCGCCCAGAACTACTGGATGCAGATCCAGCTGTTCCTGCACGGCGGCGATTTCGGTGTCACCGATCCGCAGTTCGGCCTCGATCTCGGTTTCTACGCCTTCGACCTGCCGTTCTACCGGCTGGTGCTGAGTTTCCTGTTCTTCGCGGTGTTCCTCGCGCTGGCCACCAACCTGGTGGGCCACTACATCTTCGGCGGCATCCGGCTGGCGGGCCGCTCCGGTGCGGTCAGCCGCGCGGCACGGCTGCAGCTGGTCACCCTGCTCGGTGTGCTGGTGCTGTTCAAGGCCGCGGCCTACTGGCTGGACCGCTACGAGCTGCTCAGCCACACCCGCTCCGGTAAGCCGTTCACCGGCGCCGGCTACACCGATATCAACGCGGTGCTGCCGGCCAAGCTGATCCTGTTGGCCATCGCGCTGATCTGCGCCGTGGCGGTGTTCTCCGCGCTGGTGCTGCGCGATCTGCGTATCCCGGCGATCGGCTTGGTACTGCTGCTGCTGAGCTCGTTGATCGTCGGCGCCGGCTGGCCCCTGGTGGTCGAGCAGATCAGCGTCAAACCCAATGCCGCGCAGAAGGAAAGCGAATACATCAGTCGGAGCATCACGGCCACCAGACAGGCCTACGGTCTCACCGACCAGAACGTCTCCTACCGCGACTACAGCGGTGACGCGCCCACCTCCGCGCAGCAGATCGCGTCGGATCGCGCCACGATCTCCAACATCCGGGTGCTCGACCCGACCATCGTCAGCCCCGCCTTCACGCAGTTCCAGCAGGGCAAGAACTTCTACAGTTTCCCCGAGCAGCTGGCGATGGACCGCTACACCCAGCCCGACGGTGAACTGCGCGACTATGTCGTGGCCGCCCGCGAACTCAACCCCGATCGGCTGATCGACAACCAGCAGGACTGGATCAACCGGCACACCGTCTACACCCACGGCAACGGTTTCATCGCCTCGCCCGCCAACACCGTGCGCGGAGTTGCCAATGACCCCAACCAGAACGGCGGTTACCCGGAGTTCCTGGCCAGTGTCGTGGGCGCCAACGGCAGTGTCGTCTCACCGGGCCCGGCCCCGCTGGATCAGCCGCGGATCTACTTCGGCCCCATCATCGCCGCCGCCCCCGCGGATTACGCGATCGTCGGCAGCAATGGTGCCGATCGTGAATACGACTACGAGACCAACACCGACACCAAGAACTACACCTACGCGGGCACCGGTGGTGTGTCGATCGGAAACTATCTGGCGCGCAGCGTCTTCGCCGCCAAGTTCGCCGAACGCAACTTCCTGTTCTCCAATGTGATCGGCCCCAACAGCAAGATCCTGTTCAACCGTGACCCGGCCGAGCGCGTGCAGGCGGTCGCGCCGTGGTTGCGGCCCGACTCGACGGTGTACCCGGCCATCGTCAACAAGCGGATGGTCTGGATCGTCGACGGCTACACCACGCTGGACAACTACCCGTACTCGGAGCTGACGTCCCTGTCGAGTGCCACCGCCGACTCCAACGAGGTGGCGCTGAACCGGTTGGTGCCCGACAAGCAGGTGTCCTACATCCGTAACTCGGTCAAGGCCACCGTCGACGCCTACAACGGCAACGTCACGCTGTACGCGCAGGACGAGAGCGATCCGGTGCTGCAGGCCTGGATGCGGGTGTTCCCGGGCACGGTCAAGCCGAAGGCGGACATCAGCCCCGATCTGGCCGAGCATCTGCGCTACCCCGAGGATCTGTTCAAGGTGCAGCGCGCGCTGCTGGCCAAGTACCACGTCGACGATCCGGTGACGTTCTTCTCGACGTCGGATTTCTGGGACGTGCCGCTTGATCCGAACCCGACGGCGTCGAGCTATCAGCCGCCCTATTACATCGTCGCGAAAAACATTGCACAGAACAACAATTCGGCGTCGTTCCAGCTGACCAGTGCCATGAACCGGTTCCGGCGTGACTTCCTGGCCGCCTATATCAGTGCCAGTTCGGACCCCGCCACGTACGGGCAGATCACGGTGTTGACGGTGCCGGGTCAGGTCAACGGTCCCAAGCTGGCCTTCAACGCCATCAGTACCGACACCGCGGTCAGCCAGGACCTCGGTGTGATCGGCCGCGACAACCAGAACCGGGTGCGGTGGGGCAACTTGCTGACCCTGCCGGTGGGCCAGGGCGGTCTGCTCTATGTGGCGCCGGTGTACGCGTCGCCTGGCGCCAGTGATGCGGCATCGTCCTATCCGCGTCTGATCAGGGTCGCGATGATGTACGGCGACAAGGTCGGTTACGGCCCGACGGTGCGTGATGCGCTCGACGGTGTCTTCGGCCGCGGCGCGGGTGCGACGGCGACGGGACCGGCCCCCACCGGACCGGCACCGGCGAATCAACCGGCTGCCAACCCGCAGCCGGCGCCGGACGCCAACGCCCAACCACCGGCCAACCAGCCCGAGGTGCCCAGGCCCGCCGCGGCGGTGCCGCCGGCGCCCGATGGTGCCCCGGTGCAGCTGTCCGGTCCCAAAGCCGCTGCGCTGCAGGACATCGAGACGGCCCTGACGTCGGTGCGTGATGCACAGCAGAGCGGTGACTTCGCCGAGTACGGCGAGGCGCTGCAACGCCTCAACGACGCCATGAACAAGTACGACGCCGCCAAGTAGCCCACCAATTACCGCGAGCGCGCGTGTCTGTACGGTGACACGCCGCGAGCGGCGTACAAAGGCGCGCGTTCGGCGCCGGCGGCCGGCGTTTTAAACTCTGCCGGTGCGCTACCTGTCACTCGGACCGCTGCAGGTCATGCATGACGGTCGCCGGGTTGACATCGGGCCGCCCAAACAGCGGGCGGTGCTCGCGGCGCTGCTGCTGGCGCGCGGGGCGGTGGTGTCGGCCGACCGGCTGACCGACGCGGTGTGGGGTGACGACGTGCCGGGCAGCGCCACGGCGAGCCTGCAGGCCTATATCTCGAACCTGCGGAAGGCGCTCCGTCCCGAGGGCGGGGCCGCGGCGCCGATCGTGCGGCAGGCCCCGGGCTACTACCTGGTGGCCGACGACGTCGACCTGACTGAGTTCACCGATGCGGCGGCTTCGGCACGCTCTGCCCTGGCGGCCACGCAGTGGCGCGAGGCGTTGATCGCCGCTGACGCGGCACTGGCGCTGTGGCGCGGCCCGCTGTTGGAAGATCTACGCGATGAGACCTGGGTCCGCGAGGAATCCGTCCGGATCGACGATCTCCGTACTGAATGCCGGGAGGCACGGATCACCGCGCTGCTGGCGTTGGGCCGCACCGCCGAAGCGCTGAGCGAGGCCGACGCGTTGCGGGCCGACCAGCCACTGCGTGAGCGAGTGTGCTGGTTGCATATGCTCGCGCTGTACCGGGCCGGTCGGGGCCCAGATGCCCTGCAGGCCTACACCGAGCACGCCAACCACCTCGATGAGGAACTCGGGCTGACGCCCGGGCCTGAGCTTCGTGAACTGCAGACCGCCGTGCTGCGCCAGTCACCGGAGCTGGTGGCATGGCCGCGCTCGCCGGCCTGGACTGGTGCCGGCGATGTCACCACGCCCGCACCCGACGCCACCGCCGCGTCGTCGACCGAGGTGGCGTCGCGCGGCACCCTCATCGGGCGAGACCGCGAGTTGGGCGTCGTGACAAGACTTCTCGGCGATGTTCGCGGCGGCGCGACGCGGTGGCTGGTGTGCACGGGGCCGGCGGGCATCGGCAAGACCCGGCTGGCCGAGGAGGCCGTCGCCCAACTGCTCGACACCGGCGGACGCGTGGTGTGGGTCAGTTGTCCCGACGAGCAGGGCACCCCGCCGTGGTGGCCGATGCGGCAGCTGGTGCGGGCCTTGGGGGCCGATGCCGACGAGGTGTTGCTGGTGCCCGAGCACGCCGACCCGGACAGCGCCAGATTTCTTGTCTACGAACGTATTCACACCTTGTTGCGGGTCGACGACCCGCTGCTGGTGGTGGTCGACGACGCGCAGTGGGCCGACCCCACTTCCGCCAGCTGCCTGGCGTACATCGCCGGTGCGCTGCGCGATCATCCGGTCGCGTTCGTCGTCACTGTGCGCGACGGTGACCACGGGCC
The DNA here is from genome assembly GCA_945957405.1 of uncultured Mycolicibacterium sp. Lineage (GTDB taxonomy): Bacteria > Actinomycetota > Actinomycetes > Mycobacteriales > Mycobacteriaceae > Mycobacterium. The sequence goes on along the minus strand of CAMFLL010000276.1, from coordinate 3,781 downwards.
GGATCTGCGTCGCCTGCTCGGCACCGTCGCACGCGGCGACCGCAACCGCCACATTGACGTACCGGCCCTGGATCCCGACGCTGTAGCGACGCTGGCCAATGCACTGGCCGAGGATCCCGACGACCGGGTGGACGACGCCGAGGCCGCCATCCTAGCCGACCGCACCGGTGGCAACCCGTTCTTCGTCTCGGAATACGCCCGGTTGCCGCGGGAGGAACGCGCCGCCGGTGACATCCCTTCGGCGGTCAAATCGGTGCTCGACCGGCGCCTCGCAGGGCTGGATCCCGGTGTGCTGCAGGTGTTGCGGGCCGCCGCTGTGATCGGCGACGCCATGGACGGGGCGGCGGTGTCGGTGCTGGCGGCCACCACCCGGCTGGATCTCGACACGCTCGCCGATCACCTCGACGACGCCGCCGACGAGCGCATCCTGGTTTCCGCGCACGACAGCGCCGGATACGGGTTCGCGCACGGACTGCTGCGCGAGCACCTGCTGGCCACCATGCCGGCGCTGCGCCGTCAAAGAATGCACGCCAGGGTCGCAGAAGTGTTGTCCGCCAATGTTTCCGGTGACGCCATCAGCAGACGCGCGCAGCACCTGGTCGCCGCATTGCCACTCGTAGAACCCGCCACGGTGATCGAGGCGTGCCGGGTGGCCGCCGAACAGGCCAATGAGCAGTGGAGTTCGGCGACCGCCGCGCAGTGGTGGCAGGCCGCCCTCGATGCCTACGACCTGCTGCCCGCCGGTCAGCGTGACGACTCCGAGCGCGACACCCTGACCGCCGCCATGCTCGAGGCACTGGCCAGGGCCGGACGCGGCCAGACTGTGCTCGACGCCGCGAGTACGGCGCTGGCCGAGGCGCTGCGTGCGGGTCGGGCGGCCACTGCGGGGCGGGTGGCCGCCGCACTGCTGCGGGTCAGCGGCGGCTGGCCGTGGCTGGCGCCCGGCGCCGACCCGACCGAGCTGCTGTCGCTGCTGCACCGCGTCGCCGAACTGACCGAAGGCGATCCGGCCGCCGGAGCGCGCGTGCGGGCGGCGTTGGCTGTCGGTAACTGTTACAACCCGGATCCGTCCGCGGCGGCGGGACTACTGGCCTCGGCGGCGGAGTTGGCCGCCCTCAGCGGTGACCCCGATGTGCGCGCCGACGCGGTGCTCGGCCATCTGATCACCTATTCCGGCGTGGTGACGTACAGCGCTGAGACTCTTCGCTGGGTCGACGAGTTGACAGCATTGCGGCACAACAGAAGTCGGGAAGATGCGGTGATCGCCCACTCCGTGGCGACCATGGCGGCCCTGAGCCTCGGTGATGTGGCCGGTGTCGAGCGGCACCTGCGGGCCGGGATCGAGGGTAGTGAGCAGTTGCGGCTCCCGGTGCTGCGTGCCCAGCTTCGGTGGATGGAGGCGGTACTGGCGGTCTGGCATGGTGACTTCGCCGCGGCGCAGCGGCATCACGCCATCGCCGCCCAGGTTCACGAGCAGACCGAACTCTATGAGGCGGGAAGCGGACTGATCGCCGCCGCGTCGCTGCTGCGCGAAAAGGGCGAGACGGTCGACGAATCCGCGCTGGTCGGCGGACGCGACCGCGGCGGTAAGGACATGGTGGGGGTGGCGCGGGCCGCAGTCCTGACCGTGATCGCCGGCGAGGGCGCACGCCGCGACGCGGCAGATGTGTTGGCCAACAGGGGCAGTGGCGCTCATGTGTGGACCAGCCTCGGCTACTCGACGCTGCTGGCCCATCTGTGCGCCGACCACCGTCTGGCCGAGTTTGCGCCCCATCTGATCGACGAGCTCGCGCCCTATCAGGACCGCATCGCCACCATCGGTCAGGTCGGCATCGCCGGCCCCGTTGCGTTGGCGACGGCCCGGTTGCGCGCACTGGTCGGCGACGACGACGCAGCCCGCCGCGACTTGCTCAGGGCGCAGGAGTTCGCCGCCCGATCCGATGGTGTCCCGACACTGCTGCGGTGCCGGCTGCTGACCTGTGAACTGGACCGGGCCGCCGGCGAGGACGTCGCCGAGCGGGCTCAGGCACTGGCCGTCGAGGCCGAGCGCATCGGCATGCAGGGCGTGGCCGCCGCGGCCCGCCTGCTCGCCTGACCCTTTCTTGGAGATTTCTTGGCGTGAGGCCGCCAAGGCGCCACCAAGCGCGTGCCGTCATAGTTCAGCAACTCGACCCTGAAAGGACTGTTCCATGACGCTTGCCCCCGCCACCGACGACGCACTGGCGGCCGACCTGCGTGACCGTATCAGCGGTACCGTCGCGCTGCCCGGTGAGCTCGACTACCAGCGCATCCTGCCGTGGAATGTTGCGGTGCCGGTCGCGCCGTGCGCGGCGGTGTTCGCGACGTCGGCCGCCGACATCGCCGCCACCGTCCGCTATGCGTCCGAGCGCGGGCTGACCGTCGCGGTGCAGTCCACCGGCCACGGCGCCCTCTCGGTGGGGCCGGAGACCATCCTGGTGTCCACCGCAGACATGCAGGGCTGCGCCGTGGACGCCCTCAACCGGGTGGCCCGGGTCGAGGCCGGGGTCACCTGGCAGCGGGTGCTCGACGCGGCGACGCCGTTCGGACTGGCCCCGTTGTGTGGGTCGTCACCCAACGTGGGCGTGGTCGGGTTCCTGACCGGCGGCGGTATCGGTCCGCTGGTGCGCAGTGTCGGGGTGTCTTCGGACTACGTGCGGGCCTTCGAGATCGTGACCGGCGCCGGAGATGTGTTGCGGGTGACACCCGACCAGCACGGTGACTTGTTCTGGGGGCTCCGCGGCAGCAAGGCGACGCTCGGCGTAGTGACCGCCGTCGAGTTTGATCTGCTCCCGATCGCCGAATTTTACGGCGGTGCAGTGTATTTCGACGGTGCCGATGCGCCCGCGGTCCTGCACCAGTGGCGCAGCTGGTGTGCCGATCTGCCGGAGAACGCCTCGACGTCGGTTGCGCTGCTGCAGCTGCCCGGGGTGCCTGAGGTGCCGCCGCCGCTGGCTGGGAGGTACACCGTCGCGGTGAGGTACGCGGCCCTCGGCGATGTCGACGAGGCGCAGCGGCTGCTGGCCCCCATGCGGGCCGTCGCGCAGCCACTGATCGACGCTGTGGCAGTGCTGCCGTACGCGGCCATCGGTTCGGTGCACGCCGATCCACCCAATCCGATGCCGGTGCACGAGGGTCAGGCGCTGCTGCGGGAGCTTCCCGCCAACGCCGTCGACGCCCTGCTGTCTGCGGCCGGGCCGGATTCGGGTTCCCTGCAGGTGATCGTCGAGTTGCGCCAACTCGGAGGTGCGTTCGCACGCTCAGGTAGGCATCGCAGCGCGGTGTGTCATCGCGACGCGGCGCTCTCGCTGACCACTATCGGTGTCGCGGCACCCGATATCGTCGATGCGGTTGCCGCGCATTCCGATTCGGTGTTCGACGCCCTCGGGCCGTGGTCTAGCGGGGGCCAGTTCCCGAATTTCGCACCCGCCGCTGACCCGGCCCGGCTAGCCCGCTGTTATGACGAGGACACCCTGTACTGGCTGGCTGCCCTCGGCGAGCGCTACGACCCGGCGGGCGTGCTGCGGATCGGCCAGGTGGCGCGCTATCCGCTGTGATCTGGGTCTCCATTTCCCGTCGCGAGCATGCAGCTGCGCACACTTTTGTGCCGCTGCAGCGTGAGTAGCTGCACGTTGGCGGGGCACGGCAGGGGTCTGAGCAGGGGATTTGGACGCCAGTGGCGGGTTCGGTAACCTAGCGTTCACCCGTCGCGGGGTGGAGCAGCTCGGTAGCTCGCTGGGCTCATAACCCAGAGGTCGCAGGT
>CAMFLL010000275.1 GCA_945957405.1 uncultured Mycolicibacterium sp. | reverse complement strand
ACCTACGGTGTGGGCGATCAGATGTCGCACTACAATGTCAACGGCGGCGTGCCCAAGACGTTGATCCAGCACCTGATCCGGTGGGTCATCTCGTCAGGGCAGTTCAGTGACAAGGGCGACGAGGCGGTCAACTCAGTGCTGCAGTCCGTCCTGGACACCAAGATCACGCCCGAACTGGTGCCCGTCGGCGAGGACGAAGAGATCCAGAGCAGCGAGGCCAAAGTGGGGCCCTATGTGCTGCAGGACTTTTCGCTGTTCCAGGTGCTGCGGTACGGCTTCCCGCCGTCGAAGATCGCCTTCCTGGCCTGGCACGCCTGGAGTGATGCCGAGCGCGGACACTGGCCCCTGGGCTACCCCCTCGACAAGCGCCCGGCGTATTCGCTGCACGAGATCCGCCGGTGGTTGGTGGTCTTCGCGCAGCGGTTCTATTCGTTCAGTCAGTTCAAGCGCTCGGCCCTGCCGAACGGGCCCAAGGTGTCGGCCGGGGGCGCGCTGTCGCCGCGGGGTGACTGGCGGGCGCCTTCGGACATGTCGGCGCGGATTTGGCTCGACGAGATCGAGCGTGAGGTCCCCGAAAACTGACAGCCTCAGCCAATTGACGGCGTAATAAATTTATCGTCCCGAATAGCCGGTGATCGCGCCTCCGTGGGCGTAACGTCTGCCCCGTTTCCGGTGTTTGCTCGTGGAGGGGCGTGTCATGGGTGCTGCTCGGTATGTGGGTCGGATTGGCGGACTGGCGGTTGCCCTGGGAGTGGGTACCGCGGTCATCACGGGACAGGGGGTGGCCTACGCCGACGAGCCGAACGACTCGAATGACACGGTCAACACCACCAACACCGACACCGGCGGCTCCACCGACACCGGCACCGTCAAAGTCAACAAGGGTCCACTTGCCAAGCATCGATTGACCGACGGCACGTCGTTGGCGGACACCGTCAAGGGCATCGCCGACAAGGTCACCACTGAGAACCAGAAGCGGATCGCCGACGCCAGGAAGTCCATCGACGACGCGCTGGCCGGTGTCGTGAACGCGGGGGTGCAACCGCGGGCCACGGACACCATCAAGACGAAGGCGAAGGCCAAGCAGTCGTCGAAAGACAGTGAGGTCGTTGCGGCTTCGGATCCAGGAACCGGCCCCGCCGACAACTCGGTGGTCCAGGACACTGCGGCGCTGAAGCAACCGCGCGTCAAGGCCTGGCTTGACAGCCCCCGCGTCGCGGCCGCGCGCCAGGCCAACCCGGTGCCGACGTCGTCGTCGCTGTGGACGCCCGCGACGGCCCTCACCTCGCTGGGCCAGGATTCGACGGCACCCCTTCGCCGGGTCGTGCCGACCAACGCCGCCGTCTCGGGCATCCTCACCACGATCAGCAATGCGCTGAGCCCGTTCTCCAACAACGGTGGCGGTGCGCCCGTCGGTGGTTCGGTCGCCGACCTGCTGCTGCTGGCCGGCACCCGGCGTGAGCTGACCAGCCAGGCGCTCGCGGTCGACGCCCCGACCGTCGGCGTCTTCCAAGGTGTCATCACCGGCTGCGTCGTCGGCACCACGTGCGCGACGGCGGACGGCAGCACCTACACGCTGAGCGGCAAGCCGGAGGATGGTGGCAAGGTCGCCGTCAACCCGACCACGGGTGCCTTCACGTTCCTGCCTTTCGCCGATCAGTCTGCGACCAATGGGCCGACGGGGGAGCAGTCGTTCTCGGTGATCGTCGCCCAGAACTCGCAACTGACCACAATTCTCACCGGTGTGCCGATCATCGGCTCGAAGGTGATCGCGCCGGTGATCATCAAGATCCAGACGACGCCGGTCCTCGGCGACGTTCTGGCGCCCGTCTTCGGAACCGCCACGGTCGTGACGGTCACCGCCGACATCGATGATCTGCGCGGTGAAGAAGAAACCCCGATCGCGTACACCACGATGGTGACGTCGTGGGACGGCACTCAGATCAGCACCAACTTCTTCCCGGCCATCGGGACCGATGACGACGGCCAGGCCGGTTTTGAGACCATCTTCAACGGGCCCGGGCTCGGCCAAGCCGGTGCCACTAGTCCGACGGACCCCTTCGTCGGCACGTTCCGCGCCGCCGGCTACAACGTCGTCACCTGGGATCCGCGCGGCGAATACGACTCAGGCGGCAGGTTGCAACTCGACAGCCCGCAGTACGAGGGCCAGGACGTCCAGCAGCTCATCACGTGGGCGGCCGGCCTGGACGGCGTCGAGCTCTCGGAAGACAGTGAGGGCAACCCCATCGCGGGCGACCCACAGATGGGCATGGTCGGGGTGTCCTACGGCGGTGGCATCCAGTGGGTGACCGCGGCCAGCGACAACCGGGTGGACGCCATTGCCCCCGGATGGTCGTGGAACACGTTGCCGAGTTCGCTGTACCCGGAGTCGGCATTCAAGACCGCCTACTCGTCGCTGCTGCTACTCGACCTGGTGACCACCGGCGCCCGCATCAATCCGCAGATCTATGGCGGCATCCTCACCGGTGCGCTGCTGGGGGTCCTGACCCCGGGCCAGATTCAATTGCTCCAGACCAGCGGCCCGGGCGAAACGGTGCGCAGCATCGACGTGCCTGTCTTGATCATCCAGGGGACGGTCGACGTGCTGTTCCCGCTGCAGCAGTCTCTTGACAACTTGGGCTATCTCGAGAACAACCCGAACGTCAAGGTCATCTGGTACTGCGGCGGCCACGGCACCTGCCTGCCGGGCCAGGGCAATCCAGATGCCGACGACGTCTGGGTGATGGCCGAGACGCAGCAATGGATGGACACGTATGTGAAGGACGAGGCGCCGGAGGAGCCGTTCCCGGGTGTGTTCGAGTGGACCGATCAGAACGGCGTCCGCTGGGCGTCGGACGTGCGTCCGTCAGACCCATTGTTCAACGACGGCTTTACGCCGCTCACGACCTGGACTGACGGCAAGATCCTGCCGATCATCCCGATCGTCGGCGGGTCAGGACCCAGCCCGAAAGTTCCGTTCCCCTACTCTCTGGGTGACGGCTCACCTGCGACCAATGCGGTGACCATTCCTCTGGATAACCCGGAGGGAACCACGAACGTCGTCGGTGCGCCTGTCGTGACGGTCACCTATTCGGGGATCGGGACCAGCCGGCACATCTACGGGCAGATCGTCGACACGCGGGGTACCGCCGATACCAGCGACGACGTGGTGGTCGGCAATCTCGTGACGCAGATGCCGGTGACACTGAACGGCAGGGAGCAGACCCAGACCTACTACCTCAATGACATCGCCTACACAATGGACGAGAACAGCACTCTGGAACTGCAGCTCGTCACGACGGCGACGCCGTTCCTGAATCTCACGCAGTATGGGTTCGTCAATATCAAGTCGGTGGAGGTCACCCTGCCGACGACGAGTAGCGCCACCGAGCAGCCGCCGTTCCCGCCTGTTCCAGGCGATGCGGAACTGATCGCGGTCTGACACCACACACGGGGCGAGAAGGCCCGTAGCCGACTTCGGCTGCGGGCCTTCTCCGTGGTTCGTGTTTAACCGCTGAGAATTCGAGCATTCGTAGGTAATGCCTCAGGGAACAGCGGTGTTCTCCGGTCCTGCCTATCTGCAGCGTGAGCGCGTCGTCGCCCCGCCGGGTTGGAGTCGGTGGCTGGTGCCACCAGCAGCGCTGTCGATCCACCTGGCCATCGGCAGCGTGTACTCCTGGAGTGTCTTCAAATTGCCGCTGCAGGACACCCTGGGAGTGTCAGGCGTAGTCAGTGCCCTACCGTTCACATTCGGCATCGTGGTGCTGGGACTCTCGGCGGCGATCTTCGGCACGGCCGTCGACCATCGTGGCCCGCGCTGGGCGATGACGATCGCGACACTGTGTTTCTGCAGCGGCCTGCTGATCTCGGCTGCCGCGGCGGCCCTGGGCCAAATGTGGCTCGTCGTCGTCGGATACGGCGTCGTCGGTGGTATCGGGTTGGGCATCGGCTACATCTCGCCCGTCTCCACACTGATGAAATGGTTCCCCGACCGACCAGGTATGGCCACCGGCTTCGCCATCATGGGCTTCGGCGGCGGTGCTTTGATCGCCTCGCCGTGGTCATCGCAACTGATGGAATGGTTCGGCACCGACCGGTCGGGGTTGGCCCAGACATTCCTGACCATGGGGGTGGTCTACGCCGTCTTCATGACATTGGGCATCCTGCTGATCCGCACCCCGCCGCCGGACTGGAAAGTCTCGACCGTCGAAGCGCATACCACCTCGAAGCGGACGCGGCCCGCGGGGCCGGATCGCACTGCCGGCGAGGCGATCCGGACACCGCAGTTCTGGTTGTTGTGGGTGGTGCTGTGCTTCAACGTCACCGCGGGCATCGGCATCCTCGAGCGGGCAGCACCGATCTATCGCGACGACTTCCCCGATGCCACGTCGCCGCAGGCGCTGGCGGCCGCTGCCGCGGGGTTCGTCGCCGTGCTGTCGCTGGCGAACTCCGCCGGCCGGATCATGTGGTCGTCGCTGTCGGATGTGCTGGGCCGCAAGAACATGTATCGCATCTACCTCGGCGTCGGTGCGCTGCTGTATCTGGTGGTCATCATGATCGGTGGCACCAGCAAGCCGGTGTTCCTGATCGCGTGCATCGTGATCCTGTCGTTCTATGGCGCCGGCTTCGCCACGGTTCCTGCATATCTGCGAGATCTGTTCGGCTACAAGGAAGTCGGTGCCATTCACGGTCGACTGCTCACCGCGTGGTCTGTCGCCGGCGTACTCGGCCCACTGATCGTCAACGCGATTGCCGACAATCGCATCGACGCCGGCGTGGTCGGACCGCAGCGTTACACGTTGTCGTTCAGCATCATGATCGTGCTGCTTGTGGTGGCATTCGTCTGCAACGAGCTGATCAAGACACCCCGCCCGCTGTCACCCGTGACCGAGCCGCAACTCACCCCGTCGGAGAGAAGACCATGACCGAAAACACCTCAGCGACAACGCGAAACGCCCCGCTGGCCGTCCTCGGATGGTTGTGGGTCGGTGTGCCGTTCGCTTACGGGCTCGTCCAACTCGTACTCAAGATCCCGGCGCTGTTCACGGGCTGAGCCCCACGCCTGGAACGAACCGGCCGACGGCCGCCGCGTACTCGCGATAGTCCTCGCCGTGGGTCGACAGCAGGTAGGGCTCCTCGACGTAGCGGACCTGCAGTTCGATCGTCAACGCCAGCAATACGATACCGGTGATCGCGACGACATTGGGTGTCACCAGTGCGATGCCCAGTCCGAAGACCAGCATTGCCGTGAAGATCGGATTGCGGACGGCGCCGAACACGCCGGTGCGCACCAGTGTGGTGGTTTCGGCGGCGTCCACACCGATGCGCCACGAATCGCCCATGTGCACCTGCGCATAGATGGTTGCGGTTATACCGCTGAGCGCCACCAATATTCCGACGGCGTTCACCACAACGTTGTCCAGTACCGGCAGTGGCGCGATCGCGCCCAGGTCCTGCAACACCGGGGCGGCCACCGCGATGACCAGGGCCAGGATGAACCCGACGCCGGCGAACCATTCGACCGAACCCACCCGCCCACTGATGCCTTTGAAACCGCTCGAGCCGGTTCGGCGGTATTGACGCCAACTGCGCCAACCGAATCCGAGCAGTGCGAACACCGCGAACAGGATCAAGGCGATGGTGGCCATCACTTCTCACCCGAGTCCGAACAGCAGTCGTCATCGCAGTGGTCGCCGGCGGTGGGCGCGCAACAGACCTCGCCGGCCAGGGCCTGCCGGCCCTCGCGGATGGCCAGTGCCGCGATCACCAGGGCCGCAATGGAGTCGGCCCACCACCAGCCGAGCAGGCTGTTCAGAAGCAGGCCCACCAACAGTACGGCCGACAGGTACGTGCACAACAGGGTCTGATGGGAATCGGCTACAGCAGAACGTGATCCGAGTTCCCGGCCGGCGCGGCGCTGCGCCCAGGACAAGAACGGCATGATCACCAGGCTGGCGGTGGCGAGGCCGATGCCGACCGTGGAGGGCTGCGGATCCCGCGCGCCCAGGAAGGTCAGCGCGGCCTCGAGGCAGATGTAGGCCGACAGCGCGAAGAACGAGATCGCGACGGCCCGCAACGCGACCTTCTCCCGTGTCGCCGGATCCTTGGCCGAGAACTGCCACGCGATCGCCGCGGCCGATGACACCTCGATCACCGAATCCAGGCCGAAGCCGATGAGCGCCGTCGACGAGACCCGGGACCCTTCGGTGAGCGCGATGACCGCTTCGACCACGTTGTAGGCGATCGTGGCGGCAACCAGCAGCCGAATTCGGCGGCGGAGGATGCCAACCCGTTCCAGTCCGACTTCCACCCCGATGACGGTACATGAAAATCTGTATTCACAAAATGCTGAATTACAGCCTGCCGTCGTCGCGGAGCTCCGGGTGCACCCAGTCCGGCGACCGACGTTCCTTGAACGCGACGAAACCTTCGCGCGCCTCGTCGCCGCTGTAGCTGGCCTTCATGCCGATCCGGTCGAACAGGCCCATGTAGTTGTCGAGGCTCGACTTGATCACCGACCGGGCGCGCGGCGCGGTGCGGCAGCACGCCGCGAGCACCTCCCGCGCCGAAGCCGGCAGTTCGTCGTGGGGGACCACACGCGCGACCATGCCCCAGTCGGCGGCTTCGGCCGCGCTCAATGTCCGCCCGGTGAACATCAGGTCGCGCGTGCGGACCGGCCCGATCATGCGGGCCAACATCTGGCTGTAGTAGGTATCGGCGATGCCGCGGTACAGCTCGGGCACCCGGAACGTCGCCCGGTCACTGACCACCGCCATATCGCTGCACATCGCGATCTGCAGCCCGCCGCCCTGGCACAACCCGTTGACCGCACTCACGACGGGCTTGACCGACTGCCGCAAGGTCTCGAACGGGGTGACGTCCATCGACAATGCGGAACCGAACGTCAGCCAGTTGTCCGAGCCGTCGCCGCCGCCCAGATCGCCGCCGGGGGCGAACACATCGCCGGTACCGGTGATCAGCAGGCCGGCCAGATTCGCGTCGGCCTCGACCAGCCCGACGGCATAACGGATCCCGAAGTACATCGCCGGGGTCATGGCATTACGCGCCTGCGGCCGGTCCAGCGTCACGACCGCGAACGGCCCCTGTCGTTCGAATCTCAGATACGGCGTGCCAAGCCAGTCACCTTCGGGCGGACGCGGACTCATCGGTGTCGACCACGTGTCATGGCGCCGACTATAACGCCAACCGTAAAGCCTTCAGTCGCAGCGCAGGACATCGTCGATGGCCTCGGCGGACGGTGCACAGTCACCGGCGCCGGGCACCAAAGTGGCCAGCGCACCCGCAGCGCACGCACGTCGTACCGCGAGTTCGTGGTCGTCGTTCCAGTCCGCCGCCAGCACACCGGCGAAGACATCACCCGCGCCGGTGGTGTCGACAGCCTCGACGGGTGGGGCGGACACGTCGATACGCGCGCCGTCGCTCTCCAGTGATGCACCCCGGGGTCCCCGGGTGGTGACCAGATGGGCCACCGGCCAATGCCAGCTCTCGGCCTCGGCTTCGTTGACGACGACGACGTCGGTCACCCTGGCCAGATCGGCCATCGCGTCCGAGTCGGCGCACGACGGCGACGCATTGACGATCACGGTGGCGCCCGCCGCCCGCGCCTGGCGTGCCGCGACCACCGCGGTATCCACCGGAATCTCCAACTGCAGCAACACCACATCGGCGCGGGCGACGATATCGCGCAGCCGCGGCGAGCCCAGGGTCAGATGGGCGTTGGCGCCGGGTGCCACCACGATCATGTTCTCTGCGCCGGCATCGACGACGATCGACGCGGTGCCACTCGGGACGGGCAGCGTCACCAGACCGTCGAGCCTGATGCCGTTGTCACTCAGGTGCGTCCGCAGGGCATGCCCCGCGGCATCGTCGCCCAGCGCGGCCACCATCGCGACGTCGGCACCCGCACGCGCAGCCGCCACGGCCTGATTGCCGCCCTTGCCGCCGGGTTCGGAGCGCACCGCCGAGGCCAGCACGGTCTCGCCGGGACCGGGTAGCGCGCTCACGTCGAACAGCACATCCATGTTCACACTGCCGACGACGCAGACCCGGGCCATCGCTTCAGGTTATTGGCCGGGATCGGGTTCGGCGCCGAGTAGCCCGACATGATGACCGAGCCTGGTCTCGACGTCACCGGGTTGGTGGAAGCCGCGATCGAACAACTTCTGGATGCGGGCCTGGGTCTCCGGCCGGCCCAACGCCGTGACGAAGGCATCCCATTCGGGTGCGATCTCGTCATCGGGGGGCAGGCTGTTGAGGTCGACGAGACGTTTTGTCTCGGCCAGCGCGCGTTTGTCGAAGGTCGCGAGCCGGCGGGCCAGCGTGTCGACGAAATCGTCGAGTTCGGCATCGGGGAAGGAGCGGTTGACGTACCCGTACCGTTCGGCCAGGTCGCCGTCGACGTCGTCGGCCGTGAGCAGCACCTCCAGTGCCCGCCCGCGGCCCATCAGGCGAGGCAGCCGGGCCATCGGGCCGCCGCCCGGTACCAGGCCCGCGCCCACCTCCCATTGCGACAGGAGCGCTTTCTCCCGGCTGGCGAAGCGCATATCGCAGGCCAGCGCCAACTCGCTGCCGACACCCGTCGCGCGGCCGCGTACGGACGCGATCGACACCACCGGTGCGCGGCTGATCCGGGCCAGCAGGTCAGGCAGCGCCTGCAACCCCGTGCGTCCGACGGGTAACTTCGCCGATTCCTCGGGTGCCGCCAGGAAGTTGTAGTGGGTCAGGAAGAATCCGTCAACGGCACTGTCGAAGACGACGACCTTGACGTCCTGATCGGTCTCCAGTGCCTCGACGACGGCGGTGAGCTCCGGCACGGTCTCCGGCCCGAAGATGTTCAACGGTGGATGAGTGAAGGTCACACGCCAGTAGGCGGGAGAGTGCCGGGTCAGTAGTATCTGGCTGGACGCATTTGGATCGGTCACGGGAGTTCCCCTTGCTGGACAGCGGATTTCGGAATGCTAAGCCCGCGGTGCCTGTCAGCACCAGCCATCGCACGGTGACCGTCGACGGTGTCGATCTCGCCTACCGGGACGCCGGGCCGCCCGGTGCGCCTGCAGTGCTGCTGCTGCATGGGTTCCCGTCGTCGTCGCGAATGTGGCAGCCGCTGATCGACCGCCTGGCCCACAGGTACCGGATGATCGCGCCGGACTATCCCGGTTTCGGGCACAGTGCCGCACCGGCCGCCGAGGATTGGGACTACACGTTCGACCACATCGCTGACGTGATCGAACACTTCACCGACGCGATCGGCTTGGACCGTTACTCGCTTGCCGTGCAGGACTACGGCGGACCGGTCGGGCTGCGGCTGGCCACCCGCCGACCCGAGCGCCTGCAGAGCCTCGTCGTCCACAACGCGGTATGTCACGAGGACGGCCTCGGCCCACTGTGGGAGACCAGGCGCGCGTTCTGGGCCGACCGCGCCGCGCACGAGGAGGCGCTGCGGAAGAATTTCTTCTCACCCGCGGCCACCCGCCAGCGACACGTCGGCAACAGCCCGCATCCGGAGCGCTACGACCCCGACCTGTGGACCGACGAACTCGCCTTCCTGGATCGTCCGGGCCAGGCGGACATCCAGACGGACCTGTTCTACGACTATCGGACCAACGTCGAGAACTACCCACGCTGGCAACAGTGGCTGCGTGACACCCAACCCGACCTGTTGGTGGTGTGGGGGCGCCACGACCCGTCGTTCGAGGCCGCCGAGGCCGAGGCCTACCGGCGCGATGTCCCGTCTGCACGTATCCACATCGTCGACGCGGGCCATTTTCCGCTCGACGAGGCCCCCAATCTCGTCGCCGCCCTGACCGGAGAGTTTCTGGACTCCCGCGGTGCCGACCAGCCCGACCCGCCCCGTCGTTCTCATCCCCGATAAGCTGGGCTAATGAGTCTGCACGCGCCGACGCTTCCGGATGCCGAGAACAGCTTGCGCGCACAGGTCCATGACGCCGCCCGGCGGGCCCGGGTCGCGTCGCGCCAGTTGGCCACGCTGAACACCGTGGTCAAGAACCGGGCACTGCACGCGTCCGCCGATGCCGTACTCGCCGACGTCGAGGCGATCCTGGCGGCCAACGCGCACGACCTGGACACCGCCCGCGATGCCGGAACCGCCGAGGCCATGCTCGACCGACTTGCGCTCAACCCGCAGCGCGTCGAGGGGATCGCCGCAGGCCTTCGCCAGGTCGCCGGCCTGCCCGACCCGGTGGGCGAAGTGCTGCGCGGCAGCACCCTGCCCAACGGCCTCCAGCTGCGCCAGCAGCGTGTCCCGCTGGGCGTGGTCGGCATGGTCTATGAGGGCCGCCCGAACGTCACGGTCGACGCGTTCGGCCTCACCCTGAAATCGGGCAACGCGGTGCTGCTGCGGGGCAGTTCGTCGGCGGCGCACTCGAACCAGGCGCTG
>CAMFLL010000274.1 GCA_945957405.1 uncultured Mycolicibacterium sp. | reverse complement strand
TGCTGTCCCCGTCGTGCGAGTCGACCGCGCCATGGCCGAACGCGCCGTCACACTCGGCTCCACGGTTGGCGTACTGGCCACTCTGCCAACCACTCTCGCCCCGACCACCGAGCTCGTCGAGGCCGCGGCGCGCGATGCCGGCCGAACCGTCAGGGTTGTCTCGCGGCTCTGCGATGGTGCATTCGCCGCGCTGCAGGGCGGCGACCCCGAGCGACACGACGCGATCATCGCCAGGGAGCTGGACCGGCTGGCCGCCGAGGTGGACGTCGTCGTGCTCGCCCAGGCCTCGATGGCACGGATCGCCGCTGCGCGGCCGGCGGGCGGGACCCGGGTGTTGTCGAGCCCCCGCCTGGCGATGGAGCGGTTGGCTTGTACGGAGCGATAGGCACCTGGCTCAGGTTGGTGCGGTGCGCTAGTGGTGTAGGTCACGGGAGTCGGTCAGCATGATTGACGTGGAACTTGATTGGAAACCGCGAATTCTTGGTCTCGGCGGCACGACTCGCCAGGGGTCATCGTCCGAGCGCGCACTGCGCGCCGCACTTGATCTCGCCGAACGTGCCGGTGCGCAGACCCACCTCCTGTTGGCCGATGACCTCGAGCTGCCGGTGTATGCGCCCGAGCGTGGGTCACTCGAGCCGCAGGCCGGCCGGCTGCTCGATCTGGTCCGGGACGCCGACGGTGTGATCGTCGCCAGCCCCGGTTTCCACGGCGGGCCGTCGGGTCTCATCAAGAACGCACTCGACCACCTGGAGGAGTTGCGCGACGACGAGCGGCCCTACCTCGACGGTCGCGCTGTCGGCTGCATCGTCTGCGCTGCCGGTTGGCAGGCGACGGCGACGACGCTCGCGGCACTGCGGTCGACCGTGCACGCGCTGCGGGGCTGGCCGACGCCGCTCGGCGTCACCATCAACTCGACTCCGATCGGCGACGTCGATCCAATCGCGGCCGCCGCCCCGCAGCTCGGCATGCTCGTCGATCAGGTTGTCGCCCTGGCACGTTGGCAACGCGCGGCCGCGACCGTCGGGGTCGCGTCGTGACTCGACCCTCGACCGCGGCCCAGACGACCACCGGGATTCCCGGGTCGGTCACCGGAACCGGGCTGCGCACCGTGGTCGAGGGTCTGCAACACCCGGAGGGCGTGTGTTGGTCCCCCACCGAGCAGGTGCTCTATGCCGGCGGCGAGGGCGGCCAGTTGTACCGGTTCGGACTGGAGGGCGGGACTTTTGAGACGGTGTGCACTGTGCCCGGTGGCTCGATGCTCGGTCTCGCGCTCGATGGCGAGGGCGCGGTCTACGTGTGCGACGTCGGCAACAAGTGCGTCCAGAAG
Source organism: uncultured Mycolicibacterium sp. (assembly GCA_945957405.1). Lineage (GTDB taxonomy): Bacteria > Actinomycetota > Actinomycetes > Mycobacteriales > Mycobacteriaceae > Mycobacterium. The sequence continues at coordinate 9,211 of CAMFLL010000274.1, read as the reverse complement.
ATCGCGCCCGACGGCTGCATCCGCCCACATGGCGCCGCGATCGGCTATCCGAACTACCCGGTCTTCGACGGCGAGGGTCGGCTGTGGGTCTCCGACTCCGGGGAGTGGGGTCAGGCGACCGGGCGGATCGTGCGGATCGACCCCGACGGCGCCACCGAGCTCGTGTCAGACAGGCTGCACTTCGCCAACGGGCTTGCACTGCACGGTGATTGGCTGTATGTGGTCGAGTCGACGTGGCCGCGGGTCGTACGGATCCCGCTCTCCGGCGGTGAACCGGAACCGGTCGTCGTCCTCGATCGGGTCGTACCGGATGGCATCGCGTTCGACGCCGAAGGCGGACTGTGGATCGGCTGCTGGCAGCCCAACCGGGTCTACCGCCTCGCCCCGGACGGCACGCTTGCCGTCGTCGTCGACGACTGGTCGGGGGTGTACGCGCCGACGCCGACCAATCTTGCGTTCGCGGGACCCGATCTCGATGTCCTCACGCTCGCGTCACTCGGCACGCTTGTGGTGACCGCCTGCGACCCCGGGGTCCGCGGGGCACCGCTGCACCTGCCGGTCGGCCTGGGCTGACCACGACCATGGATGACCAGATAGGTGGAGGGACCAGCAGATGACCGAAAAGCTCTACGACGCGTTGGTGATTGGCGCCGGGTTCGCGGGCCTGACGGCCGCGCGTGATCTCGCGAAGGACGGTAAAACGGTGCTGATCGTCGAGGCGCGGGATCGCATCGGTGGCCGTGCCTGGTACCGGCCATTCGCCGACACCGACTTCTCCATCGAACTGGGCGGCAACTGGGTTGACCCGGAGGGCAACGCGGCGCTCATGGCCGAGGTCGAACGCTATGGCGTACCGCTGTCCGAGAGCCCGCACCCCGAGCATCGTGTCTCGCTGCTCGACGGCGTCCTCAGCCACGCCGCCTGCCCCATCTCCGCCGACGACGAGATCGACCTCGAGCGGTTCGTCCAGGAGACCAGTGTGCAGGTGAAGCGGATCGACCCGACGCTGCCGTTGGACACGCAGAATGTCGCCGACCTCGACGTGCCGCTGGATGTCTACCTCGACGGGTTCGGGCTGTCGGTGACGTTGAAGGAGCTCATGGGCGCCTGGATCCGACAGGAAACCGGGTGTCACCTGTCGCAGATCTCGGCCCTGCACCTCATGTCATGGATTCCGAGTCTCAACGACGACGTCCTGGTGATCGGCCACACACCGACGCACCGCTTCGCGGAGGGAACGATCGACCTCCTGCAGCGCATGCTGGACGACTCGGGTGCCGAACTCCGGCTTTCGGCGCCGGTGGCGACGGTGACGCAGTCGGCTGAACACGTCGAGGTGCGCACGCACAGCGGCGAGGTGCTGCGCGCGCGTGGCGCCGTGATCGCCCTGCCACTGAACTGCCTGACCGATGTCGTATTCGAACCGGCGCTGTCGCCGGGCAAGGCCGCCGGTGCTGCGATCGGACAGTCCGGGGCTGCCAAGAAGTTGTGGGCGCTCGTGACCGACCTGCCGCCCAAGATCCTCGGCGTCGGTGAGCACGATGCGCCGATCGACGTCTTTTTCACCGATTACCCGGCCGACGAGACCGGCCTCGGCGGCGACCTTGTGGTCGGCTTCTCGACGCAGGAGCGCCCGCTGGACATCCTGGACCGCGAGGACGTCGAGGCAGCCTTCCGTCGATACGTGCCCGATGCCGGCGTTGTGAAGGTCGACGGTTATGACTGGCTGGCCGATCCGTACTCCAAGGGCACATGGTGCGCGGCGCCCGCGGGGCTGCTGTCGAAGTACGCCACCGCGCTCGAGGCCACCGAGGGCCGCCTCGTGTTCGCCGGGTCGGACATCGCCCACGCGTTCCGCGGATGGATGGAAGGCGCGGTGCTGACCGGCGCCACCGCCGCGCGGCGGCTTTCCGCCATCCTGGCGCAGGCATGACAAGAGTTCCACTGCAACAAATTCCGTCGAATTCCCAACGTCAGGAGAACATCACATGAGTTTGGCCCGCGACCTCCAGGCGTCCGCCTGGGACGCCGAGTGCCGGCACGACCTCGACGGCTTGCTGAGCCATTTCCTGCCCGACGCCACATTTCACGCGTCCGGTCAGCCCGCCAAGCAGGGGCACGAGGCGATCCGCGAGCTGACCGAGGACTTCTACCGGTCTTTCCCCGAACTCGAGGTCGACATCCTCGATGAATGGGGGGATGGCGAGACGTCCGCAGTCATCGAGTTCCGCGCACATTTGACGGACCCGGACGGCAACCGGTTCGCTCTGCAGGGTGTGAACGTCGTCGAGATCGAGAACGGAAAGTTCAAGACGGTCCGTTCGTACGAAGAGGCACCGGCGCCCGTTGGGGATTGACCAGACATGCACACTGCCCTCCAGCTGTGCGCCGACGATTTCAGAATTGAGATCGACGGCGCACCAGGCGATTTGGCATCGCTGTTTCCCAACTGGCAGCCCAACGACAGGTTTGGCATCGTCATCCACGAGCCCTACGGTGCCATCGGTGCCAGCTACCTGATCCAGGCCGCCATAGTGGCGTTCTACGACGTCCGTCCGCAGCGCCGAGCCGGGCGTGGATTGGGCATGGTCGAACCCAACGACGTGGCGATCTATCCCGACATCTATGCGTTTCATGTCGGGGGCCGGCACGGAGACCACAGCATGTTCGACTTCTGGCCGGCACGTAAAGAGGTCTTCGTCGACTCCGACCCACGATTCGTCCTCGACGCCGTCAACGACCGCGGGATCACTCGGCTCGCCGTCCCAGACGGACCGGCACGGCCGGTCGAGCACGAGTACAAGGAGCCTGCCGCGGCCCGCGACCGGATCCAGAGTGTGTTCGCCTACTCTGCGACGGGCCGGGTGAGTACGCCCGGCATCGCGATCTCCGGGGTAAGGCCTGCGGCCGAAGCCAATCCCCGTGATGTTCTGCACCCGGAGAAGGTCAGGGCAGAGGTGTCAGATCCTGATCTCGAGCACCTGCAGTCCACGGATCCTGTCCTGCTGCAACGCGAATGGTCCAACCGGGTACTGCAGCGCTTCGGTGAAGCGGCTCAGGGCCTCGAAGTGGCTCGGTCGCGTCGGGCAGCGCTTGCAGAAGCGGGCGTTCTGCGTGAGACGTACCGGAGCATCAGTGTCGATGATGCACTGAGCCGTCTGGTGCCCGCGACCTGAACGGACCGTGTATCGGCACGAGGGCGGCGTCCATATCCGGACGCCGCCCTCGGTCGCAAGGGGCTACCGCTCGTCGGTGTTCCAGATCGTGTACACCTTGCGGACCGTCTCACGGATCATCCAGGTGCCGCGCCAGCCGTCCGGCGCGACGAGCACCACGCCGGGCCGGATCTCGTGGACGGTGCCGTCAGCGGTGGTGATGGTGCCCGCGCCGGCGAGGAAGTGCATCAGTTCGGTGTCGCCGTTGCGTGCCGAGTCGAAGCTTCCCGGGGTGCACTCCCAGATGCCGCTTCGCCCGCCCGCGTCGCTGTGCAGTACGTGGACCGACTCGACGGGCGTACCGGCGAGGGCGGGCGTCCGCGGCCCGCGGACGGTCAACTCGAGCGTCTCGGGCGCGGCGTCGTAGACGATCGCCGGGACGGCGTCGCTCATGCGCTGGCGACCACGTGGTTAGCCAGGGGGCCGACCCTCGGGCCGAGGGTGGCGATCCGGGGGCCGACCTCGGTGCCGAGCAGCTCGAGGTGCCGCCGGTAGGGCTCGGGGTCGGCGCTGAAGTCGAAGGTGAACGACAGCAGGGCGCCGACGCCGCCGAGGTCGTCGTTGAAGCGGGTGATCTTCTCGACCACGGTGTCGGGGGAGCCGACGATGAAGAAGTTGTCGACCATCCAGTCGAGGGTCAGCTCCTCGATGCTCATGCCGGGGTCCAGCAGCAACTCTCCGAGCGCGTATGGCTTGCCGCCGCGGTCGCGGACGACGCGGAAGGTCGGGAGTACGAGTTCATCCCAGGTGCGTCCGGCCGGTCCTTCGAGGAACACTCGGCGCGCCTCCTCGTCGGTCTCTGCGACGAAGACATCCCGCATGACGCGCCAGTTCGCCCGATCGGGTGTATTGCCGGCCTCGATCGCGGTGCGCGAATAGGTTTCCCACTGCTGGAGCAGGGCGGCCATGCCGACCTGTTGGCTCATCGGGGAGAACCCGCGCCGGGCGGCGTCGGCGAATGTCGGCGACGTCGGCTGAACTCCGGTCATCACCACTTCGGGACGTGGGCGCTGAAAAGGCTTGAGGTGTGGTCCGTTCCACTGCTCAGAGTGTGCCGGCATGTCGACGGTCCAGAATTCACCCTCGATGCGGAACGGCCCACGCCGGGTCCAGATGGCCTCGATGATGTCGATGGCTTCGTCCATCATCTTGGCGTTGCCCTGCCCGACGCCGAACAACTGTCCGTCTGTCGGGAACGAGCCGGGGGCGAAGCCCGCGATGTACCGCCCGCCGGTCATGTGGTCGAGGTACATGAGCCGGTCAGCGAGTGCGATGGGATTGTGGTAGGGCAGCAGATGGGCCGCCGCGCCGAGGCGGAGTCGCTGGGTTTCGCGACCAGCTGCGGCGATCATCAGGTCAGGAGCCGGATTCGGCTCGTGCCCGATGGTGTGGTGTTCGGCGAAGAAGAGTTCGGCCAGGCCGTATTCGTCTGCCCACCTGGCGATCTGAAGATCCCACTCGATCACTTCCTGCAGTGTGCGCCGGCCGGCGACGTACTCCTGCGCATACGGCGGGCTGAAGAGTCCAAGATCCATGGCTTCGTTCGATTCCTTGTTGGTCCGGTGTCGCTTGTTCTGGTTTCCCTTCCTAAGGTCGGTGAGTGGACGCGTCTCCACAATTGACGCCGACCTCAAACGTCCGGCCTTTGACTGTCGATGCGTACAAGCACCTAGATCCCGGGCTAGTGCGGCATCGACGATTCATGTCCACCCACAGTGGCGCACAGCGGCGGCCGGCCGGGATGCTGAGCGCCATGGTTAATCGGCTGGAAGGCAAGGTTGCGCTGGTCACCGGCGCCGCACAGGGACAAGGGGCCGCGCACACGGATCTGCTGGCCCGGCAGGGTGCTCGCGTCATCGCGACTGACGTGCTCGACGAGCAGGGCGAGGCGCTCGCCGAACAGCTGGATGCCGAAGGGCTGCAGGTCGTCTACCGGCACCTCGATGTCGCATCCGAGAAGGACTGGGCCTCGGTGGTCGACGGTGTCGACCCCACCTGGGGCACGATCAATGTGCTCGTGAACAACGCCGGCATCAGCTCGCCGGCCGCCGTCGCCGACGTCAGCATCGACGAATGGAACCGTGTTGTCGCCATCAACCAGACCGGAATCCTGCTGGGTATGCAGGCGGTCATCCCGGGCATGATGGCCCAGGGGTCGGGGTCGATCATCAACGTCGCGTCATCGTGGGCGCACCGCGGCGGCACCGAGAACGGGTTCATCGCATACGTCGCGACGAAATCCGCGGTGCTCGGGATCACCAGGAATGCCGCGATGAACCTCGGTCGGCACGGTATCCGAGTGAACTCGGTGTCGCCCGGCTATGTCCGGACACCACAGGTCGAATACGCCGAAAAGACCGAGCCCGATCGCGTCGCGAAGGACGTGGCGAAAATTCCGATGCGGCGCATGGCGCGCCCGGCTGAGATCGCCAAGACCATCGCCTTTCTCGCCTCGGATGAGTCGTCGTACACCACCGGTGTCGATCTTCTCGTCGACGGCGGCCTCAACCTCACCTGAACTCACATGGAGTGTCGCGCATGACGTCGCATCACCGTTCCGCGCCGATCGGTTTCATCGCCGACGACATCACGGGTGCCACGGATCTGGCCAGTGCCCTTGCGGCGCGCGGGCTCGACACGCGGCTGGCCTTCGGCAGCGCCGCGATCCCCGCCGACGGCGGGGATGCGATCGTCGTTGCCCTCAAGATCCGCAGTGTGCCCGTATCCGAGGCGTGCGCCGCGGCGACCGACGCAGCGAACGCGCTGCTCGCGGTGGGCGCCCAGCAGCTGTTTTCCAAGTACTGCAGCACATTTGACTCGACCGCCGACGGCAATATCGGTCCGATCGCCGACGCGCTCATGGACACCACGGGTGCGCGTCGTGTCATACATTGCCCGTCGTACCCGTCGTACCCGGCGAACGGTCGGACGGTGTACCTCGGGCATCTTTTTGTCGGCGACAAGCTGCTCAGCGATTCGTCGATGCGGGACCATCCGTTGAATCCGATGCGCGATCCGCAATTGCGACGTGTCCTCGCCGCGCAGACGCCGCACGACGTGGCGCTCGTGGAGTTCCCCGCGGTCGACGCCGGCGTGGCTGCGATCGATGCGCGCCTGGCTGAGATTGTCTGCCGCGCAGCCGGAGCCCACCATGTCATCGCGGACGCACTCCGCGACCGTGACCTCGATGCGATCGCCGAGGCCACGGCCGGTGACCGACTCGCCGCCGGTGGCGCCGCTTACGGTGCCGCCTTCGCCGCCGCGGCCCGCGCGCGTGCCGGTCACACGCCCGATGTCAACGAGGAGCGGCCGGTGCCGCCCGCCGGGCCGAGCGCCATCCTCGCCGGCAGCCTCTCACACGCGACGCGCGAACAGGTCCAGGCGTTCGACGGGCCGATTCTGACCCTCGGTGTCATCGATCTTGTCGACGGGGACATGGCCGTGCGCCGCTCGCTCGACTTCGCCGACCGTTGCCTCGCCGACGGTCCGCTGCTGATCACCACAGACCACGATGCTGTCGGGATCCGTGCGGGCGCAACCGGGCTGAGTCCGGCGCAGGTCTCACGCCGGATCGAACAGGCCATGGGCCGCATCGGAATTGGGCTGGAGGGGCTCGGTGTCCGGCGGCTCATCGTCGCCGGAGGCGAAACGTCGGGTGCGGTCGCCGAGGCACTTGCTCTCAGGTCAGCGAAGATAGGCCCTGATATCAGCGTCGGCGTCCCGTGGCTGGTCGCCGAGGATCGAGGCCTGGCCGTCGCCTTCAAATCGGGGAATTTCGGCGGGCCGTCGTTCTTCCGTGACGCGCTGGAGGTAGCAGGGTCGTGAGTTTCGGTGATGCTCTGCGGTCCCAGATGGTGCGGCTCGGCGCTGCACTGTACGACCGGGGCCTGACCCCGGGCCGAACGGGGAATCTCAGCGTCCGGACGGATGACGAGATCATGATCACCCCGACAAATGCGTGTCTGGGTCGGCTCGATGCCGGCCGACTCGCCGTCACGTCGTTGGGCGGCGAGCACCGTTCGGGTGACCGACCGTCCAAGGAGCTTGTCCTGCACCAGGCGCTCTACCGGCACCACCCGACGTGTACCGCAGTGGCGCACCTGCATTCGACCTACGCAGTCGCCGTATCGTGCCTGCCGGGTCTGCGCTCCGCAGATGCCCTGCCGCCGATCACACCGTACTTCGTCATGCGCGTCGGCAGGCTGCCGCTGGTCGACTACGCGACGCCGGGAAGCCCCGAACTCGAAGAGCAGGTCGCGCGGGAGTCGAAGCGTGCGCGCTCGGTGCTGATGCGTAACCACGGGTCGCTCGCCGCGGCGCCGTCGCTCGAGAGCGCGGTCGACGCCGTCGAGGAGATCGAGGAGACCGCGCGCCTGTACCTGCTGCTGGAGGGCCGTTCGCCGGCGTACCTGGGGGAGGAGGCCGTAGCGGCCCTACATCGCCGCTTCCCCCCGACCGGGTAATGCGCGTTCAACCACGACTGAACTACGCCACACGAGAATTGGAGCAGTACGATGTCAACTTCCGACCTTTCGAGTACCGCGATGCCCACTCCGACTCAGCCCCGATTGGGCGGCCGCATGGGCGTCATCAGTTTGATCTTCACGGTGATGGCGTTCAGTGCGCCCGCCGTCGCCTTCCTTGGCTTCATTCCCGTTGCGATTGCGTTGGGTAACGGTGTCGGTACGCCAGTGGCCTTTCTCGCGTGCGGGCTGGTGGTGGCACTCGTGGCGGTCGGGCTCACGACCATGGCCCGGCGCCTTCAGAATCCAGGGGGGTTCTACGGTTTCATCAGCGCCGGGTTGGGCAAGATCGTCGGCCTCGGGGCAGGATTCGCCGCGATCATCATCTATTACGTCGCGTGTATGAGCACGTACGCGCTGGGTGGTATCGCCATGCGGACCATCATCGCGGATCTCTTCCACGGCCCCGCACTGCCGTGGTGGATCTTCGCCATACCGATGTGGGTGGTCGTCGCGATGCTGGGCTACCTCAAGATCGATTTCTCCGCAAAGGTTTTGACAGTCTTTCTCGGCCTGGAACTGCTGCTGATGTTGGCCTACGACGTGTCAGTCGTGCTCCGCGGCGGAGCGGACGGCCTGTCGTTGGACTCCTTCCACCCGTCCAACATCTTCTCGGGCTCGGTGGCAATCGCGTTCATGTTCGGAATCGGGCTGTACGGCGGATTCGAAGCAACGATCATCTTCCGAGACGAAGTGCGCACCCCCGAGCGCACCATTCCCCGCGCGACGTACTCCGTCGTGGCACTGCTGGCCATCATGTACGGGACGACGGCGTGGCTGTTCATCAACGCCTACGGTCCGGTGGCCGTGCTCGATGCCGTCAACGCCGACCCCACCGGCGCGGCGACCGCCAGCATCAAGCAGTACACCGGCGAATTCGCCTACACTGCGTCCACGGTTCTGCTTCTGACCAGTGCATTTGCCTCGACGCTTGCCGCGCACGCCTTCGCGACGCGCTATGTGTTCAACCTCAGCGCCGACAGAATTCTGCACCACTCGTTGAGCCGCGTGCACCACACTCAACTGTCTCCGCATCGCGCATCACTGGCCGTCAGCGGGGCTACCCTCGCCGGCCTCGCACTGGTCGTCATGGCCAACATCCCCGACAGCATCGTCTACGGGCGACTGTCCGGCATATTCACCTACACGATGCTGCTGTTGCTTGCCGCGGTCGCCCTTGCCGTCGTCTTCTACCTGATCCGGCATCGGAGAACTGAACAGGCGATCAACAAACCTGTCGCTGCCTGCGCCGTCGCCTTCGTCGTCCTCTGCATCGCCATCTACCTGGCGACCGTCAACTTCGAACTGATCACAGGTGCGACAGGGGTGTTCTCGATCGTACTGCTGCTGCTCATCTACGGGATCGTGGCCACCGGCATGGTCATGGCAGCGGTCTACCGCCGTAAGCGACCCGAGGTCTACGCACGGATCGGCCGTGACGAGCCTGAGTTCGTGACGACCGACATCTGACAC
>CAMFLL010000273.1 GCA_945957405.1 uncultured Mycolicibacterium sp. | reverse complement strand
CCACCACTATCCTCTTCGTCGGCAGCGTCAGATGTGTATAAGAGACAGCTCTCGGACCTTCATCGCTTTCCTTTCACGCTTCTGATTATTGTCGACAATCAACCAAGATGTAGTGGAATTCTCTCGCCCACAATGGATTTGGCGGCGTCAGCCCTCGATGGTGGAGCCGGGCGCCTTGTGGTCGTGGTTCTCGAGGGCGGCGCCGGGCGCCGTGTGGACGTGGTGGGCGAGCTCGCGACGGAACCGTTCCATGTGGCCCTGCTCGATCAGGCCGGCAAGGTGTTCGTGGCCGGCCGCGAGCTCGTCGAGGTTCTCGTAGGAGCGGTGGTCGACGGCGAGGAAAAGCCGCAACCGGGTCTCCCAGCCCCGCCACTGTTCGGCCAGCAGGGCGTTGCGGGAGTACTCGTAGAAGAAGCGGTGGAATTCGAGATGGGCGTCGATCGATCCTGCCATGTCGCCACGGTTGGCGGCCTTACGCAGCGCCTGGACCCGTTGCAGTACCTTGCCCGCCATCTCGCCACCGAGGTTGGCCGCGGTCTGCTCGGCCGCGTACGGCTCGACGAGGTAGCGCAGCACCGCGATCTCCTCGATGGTCTTGAGGCTCACCTGGGATACGAAAGCGCCGCGGAAAGCCACGCGCTCGATCAGGCCCTCTTCCTCCAACCGGAGGAACGCCTCACGCAGGGGGGCCCGGCTGATGCCCAGGTCGGCGGCGAGATGCGCCTCACGCAGTTGGGAGCCCGGGGCGAAGGTGCCGTTCAAGATCGCCTCGCGCAGGACCTGGTGAACGCCGTCGAGGGTGGTCCGCTGGTCGAGGCGGGCAAGACGTGTCTTACCTGCCTGGCCGCCGCGCACGGCTTGGGTGTCAGTCATGATCGAAAGTCCGTTCTCGGCGCTCCGACCGGCTGGCCGGACAAGACTGGCCTTTCACCGGCCCTCTTCACCATCTCAGCAGATTCATGGCCCGACCGGGCGGCTGCCTCGAGCGTTCCCCCAAGCGGCGCAAAGTAGTCACCCGCGAGGACCACCCGGGCACCACGCCGACGGTTCCACCGTTCGGTTCGTGCCAGCGAGGAGCCTTCGACCGGATAGCAATTCCCGACACGCCACTTCATCACAACTGCCTCCTGCACCTGTCCCGCCGTCTGCGGGAGCACCTGGACAAGCTGCGCGAGGAACCGGCGACGGATCTCCTCGTCATCGAGGTTCAGCAGCTGGGCCGCTTTGTCTCCCCCTGCGTAACACATGAGGCTGCGGGGAGTCGCCGCTCCGCCCGGGTTTTTCAGCACCGGATTCGTGTGGTGGAAGAGCATGTCGAACTCGGCATCGGGGGTGGCGATGGCATAGATGTCGTCCCAGGGCATCGACGACAGGGCCGACGTGAGGACACCGACGCAGACGAATGACCCGTAGGCGACGTCACGCATTTCGCGCAGCACGTCCTGCGGTAGGTCGACCACCACATGGGGCACCTCCGAAGCGGGGATGGCAACGATGACGTGTCGCGCTCGCAATGTATGCCCTGCACCGCTTCGGTCGCGGTAGGTGATCTCGGCGTGGTCCGCCCGTTCGACCACGGCCGTCACCGTCGCACCGGTGACAGCCTTACCGCCGAAGCGCTGCTGCCACGCCTTCCCGAGCCGACCGGAGCCGCCGGCGACATTGACCACCGAGGCACTGCCGCTGGACACCCACAGGGCTCCGAACAGCGCCAACGCACCACCCTCCGTGATGCGCCCCGCTTCACCCGCCGAGCGCCTGGCGGCGGTCTCGAAGATGCGGGCCACCCGGGGCGACACACCGCGCATCATCTGGCCGAACGTGCGGCCGGACCGGTACTGCCGAAGACGGTCGGCATGTGCTTGCGCACTCTCTCCCTGGCGGAGGCGCTGAGCCCGACGCCAGCGCTCGACACCCAGCCGCAGCGTGATGCCGAACCGGACGAGATCCCACCGCTCGCGCAGAGTCAGCGGGAGCGCCAGTGGGAACTCCTCGACGCGACGGTGGTTGTGCAACCGACCGTCGAACCAGAGCGCTGTCTTGTTCCCGGGTACCGGGAGCAGTCCGACCCCGGCCTCACCCGCGAGTCGCGTGATGGCATTGTCGCCTCCGGTGAGTAGGTGCGCGCCGAGGTTGATCCACACGTCGTCGCGCGTCAGCGAGTGAAGGCGACCACCGAGACGCTGCTCTGCCTCGAGGACGACCACATCGAGGTCGCCGAGGGCGGCCGCCGCCGCGATACCGGCCGGTCCTCCCCCTACGACGACGGCATCAATCATGGTGCCGTCCGCATCGCTGGTAACGGTCAGGTTCAAGAGCTGAGCCACATGTTCTTGAAGTCGCCGTTGTTGGGGCTGACCCCGGTGACGTAGTCTTTGAGGCCCCCGACTTTCGGTGAATAGGCCTCGATGGCGGGCGAGAAGATGGGGATGATGTATCCGCCGCGGTCGTAGTCGATGTGGGCCATCTGGCCGATCAGGTCTTTGCGCTTCGCGTCGTCGGTGGTGGAGACCGCCTGTTCATAGAGCTGGTTGTACTCAGGGTCGTTGAAGTGGTTGGCGTTGTAGAAGGAGTTGTCGCCGATCATCAGTTGCGACGCGTTGGCCAGGAACAGCTGTGTGGTGCCGTAATCCATACCGAACGGCACCTTCAGGTAGAAGTCGCTGTAGAAGGCGCCGACGGGGTGCTGATCGATCTGCACGTCGATACCGGCCCCTTTGGCCTGGTTCGCGAACACCTGCGCCAGTTTGATCTCGCCCGCCGCCGCCGGCGCCGTCGTCAGCTTGATGCTCAGATCAGAATGGCCCGCGGCCTTCAGCAGTGATTTGGCCTGGTCGAGGTCCTGCTTGCGCTGTGGGAGATCGGTGGGGAACCGTGGATCGAACGGGCTGAAGACGTCATTGCCGATCTTGCCGTACCCACCGAACACCTGCTCGAGCATCTGCTGCCGGTCGGGGATGAGACGGAACGCCTGTCGCACACGGACATCGGAGAACGGCTCCGCCTGACAGTTCATGGTGAACGGCACCCAGTTGCCCGACTCCAGCGTCTTGACCACGGAGCCGCCGCTCTTGAGTGCGGCGATGGAACCGGCAGAGAGCGCATTGATGATGTCCACCTGACCCGACTGGAACGCACTCACCTGACTTGACTCATCGGTGATGTTCTGGGTGACGATGGTGTCGAGATGCGGCAGTCCCGACTGCCAGTAGTTGTCGTTACGGACAAACGTGCTCTCGACGCCGGGCGTGAAACTCTGGTGTTTGAACGGTCCGGTGCCGTCCGGCTTGGCCGGGTCGAAACCCCTTGGCACCATGTAGAAGTAGGGGAACGACAGGTTGTCGCGCAACACACCGAACGGCTTGCTGAACCTGACCTTCAGCGTGGTGTCGTCGACCGCGGCCGAGGACTTCATGTCGATGGGGCCGAGCAGGAAGGCGCCCGGGAACTTGTTGTCGAGAATGCGCTGGAAGCTGAACAGGACGTCCGCGCTGGTGAACGGTTTGCCGCTGTGGGTCGTGACACCGGGTTGGATGGTGATGGTCCACTCGGTGCCGTCGGCGTTCGGGGTGACTTCCTTGGCGAGCACCAGTTGCGGGGTGCCGTCGGCGTCCATCCAGACCAGCGGGTCGTAGAGCTGTTGCATGCGGAGCTGATCGGGCAGCGTCGCCCAAGCCTGGGGATCGAGTGTGTCGGTGGTGCCACCGCCGGTGCTACCGATGCGCAGGGTGCCGCCCTTCTTCGGCTCGCCTGCCGCCCCGGTCGGGTTCGGGGCGGGAGTCTCACCTGAGCCGCAGGCCGCCAGCAGGCCGCCGGTGGTGACGACGGCCAGCCCGAAAGAGGTGACCTGCAAGAATTTTCGCCGGTTCAGGTCCACGGCGCCGACTGCGCTGCGCGGTGCATTCTTCATGTTGTCCTCGTCTTCTCGGGCGGGGTACTGGGTGACGGCTAGCTGGCGACCGCTTCGACCCGGCCGAGGTCCGGCAGGTCGGCGAGCAGCTTCTGGGTGTAGGGATGGGACGGATTGGTCAGGACCGACTCGACGGGGCCGTGTTCGACGACCCGGCCACCCTCGAGCACCACGACATCCTGGGCGAGGCTGCGGACCACCGCGAGGTTGTGCGTGATGAAGAGGAGTGACAACGCCCGCTCGCGCTGTAGGCGGCGAAGCTGTTCGACGAGCAGGGCTTGCACCGAGACGTCCAGTGCGGAGGTGATCTCGTCACAGACGAGGATCTCGGGCTCGATGGTGAGGGCCCGACCGACCGCCACACGTTGACGTTCGCCACCGGAGAGCTGGTCGGGCATCCGGTCGGCGTAGGCCGAACTGAGGGCGACGTCCGAGAGGACGCTCTCGACCCGCTCCCTGCGGTCCCGGCGGTTGAGCGACGTGAAGTGCCGCAGGGGTTCCTCGATGTTCTGGCCGACCGACATGCGAGGGTTCAGCGAGGCATAGGGGTTCTGGAAGACGTACTGGATCTTGCGGCGCAGCTCCGTCGACCGGTCCTTGGCCTTGGGCCCGATCTGCACCTCCCCGAACGTGACCGAGCCCTGCCACTGGTCGTGGAGCCCCACCAGGCACCTGGCGAGAGTGGTCTTGCCCGAACCGGATTCGCCGACCACAGCGGTGCAGCGCCCCGCGTTCAGCTCGATGTCGATGCCGTGCAGGATCGGGAGCGTGCCGTACCGCGCGACCAGGTCTCGCACCGCGAGCGCGGGCACCGACGCCGGCACCTCCGGCGCGGCCGCACGGTTGGTGATCTTGAACGTGCCCTTCCCGACGGGATGAAAGCAGCGCGCCTGTTGTTCGACCGCGACGGTGACCAGCTCCGGTCGATTGGCCTTACAGTCGGATTCCGCATGCGCGCAACGATCACCGAAGCTGCACCCGACGGGCCAGGCTCCGGGGCGCGGCGGCCGTCCCTCGATACCCACGAGCGTGGTGGCGCGGACGGCCGACGGTGCGGCGGCGATGAGGCCTGCGGTGTAGGGATGCCGCGGATCGACGAAAAGTTGTGCGGCCGGACCGATCTCGGCGAGCTGTCCGGCATACATCACCGCCACCCGATCGGCGATCTCGGCGACCACGGCCAGGTCGTGGCTGATGTACACCGACATCACCTGGTGGCGTGCGGTCAGCTCACGAACCGTATCGAGCACCCGACGCTGCGTGGTGACGTCGAGTCCGGTGGTCGGTTCGTCGAGCACGATCACCCGGGGACGCGCCGCGAAAGCCATGCCGATGGCGACCCGCTGCTGCTGACCACCGGAGAGCTGGTGCGGATAGCGGTCGAGCAGTTCGGGATTCGCGGGCAGGCCGACTTCGGTGAGCACTTCGAGCACCCGGTCCTCGACCGTCTGCCCGGCAGGCAGCACCGACCGGTGCACGGTGAGCGCCTCGCGTAGCTGCCAGCCGATCTTGTGACCGGGGTTGAGCCCGGCGCCGGGGTCCTGTGGCACGTAGCTGATCAGAGAGCCCCTTGCCTCGCGCAGCTCCGACGGCGAGAGGGCGAGCACGTTGCGACCGTCGATGTCGACGGAGCCACCGGCGATCTCGAGTCCGCGCCGCGCCAGGCCCAGTAGCGCGACCGCCACGGTGGACTTGCCCGATCCCGACTCGCCGACCATGCCGAGGACCTGTCCCGGCCGGAGTTCGAAAGAGACGTCCTCGACGATGGGCGTCCGCCGGGCCTTGCTGGTCACGGTCAGTCCGCTGACCCGCAGACCGGTGATGGCAGTGGATGTCATGCTGTCTGTCGTCATGCGTTCGCTCCCACTCCGGAGGCGGTGACCGCGGTGTCGGCGCGGTCGTCACCGAAGGCGGCCCGCGCGAACGCGTCGGTGAACAGGTTGGTACCGACGGCAAGGATGGCCAGGACCAGGGCCGGCGCTACGACGCCCCACGGATTGCTCGGCATACCAAGGCGATTCTCGTTGATCATCACGCCCCAGGAGGGGTCGGATGGCTGCACACCGAACCCGAGGAAGTTCAGTCCGGAGATGATGATGATCGAGGCGCTCAACCGCAGACCGGATTCGACGGCGAGCGGTGTGCTGAGGCTGGGCAGCACGTGGCGGGCGATCACCTTGCGCGGCGGAACTCCCCACAGGGCGACCGCCTGGACGAAGTCGCGTTCACAGATGTCCTGGGCACTGGCGTAGACCACCCGCGCGATCTGGGGTGCCTGCGCAACGGCCACGGTCAGCACCAGCAACCAGGCCGGCGTCCCGACGACGCTCACGACCAGGAGCACGAAGACCAGCTGGGGAAAGGCCAGCAGGATGTCGACGCCGCGCATCATGGCGGTCTCGGCCCATCCCCGCCGGTAGGCGGCGGTCACACCGATGACGGTGCCGAGGAGGAGCGCCAGGCCCGTCGCGAGGGCGGCAAGAATGAGCAGCCACCATCCGCCCAACAGCAGGCGTGACAGCACATCCTGCCCCAATCCATCAGAGCCCAGCGGGAATCCGGCCCCCGGCGGGCTGGACGGCGGTGCAACGAAGTCGGTGGCGGAGCGCGGCGCCAGGAGCGGACCGACGAAGGCCAGGATGAGCACGGCAAGAGCGAGGAGCAGACCGATCCGGCCACGCCAGGATCGGACGGCCCCACCGAGGGCCCGTGCGATGGCGCCGCGTTCGCGCCGGGCGGGGGCGGTGCGGCCTGCGTCAGGGGTTGCGGTCGTCATCGCGGGAGCCTCCTTCGGGGCGTGACCAGCAGGACGGCGACGTCGGCGAGGATGTTGAGGACGACGTAGCACGTCGACAGCATCAGCACGAGCGCCTGGATGACGGGCACATCGCGAGCCGTGATCGCATCGACAAGAGCGAGGCCGACGCCCGGAAACTGGAAGACGGTCTCGACGAGCACAATTCCACCGGCGAGGTAGATCAGCGACAGGCCGACGACCTGAACGGTCGGGGCCATCGCGTTCGGCAGGGCGTGGCGGAACAACAGCCGCCGCGGGGCAACACCTTTGAGACGCGCGACCTCCGCATAGTCGCTGTCGAGCGCCTCGATCACCGAGCCCCGGCACATCCGCAGGATGTAGGGCACCACCACGATGGTCAGCGTCAGCACCGGAAGGACCATCTTCTCGGGCGCCTGCCAGATGTACTGGCCCGGAGGCAGGACCGAGATCGCCGGGAACGCATGAAGATTCACCGCGAAGAAGAGCACCACGAAGACGCCGACGATGTATTCGGGCAGCGCACTCGCAACCAGTGTCACGATGCTCAGCACATGGTCGAGCACGCCGTCGCGCCGCGACGCGGTCAGGGCGCCGAGGGTCACTCCGATCACCACCGAGACGACCGCTGCCACGAGGACCAGGGCAGCCGAGTTGAGCAGTTTCGGAGCCAGCAACTCGGTGACCGGCATCCGCGTCGACAGGGAGGTGCCCAGGTCGCCGCGGAAGATGCCGGTGAACCAGTCGATGAATCCGGCCCATGCCGATTTGTCCAGGCCGAGTTGTTCGCGGAGGATCGCCAACCGCTCGGGTGTCGCCTGCTGGCCGAGAATGGCCTGAGCTGCGTCACCCGGCAGCAAAAGCGTTGATGCGTAGACGATCACGGCGACCACCAGTACCGAGAAGGCGCCCCAGCCGATGCGGGTCAGCAACAACGAGCGAACGGGATGCGGTTTGGAGATTCGCGCGGGCGCCGTCTTCGTCGGGTCGGCGGGGCTGTCAAGCTGAGCCGGCAATGCCTTCACCCCTAACTAGTTGATTGTCGACAATAATCTTTCCTGCGACGCCCGCCTGTGTCAAGAGGAAATGTGGTTTGGGACACAGGAAATTAACGTTCACGACCGGCCCGTGGTCTCATCGCCCGGGCACGCGCACCTTCCGTCGACCAGGTCGACGGGCCGGGCCAGGGATTGTCTCGGCACGCCCGCTGTCGCCACGCCGGCCACCACCAGGGCGGCCGTGCGCAGGCTAGAAACTGCCAGGACCCGACGGCTTCACTATCGTGACCCCTAGTTGGCAGCACCAATGTGCGGTAGTTGAATGCGCAGGGTTGACGGAACCAAACGGTTATTGCATCAGATAAAACATCGCTTACCCCCATACGGCTTACCGCTCTGCCCGTCGTTTTCGCCTGTCGCACCGGGATTTTGTTGACGACGGCCCAAATCCAGGCCAGTCGTGACGTCACCTCTGGCCTAGATTTGGGCCGTCGCCAACAGCTTTCCGCCCGCCAGCCAGCGAGCACAATTTGACGCACACAGACCGATGTCCGGCAGCCCACGACTGCCTATCAATCCGTAAGCATCGATGTGCTCACACCAACAGACGGACGCAGGTTCTGTGGTTCACACCAGGAATCAACGCATGTTGACCTGCGAACCCAACCCAGTCGCGCAACACCGCTGATCACGTGCGTGCAGCGCGACGGGTGTGGTCCCCTGGTTCTCGCCGTCGCGCCTACCCGCCGGGCATCTCGTTCGCAGACTCGCCGGGCATCCGTCCGCTGCCCGCGCCCGGCATCGCCGAGGGAGCTGAGCGGGCTTCACCAGGCATCAGTCCCGTCCCATGTGCGATCGGCCCCGGTGGCCCGCCGGACAGTTCTCGATCGACTTGATTGTCGGCAATGGCCTCCTGGAGCGCGGCAGACGGTGCGGCGGGCGCAGACGCGTGCGCGACCTTACGGACCCCCGGGTCGTCGTCGCCGACCAGCTCGACCAGCACTTCACTTGCCGTGTCGGGCTCCAGATTGCTCGCGGCAGACGCCGCGGCGACCCGCATCACCGGGTCGTCGAGCTGGGCGGCGGCGCGAACCAGCTCGGAGGCGCCCGCGTCGGGGATCAGACTCGCCAGATAGACCGCCTTGGAGGCAAGGTTGAGGTCATCGCCATGAATCAGTTTTTGCAGATGCGGCAAGGCATCCGCACCGAGGTCAGCAGCGGCGGCGGCATAGTCCGGTTCGTCGGGCTCGAGCGCGGCTCGGACTTTGCGCAATGTGGTTGTCATGACACGACTCCTATATGTCGCTCGTGAACGGACTGCTGAGCATCGTGTTGACCTCAGATGCGATAAGGTCCGGCGGCGGGTTGGTGATGTTGCCGGTACCGTTTCCGGTCATCAAACGATCGTTGTTGTTAACGTGGCTCAGTCCGAGTACGTGGCCGACCTCATGTCCCATGGTCCATTGGGACGCGATCTGCGCGACCACAGCGCCCGGCCGGCCAGCCGGGTGGGCGGCGCAGCCATTCAACGGCGGCACCGTCGAGCGGACGAAATATACGACCACATCGCTGCCGCCTGCATTGTTGCGATTCGCGAAGAGCTGGTTCTGTTCGGCGGTTGTTTGTCCCGCCACGCACTGGCCTACATCACAATCATTCAACGCCGGTAGGTTGAGATTCTCGGTGGAGGCGAGTTGCACTGCGATGCCGACCGAACCGTAAACCTCGCTCATACGGTCGACCATCGTGGCGATCGGGACCGTCGGTGCTGTGAGCACCTTGGCGTGCAATCGGACGGTCGGTACCTGTGACCACCATTTGTGCCAGACCGCCGAGTCGGTCCCTCCAACGAAGACATCGATGCGGTTCGACCCCCATGACACCGCGGACGGCGCGGTTGTGAGCAACCCCCCCAAGCTTTCCCAGCCCGACCAGCCGTTCTGGAACCATTTGTGCCAGAGCGCGGAATCGGTGCCCGCCGCAAACACATCCAGTCGACCCGACGCCCATGACGACGCGGTGGGCGCTGTAGTCAGCAGACCGCCGAGGCTTTCCCAGCCGGACCAGCCATTCTGGTGCCACTTGTGCCACAACGCGGAATCCGCGCCACGCGCGAAAACATCGATGCGCCCGTTACCCCACGAGACGGCCGCGGGTGCACTGGTAAGTGTGCCGCCAAGGCTCTCCCACCCCGACCAGCCATTCTGATGCCACTTGTGCCACAACGCACTATCGGCCCCGCGCGCAAATACATCGAGACGCCCCGAGGCCCACGACGATACGGTCGGACCTGACGTAAGTGTGCCGCCGAGGCTTTCCCAGCCGGACCAGCCATTCTGGTGCCACTTGTGCCACAACGCGGAATCCGCGCCACGCGCGAAAACATCGATGCGCCCGTTACCCCACGAGACGGCCGCGGGTGCACTGGTAAGTGTGCCGCCAAGGCTCTCCCACCCCGACCAGCCATTCTGGTGCCACTTGTGCCACAACGCACTATCCGTACCGCGGGCAAAGATATCGAGGCGACCAGAGGCCCACGACGACGCGGCGGGCGCGCTAGTTAAAGTGCCGCCGAGGCTTTCCCAACCCAACCATGTCATGACAATCCTTTCCGTTGATCCCACCCACCGGAAGCGATGTCATTTTCGGTACCCAGCACGCACATCCGCACTCGATGCCAGGTGTTCCCCCAACACCCCCCCAGCATGTAACTATAGGTAGCGACCGCCAGCGGGACAATAGGTCGAAGGCTGAAGATCCGGCGCAGGAACGCGGGGCGCCACACCAGGTCGATCTGGGCCAAAAGCCCTCGACGCCAACTGCTTATAGCGAAATGCGCCAGGTGCGCGCGATGACCCACTATCTCACGCAAGACCAACGACCGAAGTGCCCT
>CAMFLL010000272.1 GCA_945957405.1 uncultured Mycolicibacterium sp. | reverse complement strand
CGCCGACACCCTGATCGTGAGCGCGGTACTGCCGTCCGGCGGTGTCGGACTGTTTCTCGTCGACGCCGACGCCACGCAGCGCACCGCATATCCGACATTCGACGGCCAGCGTGGCGCGCAGATCGACTTCGACGCTGCTGCCGCCCAGCCACTCGGCGACGGCGGTGACGCGACGTCACATGTCGCCGACACCGTGATCCGCTACCAGTCGGCCCTGTGCGCCGAGGCCGTGGGCGCGATGGCCGAGGCGCTGCGGCTCACCACCGATTACCTGAAGAGCCGCAAGCAGTTCGGCGTGCCGCTGAGCAATTTCCAGACGCTGACCCAACGCGCGGCCGATATGTACGTATCGCTGGAACTGGCGCGCAGCATGAATTTCTATGCCGCGGTGTCGATCGCCGACGGCACGTTCGACCCGGTGATCTCGGCGCGCGCCAAACTGCAGATCAGCCGGTCGGGACGGCACATCGCCCAGGAGTCCATCCAGCTGCACGGCGGCATCGGCATGACGGCCGAATATCCGGTCGGCCACTACGCGGCGCGGCTGACGGCCATCGGCCAGACCTTCGGCTCGGCAGACGACCACGTCCGCACCCTGTCCGATGCGCTCGGCAGTTATGGCGTCGTGACGCTGTAGTTATTGCGCCACTCCTCCGCCTCACTCGTACCTCGTTCCGCATCGTCGTGACGCTGTAGCTCATTGCGCTACTCCTCCGTCCGTAGGCTGGTCGGATGAGCATCGCAACGCTCGATCACGTGCGACTCGGCGACCTGTTCGCACGCGATCTTCCCGAGATGGCCGTCCCCTGGCAGGCCGCCGGAGCCGCTGAGCCCCGGCTGCTCGCGGTGAACGAGCCGCTGGCAGGAGAACTCGGTCTCGACCCGTCGTGGTTGAGCACCCCCGACGGGCTGCGGTTCCTGGTCGGCAACGCCGTTCCCGACGGCGCGCGGCCCGTCGCGCAGGCCTACGCCGGACACCAGTTCGGCGGTTACGTACCGCGCCTGGGCGACGGGCGGGCCCTGCTGCTCGGCGAGCTGACCGACTCCGGCGGTCACCTACGTGACCTGCACCTGAAGGGTTCGGGCCGCACCCCGTTCGCGCGTGGCGGCGACGGCCTGGCGGCCGTCGGGCCGATGCTGCGGGAGTACATCGTCAGCGAGGCGATGCACGCTCTGGACGTGCCCACCACGCGCTCGCTGGCGGTTGTCGCCACCGGCAGCCCGGTGTACCGCGCCACGGCACTGCCCGGCGCGGTGTTGGCGCGGGTGGCCGCCAGTCACCTCCGGGTCGGCAGCTTCCAGTACGCCGCTGCCACCGGGGACGCCGACCTGCTGCAACGGCTGGCCGACCATGCCATCGCGCGGCACCATCCGGATGCTGCTGACACCGACCGGCCCTATCTGGCCCTTCTGGACGCGGTGCTCGACGCCCAGGCATCGCTGGTGGCCACGTGGATGCTGCTGGGCTTCGTCCACGGCGTGATGAACACCGACAACATGACCATCTCCGGCGAGACCATCGACTACGGGCCGTGCGCGTTCATGGAGGCCTACGATCCGGCCACCGTCTTCAGTTCGATCGACACGCGGGGCCGCTACGCGTACGGCAATCAACCGTCCATCGCCGCCTGGAACGTCACCCGCTTTGCCGAGACGCTGCTCCCGCTCATCGCGCCCGACACCGACCAGGCGGTCGCGCTGGCGCAGGACTCCCTCGGTCGGTTCGGCGAGCGCTACGCCTCGGCATGGTCCGCAGGGATACAGGCCAAGCTGGGGCTGGCCGCGGCGGTCGAGGACACCGTCCTGCATCCGCTGGTCGACGACCTGCTGAACCAGCTTCACCAGAGCCGGGTCGACTACACGTCGTTCTTCCGCCACCTTGGCGCGGCGGCCCGCGGCGACACCGAGCCCGCCCGCGGGTTGTTCATCGATCTGGCCGCGTTCGACGCCTGGCTGCAACGCTGGCACGCACTGCATCCGGACGCAGACACCATGGACCGGGTGAACCCCGTGTACATCCCGCGCAATCACCTCGTCGAGGAAGCGCTGGCCGCCGCGACCATCGGTGATCTCGCACCGTTGCGGACCCTGCTCGACGCGGTGACCCGGCCGTTCGAGGAACGGCCCGGTCTGCAGCGCTTCGCCGAGCAGGCACCCGACGACTTCGGGACCTACCGCACATTTTGCGGCACCTGATCGCCCCTGCCGGTCAGAGATCGCTGTCGGGGACCCTGCTCCGCAGCCGGACCGCCAGGTGCACGCCAGGCCCCACAAGCAGCGCGAACATCAGGGTCCCGACGCCCGCCACGCCGCCGAGCAGCATGCCCACCACCAACACCGACACTTCGACGAGCCCGCGGGTGACGCCCAGCGGCCATCCGGTGACACGGCTCAACCCGGTCATCAGTCCGTCCCGTGGGCCAGGCCCGAGCCCGCAGCCGAGGTAGAAGCCACTCCCGATCGCGACCACAGCGATACCGCCGACCGTCATCGCGAGGCGCGGCGGCAGCGCGCTGAAATGCGGCAGGAACGTCAACGCGATATCCAGCGATGTGCCGACGATGGCGATGTTGGCCACCGTGCCCAGCCCAGGGCGCTGGCGAAGCGGCAGCCACAACACCAGCACCACCACACCGATCAGGTTGGTCATCACCCCGACCGAGAGGCCGACGCGTCCCGCTAGCCCCTGCGCAAACACCGTCCACGGAGAATTGCCGAGGTTGGCTGCCACGAGCATGGCCTCTCCGGTGCCGAACAGCCCCAGGCCGAGCAGCAGGGACAGCGCCTGCGCGGGAGTGGGCCGCCACCGGCTCGTCACCGTCGCACCGTCCTTGTCGACAATCGGAGCACCCGCTTCCCGGAAACAGCGGGGTCGGGCACGATCGGCGCGTTCGGCATGATTGAAGCAGCATGCCCGACACCGACGATCCCCCGACGCCGAGCCGACGACCCCACATCATCCGGTTGGCGCTGTTCGCCATCGTCCTGCTGGCCCTGTTCTACGCCGTGGGCGTCGCGCGCATCATCGACGTCGAGGACATCAGGACCACCGTGGCGGCCACCGGACCGGCCGCGCCGCTGACCTACGTGATGGTGTCCGCGGTACTCGGCGCGGTTTTCGTCCCCGGTCCGATCCTGGCGGCCGGCAGCGGCATGCTGTTCGGGCCGGTGCTGGGCACCTTCGTGACGCTCGGCGCGACGGTGGGCACCGCAACCATCGCGGGGCTGGCGGGACGCCGCGCGGGCCGCAGCAGTGCGCGCACGCTGCTGGGAACGGATCGCGCCGACCGGATCGACGCGCAGATCGAGCGGTACGGACTGTGGGCCGTCGTCGGCCAGCGCTTTGTCCCCGGGATCTCCGACGCGCTGGCGTCCTACGCGTTCGGGGCGTTCGGGGTGCCGTGGTGGCAGATGGCTGCGGGGGCGTTCATCGGCTCGGTACCGCGGGCGTTCGTGTACACCGCGCTCGGCGCCTCGATCGGCGACCTGTCGGCCCCGCTGGCCTACACCGCCATCGGCGTGTGGTGCGTGACGGCTGTCATCGGGGCATTCGCCGCCCACCGGTTCTACCGGCATTGGCGTCAGCACGCCCGACCCGCTGACCAGGAGACCGAACAGAGCGGCTGACCGGTCCATTCCCTTGCCATCAGCGTGCGCACATCTGTAGGTGTCAGGCAGCAGGCGGCCCACACTGGTCTGGATGTGTGTGCGCACGTGGTCGGGAATGCAGGACGAGTGCGGCGCGGTTGCCGTTGACGTCACAGCGCAGAAAGTGAGGCCGCTTCGTGTCGGATGATTCTGATCCCCTGCACCTGGCCGTCGCCCTGGACGGAACGGGTTGGCATCCGGCGTCCTGGCGGGCCGCCGACGCCCGCCCCGGTGACATCCTGACCGCCGGATACTGGGTCGACCTGGTCACCGAGGCCGAACGCGGTCAACTGGACTTCGTCACGTTCGAGGACGGGCTGGCACTGCAGTCCGATGACCCGCGGCGCATCGACCGCCGCACCGACCGGGTGCGCGGCCGTCTGGACGCCGTGCTGATCGCCTCGAGGGTGGCGCCCAGGACCAGGCACATCGGTCTGGTGCCCACCGTGGTGGTCACCCACACCGAGCCGTTTCACGCCTCGAAGGCCATCGCGACGCTCGACTATGTCAGCAAGGGCCGGGCTGGCGTTCGCGTCCAGGTCACCGGATCGGCTGCGGCGGCAGCGCACTTCGGCAGGCGGGTGATCACCGAACCAGGTCCGGATCTGACCGGCGAACTGCTGGCCGAGGCGGCCGACTACGTCGAGGTGATCCGGCGGTTGTGGGACAGCTGGGAGGACGACGCCGAAATCCGCGATGTCGCGACCGGGCGATTCGTCGATCGAAAGAAGTTGCACTACATCGATTTCGAAGGTGAGACGTTCACCGTCAAGGGCCCGTCCATCACCCCGCGACCGCCGCAGGGCCAACCGCTGGTCGCCGCTCTGGCCCACGGGGCACCCGCTTACGAGCTCGTGGCACAGCAGGCCGACATCGGCTTCGTCACGCCCCGCGGAACCACGCAGACGCGGGCGGCCGTCGACGCGCTCGCGGAACGGGTGCGGGTGTTCGCCGACCTCGTGGTGTTCCTCGACGAGAGTCCGGTGGCCGCGGCTACGCGAAAGGACCGGCTGGACCACTTGGGTGGCATCGAATTCTCCTCGGACGCCGAGGTTTTCGTCGGCACACCGGCGCAGCTGGCAGATCTGCTCGCCGACCGCCGCGTCGACGGGCTGGCCGGTTTCCGGTTACGTCCCGCCACGCTGCCCCACGACCTGCTCCAGATCACCGACGGGCTGCTGCCCGAGTTACGGCGCCGCGGACTGTTCGGGACCGGCTACGACGCCCCCACCCTGCGCGGGCTGCTCGGGCTGCCGCGTCCCGCCAACCGCTACGCGGCCGTCTGATCCGAGGAGGGCGCGACATCCCATGACCAAGGCACTCAAGCAGGTTCATCTCGCCGCACATTTTCCGGGCGTCAACAACACCACCGTGTGGAGCGATCCCGAATCGGGCAGCCACATCGACTTCGATTCCTTCGTCCGCTTCGCGCAGACGGCCGAGCGGGGCAAGTTCGACTTCATGTTCCTCGCCGAGGGCCTGCGGCTGCGGGAACAGGGCGGTGAGATCTACGACCTCGACGTCGTCGGTCGACCCGACACGTTCACCGTGCTGGCGGCCCTGGCGGCCGTCACCGAGAAGTTGGGACTCACCGGCACCATCAACTCGACGTTCAACGAACCATATGAGGTGGCAAGGCAGTTCGCGTCCCTTGACCACTTGTCGGACGGCCGCGCCGCCTGGAATGTCGTGACGTCATGGGACGCTTTCACCGGCGAGAACTTCCGGCGCGGTGGCTACCTCCCCGAGGGCCAGCGCTACGAACGCGCCGAGAGCTTCCTGCGGGCCGCGCACACGTTGTTCGACTCGTGGCGAGGCGATGAGATCGTCGCCGACAACAAGCGCGGTGAGTTCCTGTCGGATCCCGACGCAGGCGAATTCTCCTACCACGATGACCATTTCGACATCCACGGCCGGTTCAACGTCCCGCGCAGCCCACAGGGCAGGCCGGTCATCTTCCAGGCCGGCGACTCCGACCGGGGACGCGAGTTCGCCGCGGCCGCCGCCGACGCCATCTTCTCCCGGTACGGCACCCTGACCGAAGGCCAAGAGTTCTTCACCGACGTCAAACGCCGACTGGCCAAATACGGTCGCCGCCACGACGAGCTGCTGATCCTGCCCGCCGCCACGTTCGTCCTCGGCGACACCGACGCCGAGGCCGCCGATATCGCCCACGACGTACGACTGGCCCAGGTGTCACCGCAGACGGCGATCAAATTCCTCGAGCAGTTGTGGAACCGCGACCTGTCCGACCACGACCCCGACGGGCCGCTGCCATCGGTTGATCCGGTGGTCGGGGAGAACACCATCGCGCGCGGCCGGGCCAGCGTGCGCATGTACCGCGACCCCGTCGCCATCGCCAACCAGTGGCGCGCTAAGGCCGAAACCGAGCACCTGACCACCCGGGAGCTGATCGTCGAGGTGACCGGCCGGCAGAGCTTCATCGGCTCACCGGGGACCGTCGCCGACTCCATCAACCACCTCGTCCAGGCCGACGCCAGTGACGGTTTCATCCTCGTTCCGCACGTCACCCCCGGAGGTCTGGACCCGTTCGTCGACCGTGTGGTCCCGCTGCTGCAGGAGCGCGGGGTATTCCGCGCCGACTATCAGGGCACGACGCTGCGCGATCACCTGGGGTTGGCGCAACCCCGCCGCGGCCATCCTGCCAGCGTGGCGATCTGACCCGGTCAGCCCCCTTGCCTGGCGTCGAGCAGTGCTCGAAGCTTCGTCACGGTGGCCCAGCTGCGGATGGTCAGGTTCTTGTACTCGAGCGTCCCCACGATCTTGCCCATCCGGCTTTCGGTTCGCCGTTCGCTCAACCGCGCGAAATACACCACACCGGTACCCGGCCACGCCTGGTCGACCTCGTCGCGCAACGCCACGATGCGCATCACCTTGGCGCTGGTCAACGGCGCCTTCAGGAACAGGACATCCGAGTGGTACGTATCGGGGGTCTCGCCGAAACCGGACGGCGACTTCGTGATGACATTCTGCACTTGACGGTGTGAGCGCACCACAACCACCAACGGCGTCTTCAGTTTTCGTTCCAACATCGCCTCGATGTCTGCCTCGAGAGACTTCGCCGGGGCGTCGGATTCGAAGAGCACATTGCCGGATTGGATGTAGGTGCTCACGTTGTCGAAGCCGTGATCCTCGAACGCCGCCTTCAGGTCTTTCATCGACACCAAATTGCGGCCACCGACATTGATCCCGCGCAACAGCGCCACATAGCGAGTCCGTGCTGCCATGCGCTGAAGCTACCGGGTCGACGGTTCTCGCGTGGCGATCCAGTCCCGACTGGCCTTCGCGGCGTGGTTGAGTGCCCCGTACTCGCCGAGGTAGTCGGCGACGGCGCCGAGACCGGGCAGCATGCCGAGGTAGTGGAACACCCGCGCGGGCTTCGGACGCTTGTCGAGTTCGTCACCGACGGCACGCATTACGCCGGCCGCCTTCCACAACTCGTCGACCACCGGGACGGAAACCGGCGCCGGGTCATGGCTACCGGACTGCGCCCGGCCGCCGTCGAATTCTCGTCGGCACAGCACCGCGGCGAGCAGTCGAACCTGTTCTTCGGGGTCGACGACACCGTGCTCGCGCGCGATGGCGCACACCACGATGGCCTGGCTCACGAATCCCAGCAGATCCTGGATCGGCAGCCGGTCCGCGATCACACCCAGCACGCCGGGGAACGCGACGACGACGGTGTTCAGCGCACCGACCCGGTGCACCCACCAGTCGTCACGGGCGGCGACGTCCATCTGGTCCCAGGCGGGGGTACCTGGTACGTCGGCCGCGTTGAGCACCCAGGTGGCCGCGTTACGTACATCGTCGAGGATGCCGTCGGCACGGTTGTGGCGGGGCGACGGCGTCTTCAGCCCGAGTGGATCGGTGCCCCACAGCACGTCGAGGACCGGATTGATGACGCCAGAACCGTATCCGAGCACACGCGCCACAACGGCGTCACCCAGCACGACCTTGGGCAGCGGGATGAGGTTCACCGGCTGACTCCTTTCGTCGAATGCGGAACCCTACCGGAGCAGGAGTCAGGGCAGTGCCGCAGCATCCCGCAGGATCTGCTGCAGGCGTTCCAACGGATCGCCGGCTTCCGGATCGAGTCGCAGCCGGGTGTCGGTGACGTCGGGCGCTTCACCGGCGCCGGGTGGTGGTACAGCGGGTGGGACCGCCGCGGCGTCCGGCGGTGGCGGTGGAGGGACGGCCCGCGCCGCGGCGATCTTCGCGTCGAGGCGCCCGAGGGTGTCGTTGCGCACAGCCTGTCGCCGGGTGTCGGGGTCTGTGTTATCGGCGAAACATCCGCTCGGCGCCTGCTCGGCCATCGTTCGCGCGGCGGTGTACAGCGCAACCGCGCCCGCACCGTCGGATCGGGCGGCCGCGCGGTCTCCGAGTGTCTCGCGGACCAGCTCCAGATCGACGCGGGCCGGGCACGAGTCGTCGTGGTCGGTTGCCGCCAGTGCGGCCGAGAACTGCCGGTCGGCCTCGTCGAGGCGGTTGTCCAGCACCGCGGCCGATCCGGCGGCGAACGGCGCCTTACCCGGTTGGATCACGTTGAACGCGCCGAGTGCCGCGGCGTCTGCCCGCAGCGCGCCCGCGTCGCGGTCGGCGAAGTGGGTGACCGTGGACCCACCGATGAGAACCACCGACACCATCTTCACGGCACACACCAGGATCGCCGCCGCGACCGGCGTGGAAACCAGCAGCAGTCGTCGACGCAGTCGCATCTGCGCGGATCCGCCTCGCCACCAATCCCTTACGCTCACGGCATGACATCCAGATGACTCAGCCTGGTGCGGCGGAACTCGCGCAGCACCAGAAAGAGTTCGATCAGCAGCAACACCGCTGCCCCGGCCGCCGGCATCCAGTAGGTCTCGGTCCGGCCGGCGAGCAGCGACGGGGGTGCCGCTTCGACGGCCTGGGTGTCCCGCTGCGGCAGCGCTTCGGCCAATGGCGTGTTGTCGACCCTGGACCGGTAGGGCAGCCCGATCTGATCGGCCACCGCCTGTAGCGCGGCTCCACCGTCGGCGCTGTAGCCCAGGACGGCACCGCCGTCGACCGATCCCTCTGGAAGCTCGAAGGCACGTTGTGGCGCTTCGGATTCCGGTGCACCTGCGCCCAGGTAGTAGACCAGATTGAGTGCCCGCGGGTACTGCTGCAGCGCGCTGATCAGTTGGTAGCGCAGCACGTTGTCGGCGGCGCCGACGTTGGTCTGGTCCACGGTTTCGGGTGTACCCGGATAGGGCATTGCGGCGGCCAGCACGGGCCGTAGGCTCCAGGTGTCTGCGGACAGTGGCCAGTCCAGCGACGGGCGGTCGGCGAAACCGATGACGGCGAATCGAGCGGCGGGATGGCGGGCGATGAGCTGCTCGGCGTCATCACGCGCGGCGGCCATTCTGGCGCGGCCGTCGCTGCCCGGCAACGCCATATCGGCGGATCGGTCGAGCACCAGGAAGACGTTGGGTTCTCGTGCCCCGACCGCGGGGCTGGCCGCGAGATCCTCACCGAGCACAGGCCGGGCCGCGGCGACCAGCAACAGCGCCGCGGCCACCGACAGTCCGCACCACCGCCCGATCGCGGCCCGCGTACGATCCTTCGGTCGTATCCGGTGCAGGGCGACCACGCGCGCCACCACGATCACCGCGGCGATCAGGATCAACAGCACCGACGGCGCCACCGGGGAGAAGCTCATCGGCGTACCACCACCGGCCACAGCGTCAGCACCGTCAAGGCCAGCAGGCCCAGAAGTACCGGCACATCCGGGGTTTCGACCGAGCGGGCGGCCGTCTCCTGGGTGCGCTCGGCGGCGGGCGGATGCTGCATGATGGCGGCGAGATGAGCCGCCACGCTGGACTCCGCCGGGTAGGACGTCCCGCCGGTGCGTCTGGCGAGTTCTTCGAGTCGCTGACCACCCCCGCCGGTGATCAGCGCATTGACCTGCACGCCGGCGCTCGAGGCCAGCTCCTCGACGCGGGCAGCCGAGAACAACGAGGATCTGCCGTCGCCGGGCCGGACCAATGATGCCGGGCCGACGTAGATCACCGATCGCCGCGCAGCGGTGCCGTCGCCGGGATCGGGAAAACCGGTGAGGCACAGCGCCAAGACATCCTCGACACTCGCGGCGTAGTCGGCATAGTCGACCGGTGCCGTGAACGCCCGCGCGTCGGTCTGCTGGTCGACCGGCCGGGCATAGCCGGCGAATTGTGCGGCGGCATACTGGTAATCGCGGGTCAGCGGGATCACTCTACGGTTGGCTGAGGTCAGCCCGATCCGCTCGGTGCCCAGGCTCGTCACGTTGTCGGCGAAGTACCTCAGGGCAGCACGCGCGGCCGCATCGGTCAGCGGGTCGCCGATGCAGACCATGATGTCCTGCGGTGGCAGCCGGCTCGAACTCTCGGCGAGTGCCGGCAATCCCGACGGTCGTGCCGTCACCGTCACCGCGGCGATGAATGCCGCCGAGAGCATGATGATGGCCACCGCGGCGGCAAGCGTCTGGCGCCTCAGCGCCCGCGCGTATTCGGGTAGGGCGGTGAGTCTGCCGACGTTGGCCAGCGGGCGCAGCTGTCGGCGTTCGCGGGTCGACGGACTCAACAGCGCGACGGCGACACACGCCGCCAGCGCGACCATGCCTGCGATGGCGACCAGCCACCAGGTCAGTGCCATGTTCGGATCAGCTCCTCGGCGGCATCGCCGGCCGCACCGACGTCCACCGTCGACGCGGCGTTGAACTGGGCATCGTTGAGCTGCGCCAGTATGGGTGCAGCGGAACGCAGTTCATCGGAGTTCGCGATCTGCTCGAGGTGCATGTACTGGGCCCTGGCGCCGGTGGCCGCACTCAGGAACGATCGCAACTCGGCACTGACCGCAGCCCCGGCACTGTCTCTTATACACATCTGACGCTGCCGACGAAGAGGATAGTGTAGAT
>CAMFLL010000271.1 GCA_945957405.1 uncultured Mycolicibacterium sp. | reverse complement strand
ATCCGGGACCGCATCAACACCGACGGGCAACGACCGATCCGCGGGGCTTTCAGCGGCGCTTCGTGGCCGTTTCCGCCGGAGACGCCGACCACTGCTTGACCACCTCAGAGCGACAACTCGCGACTGCAGCGACAAAGTAGTCGGTGGCCGACATTGCGCTCGGTGAACAGCCGATCAACCGAAGGGAATCGAGGCGATCATCGCACCGTCGCCGGTGACCAGGCTGTGCTTCTTCAGTGCTGTACCGAAGTATGTCGACCGCTGATCGACGACCACGCGCTGATCGTCGTGGCGGAGGGCCAGTACCTCCCGGGCCAGCCGAGCGAACGAAATCTTGTCGGGCCCACCGATATTGACCACGTGATTCCGCGGCGGCGATATCGCGACCTCGGCCAAGAACGCCGCAACCTCGTTGGCGGCGATGGGCTGAATCAGCGCATCCGGTACCCGGACATCATGCTCGTCGCTCTCGTCTGCGTCGGTCTCGACAACCATCGACTCGACGATCACCGGGGCAAACTCGTGGAACTGTGTGGCCCGCACGATCGTGAACGGCAGCCCCGACGACGCGATGATCTTCTCCTGGGCGACCTTGGCGCGTAAGTAGGGGCTGTCCGGTAAGTCGTCGACGCCCACGATGGACAGCACGACGTAGTGGCCGACTCCGGCGGTGCGCGCCGCGGCCACCAGAGTGGTCGTCGTTCCGACGAAGAAATCCTTCACGTCGTCTTCGTCGTCCAAGGTCGGCGCGTCGATGACGTCGACAAGGGCGTCGGCGCCAGCCAGTGCCTTGGCAAGACCCAGGCCGCTGCGTGCATCGACACCGGTACGCCGCGACGCGGCGACAACATCCTCACCCTCCCGGGTCAAGAGGTCCACGAGCAGAGTTCCGATGAGGCCGCTGGCGCCCATCACTGTCACCTTCACTATGCGAACACCTCTCTTCGTCGCCGCCGTCGACGTGGGAGTCGGAAACTCACACTACGTCGCAAAGCGGGCCGAGTGTTGCGAACAGGGCGTCCGGGCTGCAGGAGGTCGGCGCTACCAGGTGCGCGTTCGGACCCGGATGGGTCCAGTTGAGGTGGCGGCGTCCTGCGCTATGCGCGCTGTCGCAGCTCCGCCTCGGCTCGGTGCCAGTTCTCGTCATCTGTCCCACGTTCTGCCGAAAGTGAGATGTGGTAGGCGCGTTCGGCAATCATCTCGTGACTGAAGTCTGGCAAGGTGGTGCTCATCGTCGCCTTGGCGGCGGTCGGCTTCTTCGCTCTTGCCGGCTTTTTGTCCTGTGCCGCAGCCCTCTTCGCGGGTGCGCGTCGGGCGGGCGGCTTCGCGGTCCCCGCGTCTGTCTGGGTCTCTTTCGCTGCCATGACAGCACTCCATCCTTTTGTGCAAACAGGTCGAGGCGTCGATGCCCAGAGTCATTCTTCCTCTGCAGCCGGTATTCACCGGTCACTGCGCGTGCGTGTCGCGCTGGCTTCTCATCTCAGGCGGTCGAAGCTCACGCGCCGTGCGGCAGTTTGTGCAGCCGTTCTGGACACGAACTATCGCGCGCGTTGCGCCGTGCACTCACCAAATGGCCTGCCACACAAAGGATTCACTCGACGAGTACCGCTCCTTGGGCCGCGCTGCTGCGGTCATGGCGCAGCACCGCCGAGTTCAGTCGTGCCTGCGTAGAGTTTCCCAATCATGTTCGTCCTCGAGCTGAGCGATCAGGTTGCGGGTGCGCTCCTTGAGCAGCAGGGTCAAGCCGACGCCGGCGATTATCGCGACAACCAGTGCCACCCAGGAGAATCGCGACAGCCATTTCTCGGCTGCCAGGCCGAGGTAATAGACCACCGCGGTGGTGCCGCCCGCCCAGCAGATCGCACCGGACGCGTTGGCGGCCAGGAAGCGGCCGTAGCGCATACGCAGCGCACCGGCCAACGGGCCGGCCAGAATCCGCAGCAGCGCCATGAAGCGCCCGAAGAACACCGCCCACACACCCCACCGGGCGAGCAATTGTTTGGCCAGTGCGACGTGGCCGGGACCGAAATGCTTGGGGAAGCGCTTGCCCAGCCGTTCGAACAGCCCCATGCCGTACCGCCGACCGATCGAGTACCCGATGGAGTCGCCGACGATGGCTCCGACGGTGGCGGCCGTCCCCACCCACACCGGGCTGATGTCGAGACTGTGTCTGGAGGCCAGCAGCGCAGCGCTCACCAGAGCGATTTCGCCCGGTAACGGGATGCCCAGGCTCTCCAGACCGATGACCAGCGCGACGACCAGGTAGACCGCCAACGGTGGGATGGATTCCAGCATCGAATCAACCGTCACCCGCCAAGGATGCCGTATGGACCGCGATCACCAGAGCAAACCCAACTGAAGCCGACCTGGGTATGACGGCGACGGGTGCCCGGCCAAGCTGCGGGGTGGCCGCGGGGTGCCTAAGCCAGTGGGTAGCGCCAGCGCAATCGCTCGAAGCGCGCAAAGCCACGGTCGGCACTGAGCCATGTCGCGTTTGACTCCACTGCGTAGGCGGCCAGGTATGCGTCCGCAATATCGTTGCCGCGCGCGTCGATGTCGCCCGCAAGCCGCCGAAACAAGTCCCAATGGCGTTGGCCGGGGCGCAACTGCATCACTGCCGGTGCGCTCAGCAAGCCGTCAACGGCCGCCCACGCCTCTGCTGGGCTGCTGGGTTCGTTGAACACCCGCCGATTCGTCATGACGCGCACGAAACCGCTGATGACCTGATCAGGCAGACCCAACGGTTCGTCGTCGTTCGCAAGACTCTGCAGAAGGCCTCGGTATTCGGGATGTTCGGGTAGATCTGCGCGGTGTGCGTACACCAACACGTTGACATCAACGCAGCGCATCGACATCTCGATCGTCGACCATCACCTCGGCAAGGGCCGCATTCGACGACAAATCGATTCCCGGCCGCAACCCACCTCGACCCATTGCGTGCACCTGGTATTCGTCTGCCGCGCGGGATTGGGTGACGGACAAGCCGCGCCGCACGGCGTCTTCGAATACCGCTGCCACCGTCCGACCGGAGCGCGCCGCCGCCTCCTTGACCTCGCGGTACAAATCGTCGTCGATGTTGATCGTGGTGCGCACGTGCGCATCTTAGCATCACTTCAATGCATAAAGATGCGCACGCCTTCGTCGTCAGCTCGGCCGGCCGACCCTCGAACAGTGACGACATCAGTCGGCGCGAATTCGCAGACGGTCAGACAGATCAACGGTGTCCGGGTACATCCCGACTGGTCGGGGAGGAGAATGGGGCCGCGCGGTAGTCCGCTGTCCAAGTGTCGCCGCGTACCGATCGATCCGGGAGACCTGGATGACCATTGAGACGATGGGTGATCGCAGGCGCGACACCTGCGTGGTCCACGGACGAGCCATCGACACGCCACGCATCGTGGTCGAGCGCCGCACGAACGGCGCCGGATCACATGAGGCACAGGCTTATCCCTGCAACGAGCTGATCATCATGTTCGGCGGCCAAGCGCTGGTGGAGCGCTCTGGTGAGGGCGTCCACGAACGCTGCTTCGCCCGCGCTGGGACGGGCTGGACGGGCCCGATGGGTTTCTCGGAGCGGGCCGTGCTCTCCGACCCCATCGACTGCGTCCACCTGTGTCTGCCGACCGGATTGATCGACCACAGTGCCGAACAGGATTTCGACGTCGACGCGAGCAAGATCGAAATCGCCTTCGCGGGCGGATTCCATGACCGATTCATCAACGAGGCCGCGCGAGCACTGTGGAGTCTGTCCGAACAGCCGTCGCATTTCACCGATGAGCTGTTCGTGGACGGAGTGACCGCCGCGCTCGTCGCTCATGTCGTCAAGTGCTACTCGATCGATCGCTGGAAGCCCAAGAGCATGCCGCGGGCGCTCGACTCGCAGCGGATGAAGCGGGTGCTCGATTACATCGACGGCAACCTCTTCGAACCGCTCACGCTCAATCAACTCTCGGCAGAAGCGTGTCTGAGCCCGTTCCACTTCTCGCGGTTGTTCAAAGAGGCCACCGGACTGTCGCCCCGGCGCTACGTGACCGACCGCCGCGTCGAGGCCGCAAAAACCGCACTGGCATCGGGACAGCTGCCACTCGGCGACATTGCACTGGACAAGGGTTTCGGATCGCTCGACAACTTCATCCGGGTGTTCCGCAAGAGCACCGGTGAGACACCCGCCCGCTACCGCAAGCGAGCGCTGGGCTGACTCGGTGGGCCAGAAGAGCAAGAAGCGTCGAAAAGTGCGCAAGAAGCGTCGAGAACGACGCCGTACTGCCGGTTAGCGTTTCTCCAATGACCTACTACCCACTTGCTGTAACTCACGTCGGGATGACCGTGACCGATGTTTACGCGGCGACCGCCTGGTACACCGAAGTGCTCGGCTGTCGCCATACGATCGGTCCACTGCACATCAGAGATGACGGCTCCCCGATCGGGAACGTCTTCAAGGGCATCTTCGGCGAGCGCATGGAAGATCTCTACGTCAGCCATCTGGCCACGGCGAACGGGGTGGGCATCGAACTGTTCCAGTTCGTCGTTCCGCCCTCGGAAGACAACACCGCGAACAACTTCGAGTACTGGAAGACCGGAGTCTTTCATTTCTGCGTGGTCGATCCCGATATCGAGGGTCTCGCCAAGCGCATCGACGAATCGGGCGGGAAGCAGAACTCGGCGGTGTGGACCCTGTTCGAGGGTGAGCCGTTCAAGGCTGTCTACTGCCAGGATCCGTGGGGCAACCTGATCGAGATCTATTCGCACTCGACCGAGCTGATGTACGCCAATCGCGATACCAACGCGATGTTGGTCCCGGATGGATCGAAACTGAAAGACAGCGTGTGACATGAGCATCAGAAGCACGCTGCTGGCCGGTCCACTCGGGTTCGGGACCGCGCCGCTGGGAAACATGTACCGCAACATCTCCGAGGACGAGGCGATCGCAACGGTCGACGCTGCCTGGGCGGCAGGCATTCGGTTCTTCGACGCCGCCCCTTTCTACGGCGCGGGCCTCTCCGAGATTCGGCTCGGCAAAGCGCTGAAGAAGTATCCGCGCGACGAGTATGTGATCGCCACCAAGGTCGGTCGGCTGGTGCTACCTGAACTGGTCGACACGAGCAAGCGGACCTTCGGCGACAAGGGGAACATCTTCAAGGACGGCAACGCCAACGCCATCCGCTACGACTACACGGCGGAGGGCACGAGGCGCTCGATCGCCGACAGCCTGGAGCGGCTGGAGATCGATCGCCTCGACTACGTCTTCATCCACGACCTCGCCCAGGACTTTCACGGCGACGCCTGGATTGCGAAATTCGAAGAGGCGCAGCACGGGGCCTTCCCCGTGCTGGACAAGTTGCGTGACGACGGCGTCATCAAGGCCTGGGGGCAGGGCACCAACAAGGTCGAGCCGATCGAGATCGAACTCGAACTCACAGAACCGCATTCCAACGGCATGCTGCTCGCCGGCCGCTACACCATCCTCGATCACGAGTCCGCCCTGCAGAGGCTCATGCCTCTTGCGGTCGAGAAGAAGGTCGATGTGGTCGTCGGCGGCCCCTACAATTCGGGCGCGCTGGTCGGTGGCGCGCACTTCGAATACGGCCCGATCCCGCCCGCGATCGCCGATCGGGTCAAGCGCATCGCCGCGTTGTGCGAGGAACACGCCGTGCCGATCAAGGCGGCGGCGCTGCATTTCTCATTGGCACATCCCGCGGTTGCGGCAGTCGTTCCTGGCTCGAGCAAGCCCAGCCGGATCGCCGAGGATGTCGCCGCCTTGAATTTCACTGTGCCCAACGACTTCTGGCGAGACCTCAGGAGCAGCGGCGTGGTGGCGGCGGCGGCGCCGTTGCCGATCGACGGGTAGGCGCAGAGCGCAGCCAGTGCCGCGACTGGTGTGGTCAATCGCATGGGGTGAAGGCACGTTCGACGGCATCGACGATGCGCTCGATGAGATCGGCGTCAATCGGCTGCCGGGTCAGCAGCGCACGGAAATGCAATGGTGCCGTGACCATTTCGAGGATCAGCACGGGATCGGTGCCCGACGCCAACTCACGGCGGTCGACGGCCCGATCGACGATAACTCCGGCGGCGTCGAATCGGGCTTGCCAGAACTCGGCTCGGGCGGCAGCGAGACCTGCGTCGTCGTCGGCGACCGCCATCGTGCCGGCCAACGTCCGACCGAGCGGCGTGGCGAGGTACTCGGCCAATGCCAAGGCGAAGGCCGTGAGATCACCATGCAGGGTGCCGGTGTCGGGGACGCGAAGCTGCGCCCCGCTGTACGCGAGGAGCGCGTCGAGAACGAGTTTCTCGCGTGTCCCCCACCGGCGCTGCACCGAGGTGGCGTGAACGCCGGCGCGCCGGGCGATCTCATTCATGGTGACGGCATCGAGCCCTCCTTCGGCTAGGGCGTCCAGGACCGCGCGCAGTACTGCCCTACGAACGCGCGCCGACCGGCCGCCGGTCCGTCGGCGTGGCTGTTCGTCGCTCTCCTGCTCGACCATGACGGGATACTAACGCAGCACTATTGCTTTAAGGGGCATGCGGTAGTAGCTTCCCCTTAACGCACAGAACGTGCATTAAGTATGGAGTGAGGAGATGCAATGTCCTATCAGTGGCAGGTGGAGTCCGGAGAACTCTTCGACGAGCGCTACGCGCAGATGGTCCGCACGGGATTGCCGGTGGCCGACGTCGACGCCGTCCGCTCGTCCGTCGCCGACATGTGGACGGATGGCCCCGGCGGGTGGGTGCACGAGTGGTCCGAACTGGCCGCGTCCTATGCCGGCGCGGGCTCTCACCAGCAGGCCGCGCTGGCCTACGGTTGGGCCAAGTTCCCCGCGTTGGCCGACGACGCCAAGCGTTCCGCCCTGCGCCACCAGCTCGAGCAGTATCTGCTCGCCGCTCCCGCTTTCGGCGTCGAGTTCCGGCGCGACGTACTGATCCTTCCCCACCGAGGCACTACCACCGACGTACCGGTCCACACGTTCGCCGCGCCGGGCTTACCGGCGAACGTACCCGTCGTTCTGGCCAGTGGTGGTGTGGACACCTGGAAAATGGATGTGCACGGAATTCTCGTTGCGCTGGCCGTGAATCTGCGTGCGCGCATCGTGGCGTTCGACATTCCGGGGACCGGGGAGTCGACGGTGCCGATGTCGGCCGACGGTGGCGCGGAGATCATCCGGGCGCTGATCGACCATGCCCGCGCGCTCGGCAACGGCGTGGTGGTGCACCTGGGCATCTCGATGGGCGGACACTTCTCCGCTCGATCCGGCCTCGCGGGTGAGGTGGATGCCGCAGTCGTACTCGGCGGGCCGGTCGAAAATGCATTCACCACAGGAGGTATCGGCCGTTTCGGGATGGCCGGCATCGTCGGCAACGCCCTTGGCTTCTCACAGGAGCCTGCGCCCGACGAGCTGTCCGCCCGACTCGCGTCGTTCTCGCTGCGTGCTCTGCTCGACGACGACCGTAACGTCCCGATGTTGGTGATCAACGGCGCCGACGACGTCCACGTGCCACA
Source organism: uncultured Mycolicibacterium sp. (assembly GCA_945957405.1). Lineage (GTDB taxonomy): Bacteria > Actinomycetota > Actinomycetes > Mycobacteriales > Mycobacteriaceae > Mycobacterium. Next base: position 3,129 of record CAMFLL010000271.1, on the reverse strand, counting down.
ACACGACACGCTGGTGTTCGAGGGGCGCCGCGACACGGTCGTGCATCTACTGCCCGACACCGGGCACTGCGCGATCTCCAAACTCGCCGAGGTCATTCCCGCCATCGTGAGCTGGACCTCCGAGCAACTGGCGGCCAGCGCCTCGGCCGTGCCGGCATGACACCCGCGCCGGGGCCGTCGATGTTCGGCTCGGCCGACGAACTGTTCGCAGCTCAATACGCGATGCTTGCTGTGCACCGGAACGAGAACGTGATCTGCCGGCGCACCAGATCATCACGGCTCCCGTCGCCACGATCAGAACGACACTCGGAGCTGTGGCGTAGACCAGGCCGACAGAGCCGGTGAGGTAGCCGGTGGTCAACGGCATGGTCACGGACGTCAGCGAACAGACCACATTGACCACACCCATGACTGCCCCTGGCCCGGGGCCGTCAGCATCGCGGCCTGCGGTCGCAAGCGCGTAACCGGCGACCGTCACCACCGAACGCAGGATCGCGACACCCACGAGTGCGGTGACAACCGACACAATGCCTGAACCTGTCAGAGCGGGAACCACAGCCAACCCCAAAACAAGGGTGAGCCAACCAGTTACGCGCACTGAGCACATCCACGAGCCCGATCGCAGGACTGCCGAATTCGCGATGATGAAGACGGTTGAGCCTGTCGACAGAACAAGCCCGATGGCCTCGGTGGATTGACCGTATGCGTGGAGCTGCATGGGCACGAGTAACAGCATCAGCGTCCAGATTCCACCCGCCGCCGCCAGGGCAACTGCACCCGCTGCGACGACGGGTTGCCGCAGCACCGCGATGACATCCGCCCCGGGCATCCGGGGCAGCGCTGAACGAGGACCGCGCACAGAACTGCGGGAGTCACACCTTGCGGACCCCGTTCGTGCACTCCAGGCGGCTGCCGCCAATGCCCCGACGCCGACAGCCACGAAAGGCGCCGCAAGCCCGTCGCTGCTCGCGAGGTAGCCGGACAGCGCTGGCGCAACGGCGTAACCGACGGCCGACGACGTCAACGCTGCGGTCAGTTGACGTTTGGATCGCGACGGTTCTGTGTCGGCGAGGCGTGCCATTCCACACGTCCATATCGCGGCGAAACCGACACCAAAGGCTGTGCGCGCGAGGAACAACGCAACGATCGACGGGATGGCATGCGCGAACAGGGACACCGTCACCAGCACACCGGCAGCGACGGTGAGTCGCTGGTGACCTACCCGATCCCCCATCTTTCCCAACGTGGGCGAGATCAGGAGCGTCACCACGCTGGGCAGAACAAGTAACAGCGCGGCGACGCCACCTTCGATGCCGTAGGCACGGTGCAACTGCGGAAGCAGTGGCGCAATCATCGACTGGCCCATCGAGGTGACAACGAACATTGCATACAGCGGAAGGATTCGGCGGAGGTGTCGGTGTGGACCCGGCCCGGTGAAAAACACTGTTTCCAATCTTGGCTCGAAGCAACGGATACAGTTCGGAATCGTATCCTCGATTGAAACATGCATAAAATGACAATATGGCGCCGAAACGATCGAAGTTTTCACTTGCAACGCCGGTCGACGATGACGCGACGACCTCACTCAACCTCGACAGCCGCGTCGGCATCCGAGAGTTACAGGCCCTGGTGTCAGTAGCCGATCAGGGTTCATTTCGCGCGGCCGGTCAAATCCTGGGCTACACCCAGTCGACGATCTCGCATCAGATCGCGGTTCTGGAGACAGCTTTCGACACCAAACTCTTTCACCGGCCCGGTGGTCGAGGGACCGTCTCGCTCACCCCGTCGGGCGAGGCCGCTTATCGCAACGCCAGACGGGCGCTCGTCGCCATCGAGGCCATGAAGGCCGACATCCGGGAGGCGAATCTGCCTGCCCGGCGGCCGATTCGAATCGGGGCGTTCCGCACGGCAGCCGCCGAGCTCCTGCCGACTGCTCTGCGCGCATTCTCCAAAGAGCGTCCCGGAGTCCCCGTCCACGTCAGCGAGATCACCGAAACCACTGACCTGATCGCTGCCCTGATCGAAGGCACGCTGGATGTCGCGTTCGCACTCAATCCGCCGCCCGATGAACGTGTAGAAGTCATTCCACTTTTCGACGACCCGTGGGTGATCCTGACACCTCGAGACAACCCCATCAGCAGCGAATCGCGGCCCAGCTTCGATGTTCTCGACAATCAGCCGATGGTGGCGTGGCGACTTCGATGGAGCACCCAGAAGCAACTGGAACAGTTGCTTTCCGACCGCGGCATCAATCCGGTGATCGTGCACCGGACCGACGACAATCTGGCTCTTCAACGTCTGGTCGCCGTCGGCCTGGGCCACGCGTGCGTAGGGCGCCTCGCTGCGCGGACGGCCGGCGACCCTGCGCTCACGTGGCTGGAGCCGCGAGAGCAACTGGTCCAACGTCAGATCTCGCTGTGCTATCCGCGTCATCGCGAGACGTCAGGCGCCGTGATGGCGCTCATCGATCTTGTGCAGGCCGCAGCAGGCACCCGATTGGGCACGCATGGTCAATAGCTCCCTAGTGCAGAGGTGGCCGCGAATTTAATTGTTGCCGTACTGTTTTGCTGTCAGAGATGAAGCGTGTGACCGTCTCTTCCTTGTAGCGGGTAGCGGATCCCGGGGGCTAGCGGGGCATGCGTCACCCCGGCTGTCGACGTCCGCGGTGTACGGTGTGCTGCGGGTGCAATCCCGATCGGCCAACCAGGAACGCGAGGAAGCTCTCATGCCCGTCACCGTGCTTCTCGAGCTGAAATTCAAACCCGAATCCGTCTCGCAGGCGACCGAGTTGTTTCGGCATGAACTGGCAAAAACGCGCGCATTCGATGGGAATCTGATCACCGACGTGCTCGTCGACGACGATGACCCGGCGCACTGGATCATCTACGAGAGCTGGGCGTCTGTCGAGGCCGACGAGGCATATCGGAGCTTCCGAGCGGGTGACGGCAAGATCGTCGACCTGCCGCCGTTGCTAGCCGCACCCCCGGTCAAGACCCGCTACACCACATCTGACGTGTAGACGGTTGGCGCCGGAGCGCGGCGCTCCCTGATCGGAGCCGGCGAAGATTGCGGTGGCGCCCTGCTGACTCGGCACGGCCGTTGCGGAAGCACGCTGTTCAGGTAGCAGGG
>CAMFLL010000270.1 GCA_945957405.1 uncultured Mycolicibacterium sp. | reverse complement strand
GACCTGTGGATCGTCGAGTGACCCCGGCAGCAGCGCCTCGATGGCATCGAGGCGGTTGCGGACGGTATTACGGTGCAGACCGAGCTCTTCGGCCACCCGCAGCCGCGAGCCGTGATGACGCAGGAAGCTCCGCAGGATCTCGAGCTGCTCACCGTCCAGAGCACCCAGAAACGACGTGGCGAAACGTTGCGCGGCGGCGCTGTCGATCAACCCGAGCGGCCCCTGGCGCAGCACGTGCTCCCATTCGACGACCGGGATGGCCGGTGTGGCCTGCGCCAGTGACAGTCCCGCCGTGCGGTGACTCTCGGATGCATGGTCGGCTTCGACCACACTGCCGACACCCACCCGCATGCCGAGTTCGGCCAGCTGCCCGGCCACCGCTGCCGCGTCGCCGGGACCGGCGATGACGCACAGGTCGGTCGGAGATTCGGACACCGCGATACGGATGTGCTCGAACGCCGCCGTGGCGTCCTCCACCGCCTGGGTTGTGCCCACCGCCAGGATGACCCGCAGCGGCGAGGGTAGCGACGGCGCTCCCGGCTCGATACCCAGTATCAGTTCGGCTGTGTGGCTGTCATCGGACACCAGCAGATCGACCGCGCGGCCGCGGAGCCGCCGGTAGGTCTCCGCCGAGTGCTGGCGCTGTTCGCCGATCAGACCCAGTAGTGCCACGGCGGTGGTTACCGCGCTGCGCTGTGCTTCGGTGAGTTTCGGCGGCCCGAGAGCGACCAGGACGCTGCCCCGCCGGCCGGCGACCGCCAGTGGCTGCAACAGTGTGGTCGCGGTGGGTGTCGTGAAAGTGCCCGCGGACCTGCTCGAACGCAGCCGGTGCAGTTCGCCGGCGAGGTCCTCGACATGGATCTCGTGACGGCGGCTGCCGACCGGCTCGAGTTCGGTGCGGCCATCCGGTGACACGATCGCCGCCGCCCCTCCGAGCGCCTCGGCGAGCACATGTGTCACCGCACGGATCGGGTCGGGCTTGGCGGCCGCGGCGGTGAGCTTGCGCTGCACCGACAGCGCTTCGCGCGCACCAGCCTCTTCCTGCTCGGCCAGCAGCCGGGAGATCCGGTGGCTGACCGCGACGAACGGCGTGCGCCGCGGAACCTCGAACAGGTTGAGGCCGCCCGTCCGGCACGCATCGACGAGATCCTCGGGCGTCTCGGCATAGGTCAACCCGATCGCCAGCCCGACGGCCACCGTGCCCGCGCTGACCAGGGACTGTACGTAACGCTGCCACTCGCTGGTCCATGCGGCGGTCTGCAACCCGGTGGTCAGCAGCACCTCGCCACCCTCGAAGAACGGGGCGGGATCGGGCAACTCACTGGTGGCCACCCATCTGATGCCGACATCCGGGTTCGGCACGTGGACGGGTCGAAGCTCCAGGTCCTCCTGCGCAAGCAATTCCTTGACCGCGACCATGAGTGTCATTCTTGCACAGGTTCGACATCAAACTTGTGCACTTTGTATAGAGCTTTCGAGCGCGCCGCGGCCTACCGTCGTCTCATCTGAACCCGTGTCTGAGGAGGACCGATGACCGCGCAACTGATCACAGGCGCCCCCGAGCTCACCCAGGAACGACGGCTGGTCACAGCCATTCCGGGACCGCTGTCCCAGCAGCTGCAGGCCCGCAAGGCGGCCGCTGTGCCCGCCGGTGTGGGAACCACCCTGCCGGTCTACGTACAAGCTGCAGGCGGCGGTGTCGTGGTCGACGTCGACGGCAACTCGCTGATCGACTTCGGCTCGGGTATCGCGGTCACCACGGTCGGCAACAGCGCTCCCGCGGTGGTCGATGCCGTGACCACCCAGGTGCAGGCCTTCACCCACACCTGCTTCATGGTGACGCCCTACGCGGGCTACGTCGAGGTGGCCGAGGCGCTCAACCGCCTCACACCCGGCGACCACGACAAGCGCACCGTGTTGTTCAACTCGGGCGCCGAAGCAGTCGAGAACGCGGTCAAGATCGCGCGTGCCCACACCGGTAAGCAGGCCGTCGTGGCGTTCGACCACGCCTACCACGGACGCACCAACCTGACCATGGCGCTGACGGCGAAGAACAAGCCGTACAAGAGCGGGTTCGGCCCGTTCGCGCCGGAGGTCTACCGCGCTCCGCTGTCGTATCCGTTCCGCGACGGCGACGTCGACGGCGTGGCTGCCGCCCAACGGGCGATCTCGATCATCGACAAGCAGGTCGGCGCGGAGAATCTAGCCGCCATGATCATCGAGCCCATCCAGGGCGAAGGCGGATTCATCGTGCCCGCCGCCGGTTTCCTCGCGACACTCGTCGACTGGTGCCGCGCCAACGGCGTGGTGTTCATCGCCGACGAGGTCCAGACCGGGTTTGCCCGGACCGGTGCGATGTTCGCCTGCGAGCACGACGGCATCACTCCCGACCTCATCGTCACCGCCAAGGGTATTGCCGGTGGGCTGCCGCTCTCGGCGGTCACCGGGCGGGCCGAGATCATGGACGCCCCGCACTCCGGCGGGCTCGGCGGCACGTACGGCGGTAACCCGTTGGCGTGTGCGGCTGCCCTCGCCGTGATCGACACCATCGCCACCGACGGCCTGGTCGAAAAGGCCCGGCAGATCGGCGAGACCATGACGCAACGGTTCACGGCGCTGCAGGCCCGCGACGCCCGCGTCGGGGAGGTTCGCGGCCGCGGCGCGATGATCGCCGTCGAGATCGTCGACGCCGAGACCGCACAGCCCGATGCCGCTCTGACGCAGCGCATTGCGGCGTTCGCACATGCGCGCGGCCTCATCGTGCTGACCTGTGGCACCTACGGCAACGTCCTGCGGTTCCTGCCGCCGCTGGCCATGCCTGATCATCTGCTGGCCGAGGGTCTCGACATCCTCGAAGACGCGTTCCGGGAGAACTGATGACCCTGGCCACTCCGACCATGGCGTCGGTGCTCACCAGTCCATTCGACGACGCCCGTGCCCAACTGCGCGAAGCGACGACGATCCTGGGTTACGACGACGGCGTCTACGACATGCTGGCCACGCCGCGCCGCGAGGTCACCGTCGGCATACCGCTGCGTCGCGACACCGGTGAGATCGAACTGCTCATCGGTCACCGTGTGCAGCACAACGTCTCCCGCGGCCCCGCCAAGGGCGGCCTGCGCTACTCCCCCGACGTCACGCTCGACGAGGTGCGCGCGCTGGCGATGTGGATGACGTGGAAGTGCGCGCTGCTCGACGTGCCGTACGGCGGCGCAAAGGGCGGCGTACGGATCGATCCCCGTCAGTACAGCGCAACCGAACTCGAACGTGTCACGCGGCGCTACACCAGTGAGATCAGCCCGCTGATCGGACCGGGTCACGACATCCCCGCCCCGGATGTCGGCACCGACGAGCAGACCATGGCGTGGCTGATGGACACCTACTCGGTTCAGCGCGGGCACACCGTGCTCGGTGTCACCACCGGCAAGCCGGTGAGCCTGGGCGGTTCGCTGGGGCGCGGCACCGCCACCTCACGCGGCGTGGTGCATGTCGCGCTGGCGGCGTTGGCATCTCGCGGTATCCGCGCCGAGGGCGCCACCGCGGCCGTGCAGGGTTTCGGCAAGGTCGGTCGCCATACCGCACGTTTCCTCCATGACGCGGGCGTACGGGTGGTCGCCGTGTCCGACCAATACGGCGCCATCGCGGCATCCACAGGTCTGGACGTCCCGGCACTCGAAATCCACGTGGAGCGCACCGGTTCGGTGGTGGGCTTCCCGTCTTCCGGTGAGTTCGACCATGCTCTCCTGCTGGAGGCCGACGTCGACCTGCTGGTGCCCGCCGCCGTCGAAGGTGTCATCCACGCCGGCAACGCCGGCGCCGTGCGGGCCTCGGTGATCGTCGAAGGCGCGAACGGACCCACCACACCAGAGGCCGACCGCATCCTGAACGACAGCGGAAAGCTGGTCGTGCCGGACATTCTCGCGAACGCCGGCGGGGTCATCGTGTCGTACTTCGAATGGGTGCAGGCCAACCAGGCCTACTGGTGGCGTGCCGACGAGGTCGAGACCCGACTGGCCGAACGTATGCTGACCGCATGGGATCACGTCAATGCCCATGCCGCTAAGCTCGATCTCCCGTTGCGAACCGCTGCAACGTGCCTCGCCGTCGAGCGGGTCGCCGAAGCCGCACAATTGCGTGGCCTCTACCCCTAAGGAGTGAACCGGTGAACATCCATGACGTGATCGCTGAACTGGATACCAAGCACGCCGTCCGCATCGACGGCCAGTCACTGGGTACGACAACCACATTCGTGGTCGACGACCCGGCGACCGGGGCCCCGATCGCAGAGGTGAGCGACGCTGGTGTGGCCGAGGCGACATCCGCTGTGGATGCCGCCGACGCGGCCTTCGGGCCGTGGGCTGCCACTGCGCCGCGCCGTCGGGCCGAGATACTGCGTCGCGCCTACGATCTGATGATCGAAGACGCCGACCGACTGACCGCGCTGATCTGTGCCGAGAACGGCAAGTCGCAGGCGGACGCCAGCGCCGAAGTCGCCTACGCGGCCGACTTCTTCCGCTGGTATTCCGAGGAAGCGGTCCGCACCGACGGCGCCTACGGCATCAGCCCCTCCGGCGGTGCGCACACCATCGTGACGCACCGTCCCGTGGGGCCCGCCGCACTGGTCACCCCGTGGAACTTCCCCGCTGCCATGGCAACCCGCAAGCTCGCGCCTGCGCTGGCCGCCGGTTGTTCGGTGGTGCTCAAACCGGCCGCCGAGACACCGTTGACCGCGCTGGCGATCGCCGAGCTGCTCGACCGGGCCGGCGTTCCGGCGGGCGTGGTCAACATCGTCCCGACCACCGACGCGCCGGCCGTGGTGTCGACGTGGCTGGCCGACAGCAGGATTCGCAAGATCTCGTTCACCGGATCCACCGGCGTCGGCCGAACGCTGCTCAAGCAGGCTGCCGACCGGATCGTCAACGCGAGCATGGAGCTGGGCGGCAACGCGCCGTTCGTCGTCACGGCTGACGCCGACGTGGACGCCGCAGTCGCCGGCGCGATGACCGCGAAGTTCCGTGGCAGCGGTCAGGCGTGCACGGCGGCCAACCGGTTCTACGTCCACGCCGATGTCGCCGACGAGTTCGTCGCGAAATTCGGTGCGGCGGTGGAGGCACTGCGTGTCGGACCCGCCTCGGATCCGTCGTCGCAGGTCGGTCCGCTGATCAGCACCCGTGCCGTAGGCAACGTGACACGGCTGATCGATGAGACGGTGGCCGCAGGCGCCAGCATCGCCGCGCGCGCCTGGGTGCCCGCCCATGGCCATTTCGTCGCTCCCACGGTGCTGACCGGCGTCGCCCCGACCGCCGACATCCTGCGCCAGGAGATCTTCGGTCCCGTGGCGCCGGTGGTGATCTGGGACGACGAAGACGACCTGCGCCGCTGGGTCAACGACACCGAGTACGGCCTGGCCGCCTACGTCTTCGCGGGCCGTCTGCAAGATGCGATGCGGATCGCGAGCGCTATCGATGCCGGCATGGTCGGGATCAACCGCGGCGCGGTGTCCGACCCGTCGGCTCCGTTCGGCGGTACCAAACAGAGCGGCCTCGGCCGGGAGGGCTCCCGCGAGGGTATGCACGAATTCCAGGAGACCCAGTACTTCAGCCTCGACCAGTTCTGAGCAGCTGACGCGGTCGGCCGCTGACCTCACCCCGGGACCCACGGCGCCGGCGTCGATCTGTGGTGTAACCACCTCTTCCAGTGGGTACAACGTGCGCACTCATGCACGTGTGGCGTACCCCAGGAGGAGCAGCATGTCGACGACGGTAGATTACGACGCTCCCCGCCGCCGGAGCCAGGACGAACCCGACAACGACGCCCTGGCCGGCCTGGGCTCAGAGCTGTCCGGGACACCAGCCGGTGAACTGGACGATGACCTGAACGAGATGCCGGACAGGTTCGAACTGCCCGGCGCCGACCTGTCCGGCGAAGAATTCTCTATGACGGTCATCCCGCGGCAGACAGATGAGTTCATGTGTGGCAGCTGTTTTCTCGTGCAGCACCAGAGCCGCCGGGTGAATTCTGGCGACGGGGCCAGCATCTGCGCCGACTGCGCCTGAACACCGAGTGTGCGTGTGGTGCGAAAAAGTGGCCTGCAAATCGCAGTGAGCGCACGTTCGGCGTTGGCGAGGCTCTCACCCCCGGCCGGGATTCGCCGTGATGAGGTAGGCACACCCCAGGATCATCAGGCACCCGAGCAGTTGCGTGCCCGACGGCGCCTCGGCAAGGCATGCAGCGCCCAGGACCAGGGCACTGACCGGCGTCAGAAGCAGTAGCGCCGAACCGATTTCGGCCTTCAACCCCGGCCCGCCGAGCGCGATCAGCAGCCAGCCGAGCACCTGTCCGCACAGCGCGGTGAGCACCAGCCAGCCCATCGCCGCCCACCCCGGGCTCCACGTGAGGCCGCCCCACACCGAACCGCCGATCACGGCAGCCGCGGCAGCCGAGACCATGATCGTCGAGTAGGACTGGACCAGCGGCCGGTCCGTACCACCGCGGCGCAACAAGAACAGAAACACCGAATAACACAGGGCGGCAAGTGCCGAGTGCACCGTTCCCGCGACCGGGTCGGTGCCGGTCACGCCGGCATCGACCAGTCCCCCGGTCAGGACGACGCCGACGGCAACGGCGGGCAGCAACGCCAGGAAACGCCCGCTCAGTGGTTCTCCGTCGACCAGCCTGGCCAGCACCGGCACCATCATCACCTGGGTGTTCACCAGCACCGCCGACAATCCGACGCCCACCTCGTGGATCGCCTGGGTCCACAACATGGCGTCCGCCGCAAACAACAGGCCGGCGCACGCCGCCCACAGATGCTGCGACCGGGTGGGCCCGCCGCGGTGGCGCCGTTCAGAGACCGCCAGCGGTATCAGCGCGGGCAGGGCGAAAACGCACCGGAACAACGTTGCCGTACCGGGTGATGTCGCCGAGAACGCCACGAACAGACCCGATGTCGACACCCCGACCGAGCCCAGGGCGGTGGCCACCACGGGCCGACCCGCGATGGCGTCGACCCAGGTGATGGGCTCGAGAGTGGCTTTCCTGACCATCGGTCGATGGTAGGAACCCGCCCGGGCGGGCGCATCTCATTTTGAAAACGATTGCCGTCGGAGGAGTTTGGTTTTGACGGAACGGGCAATTCCTCTCCCGGCAGTTATACGTTCCTACTCATCGGATCGGATTGACCAAATGATTGTGCTCGGCATCGTCCTGCTGTTGATCGGCTACTTCGCCGGTATCTCGATCCTCTATACCATCGGCGGAATCCTCGTCGTGGTGGGGATCATCCTGTGGATCCTCGGTGCGGTCGGCCGCCCGGTCGGCGGCCGCAAAGTCTGGTTCTAGCGCCCTGGTCTCCCGGCCCGGCCACGGCTCATGCCCTGGCCGGGCCGACCAGTCCTGTGAAAGCGCATCGTTCCCATGACGGTGCACGCAGGAAGTGCTTCACTTCGGGCAGGATCAGATCTTCTGATCACGGAGGTTGCACCGCTTTCACAGGAGGACCGATGAACAAGCGCACAGCGATCGTGCTGTCTGCCGCTGCGGTGTTCACCGCAACAGCGGCTATTTCACCCATCATCACCGCCCCCGATGCCCGCGCCGACATCTGCGCGGGAGCTGACGGGCGCCACTTCGCCGCGGGCGGGTGCACGAGCATCGCAGGCGATGTCGCCACCGGCGCGGCCATCGCCGCAGCACATGACCCGTACGTGTATGGCGAGGTGCCTTGCTACACCGTCGAGGGTGTGCCCTACTACACCCCGCCCGGGGCACCGTGCTGACACTCGTGGCTCTCAGCTGAGCGACGACCTCAGAGCGCCCAGGCTCTGCGACTCGGCCGCCGTGTCGGGCGCCGGCGCGCGTACCGCGCTCAGGGCGGCGTCGATCTGCCCGTCCAGCGCCGTCCACGTCGCGTCGTCCATGGGTTGCAGCGTCGGTTGTTCGGCGTCCCAGGCGGTTTCAAGGTCTTTGATCCGGGCGGTGGCGCCGGCTTGATCACCGGCCAGCACCTTGGTCAGCGTATCGTCGACGATGACGCGGAAGTGTGCCACCGCGCCAGCCGGGAAGTGTGCGCTCACCCGACCCGGGGGCATCGCGACCGGCGCCGTCGCGGCACCTGATTCGCCCTCGTCGGCACCCAGTGCCTGATGCGGTTGACCCGCAGCCCATGTCAGCAGAACCCCGGTCGCAAGCGTAACGACGCCGAAGTAGGCCAGCAGGAGGTGCTCGCGTCGCCGACGGACAGGTGCCGGGCTCGTCGGCGACGGTGTCTGTGCATCGATGACATCGCGCCTGCTGCGCGTCAGGTAGAGGACGGTCGCGAGGATCGCCAGCAGGAAGACGACACTGGTCATGGCCGTGCCGAGACCCAGTCCGTGATCGGTGGCCGGGGTCGCCAGCCAGTCGCCGAGATTGGCGCCGAGCGGGCGGGTGAGGACGTAGGCGAGCCAGAACGCCAGCACGGGGTTGGCGCCCAACCGCCAGCCGACGATCACCGCCGCGATCAGAGCGGCCGGCAACAGCACCGAGGTTCCCGGACCCCAGCCGGTGAGTTGGAGTGTCCAGTCGCCGACCGCGGTGCCGAGTGCGAACGTGATGAGGACGGCAAGCCAGTAGAACAGTTCCCGCGGCGTCGTCACGATGCTGTGGATCGACAGGGTGTGCTCACGCATGAACCACACCGCGAAGACGATGACGAGTGCCACCGCGAACACTGTGGTGCTCAACGCAAGTGGGACTGCGAGGCTGTCGGTGAGAAGGTCGGTGTACAGCGTCCCGGTGACGCTCACTATGACGACCGCCAGCCAGTACACCACGGGAACATAGTGATCGAGGCGCAGCTGCCAGGCCAGGACGCCGCCCAGAACGGCGGTGAAGATCAACGCGGTGTTCGCCAAGCCGACACCCATCGTCATGTTGATCCAGTCGGCGAAGCTCTCTCCGACGGTGGTGCACAGGATCTTGATGACCCAGAACCACACCGTGATCTCGGGCACCTTGCTCAGCATGACTCGCTTGGCGCCAGGTGCCCGGAGTCGCGACGTCTCGCTCATGGTGCGGACCGTACCGACGGTGTACTGAAGCAACGCTGAGGACGGCCGAGGCGGCCGCCGACGACTCACACGGAATGCGCTGTGACACCAGCCGGTGTCGTCGTCCTCGTCGACCAGCGGCGCCGCACCACGAACAGCAGTCTGGCGATGAGGATTCCGGTGATGATGGCGATCACCACGGCGACGACGGGGTGCTCGTCGAACAGCGGATAGATCTGAAAATGGGTGAGGTAGATGAACAGTGACGCCTCGGCGACGACACCGGCGATCAGTGGCAACGGTTCGGGTGCGCGCAGCGTGGGTGCCCAGATCAGCACGAGCAGTCCGACGAGCACGATGAGATCACGCTGGATGCTGTCGAAGTACCCGTAGATACCGATCACCAGGACCGCGCTCACCACCAGGCGCTGCCAGGAGTTACGGGCCTTGCCGGCCGCCCAACCGGCCGCGAAGAACCAGAATGCGAGGTAGGTGAACCAGGCTTGGCGCCCCAGGTCGAACCCCGGCAGGTCGTAGCGCAGCACCATACCGAAGCCCAGAAATGCCAACGCCATCCCGAACCCGTACCGGCGCTCCATTCGATCGATGACCGGGATCGCAAAGATCAGGGTCAACGCGATCAAGGTGTACACCAACACTTCGATGAACCACAGCCGGCCAGCGGTCAAACTGTCCGAGGGCCCCAGAATCTTGTTGGCCAGGAGCAGATTGGTCCAGCGGTAGTCGTCGAAGAGCAGTAACACCAGGGCGATCCACGCGATCGACGGGACGGCGATCCAGGCGATCGTCATGCGCAGGTGGCGAATTCGCTCTGACCGATCCACGGGCGTCAGGCAGAACCTGGCGAAGTTGTAGCCGGCGATCCCGAGGAGGATATGGGCACCGCCCCACAGCTCGAACAGTCCCACGTGCGACCCGACGATCAAGACGATTGCTGCGGCGCGCAACGCGACACTGGTCTCCAGCGATGCGGCGAACCAGCGACGTGGCGTCTTCCTGGTCCGGGCCAGCGTCTCCAGTCGCGCCACCGGCCACTGCTGCCAGCCGGGCGGCAACCGGGTCAGCAGTGGTTCCAGCAGCACCGAGGCCGTCACGTAATTCAGCGACGTACCGCCGAGCGACAGGAAGGTGCTGTCGGGACGGATCGCGGCGCGATTGACGTGAAGCACCTTGGCGAACACATCACGGACCGCCGCCTCGTCGCCACCGGCGCGACTCATCAGGGTCGCAGCGGTGCGAACCGCGCCGTAGTCCGGTTTGCCGGCCGACACCATGGGCAGCGCAGGCATGGTCAGCGCGGTCACGGCGTTCTCGGGAACCCCCGCGACCTCGGCAGCGACGGCCGCCGCCAGTCCGGTGGACTCCCCCTCCACAGCCACCACCAGGCGTTCGTCGTCCGTCGTGGTGCACAGACTGGTGATGCCGCGATCCGTCAGCACGTCCTGCACGCGCTGCAGATCGACGCGCAGGCCGTACATCTTGACGAAACGCGCACGCCTACCCAGGATCTCGTAGTACCCGCCGGCACCGAGGCGGCCGATGTCACCGGTCCGCAGTTCCCCAACCACGATTCCCGAGCTCAGATCTGCCGGCGAG
>CAMFLL010000269.1 GCA_945957405.1 uncultured Mycolicibacterium sp. | reverse complement strand
CGAGATTCGCCTTAGTCTCGTGGGCTCGGAGATGTGTATAAGAGACAGCGACGAGACACTGAAGATGCTCCAGCGCATCTGCGACGAGCAGGAACTCGCCCGGCCGATCACGGAACGCAAGGAAGCCGCCGTCATCGACTGGTGAAGCCCCCCTTTTTTTCCGCCGAGCAGACGCACAGGGCCCCTTTTTCGCCGCAAATGTGGGCCCCTTGCGTCTGCTCGGCGGAAGGGGTTCACCAGTCGAGCGGTCAGTTCATGAGTCCGCGGGCGATGATGTTGCGCTGGATCTCCGAGGTGCCGCCGGCGATGGTGCCGGCGAAGCTGCGGAAATACCGCTCGATCCAGCTGGCCGAGAGGTAGTCCAGATCGTAGGGCCGGAAGTCCGAGGTGTTGGCCGGATGCCGCAGCCCCTCGACACCGGCGTGGTGGAGCGCGGCCTCAGTGGCATCACGCTCGGCCTCCGAACCCAGCACCTTGAGTACCGAGATCGCCGTCATGTCCACCTCGCCGCGCGCGGCCTTGGCGATGGCAGCCGACCCCAGTAGTTGCAGCGCCTGCCGATCCATCAGCAGTGTGGCGTAACGGTCGCGGGACAGCGCATCGGTGGGACGGAAGTCCTGAACCAGGTTGTGCAACCGGTCGGCGTACTGCATCCACATCATCGTGCGTTCGTGGCCCAGCGCACCGTTGGCCACCCGCCAACCACCGTTCAGCGGACCCACGAGGTTGTCCCGGGGCACGGCGACATCGGTGAAGAACACCTCGTTGAAATCCAGATCATCGTGATCGCACACCGTCGGAAACGGCCTGCGCACCAGGCCTTCGCTCGCGGTAGGGATCAGCAGGACCGAAAGACCCTTGTGTTTGGGCACATCCGGGTCGGTACGGACGAAGGTGAGCAACACGTCGGCGTCATGCGCACCCGACGTCCACACCTTCTGTCCGTTGACGACGAAGTGGTCACCGTGCACCTCCGCCCTGGTCCGCAGCGACGCCAGGTCCGACCCGGCGCCCGGTTCACTCATACCCACCGATGCGGTGATCTCGGCACGCAGGATCGGCACCGCCCACTTCTGCTTCTGGTCATCGGAGCCGAACGACAGGATCGACGCGGCGACGATACCGACGCCCTGCGGGTTGAAGCTGTGGTAGATCCGCCGCCTCGACAATTCCTCTCGGTGTGCATACTGCTGCATCACGGTGGCATCGCGGCCGCCGAACTCAGGTGGATTACCCGGCAGCAGCCACCCGTTGTCGAACTGGATGCGCTGCCAACGCTTGGCCCACCCGGGGATGTGAGAACACGACCGAGTGCGCTCCGCGGTGTCGGCCTCGGGCGGCAGATGCTCATCGAGAAATGCGATGAACTGCGCCCGGAACTCCTCGACATCGCGGTCAAACGTGAGCCGCACGTCCGCTCTCCGATCGGTCGGTGGGCCGCCGTTCCGCCGCCGGCATCCTCGAGGAGAATATCATTCCGGTTCAGCAGAATTGAATTCTCAATACCAGTGACGCAGCTCAGCACGCTGAGGTAGGTGAGAATTCCATTCTTGCTCTCGAAGAACCGGGTTGTACTATGGACCACATGGCCGACTGCGGCGTGCGCGCATGATCGAGATCGACATCGGTGACGACACCGTCCGAACGCCGGTCATCGATGCCAGCGTGCACATCTTCTTCGGGTCCAACAGAGATCTGCGGCAGAACTTCATGCGCGAGCCCTTCCGCAGCCGCGGCTTCCCCGACTACGAGATGGACTGGTACGGCGCGCCGGGCGGTGAATACGCCACGGGCACGAAAGGTCCCGAAGGGCAGTATCCCGGCTCCGACGTCGACGTCGTGGCCGCCCACCTGTTCGAGCACCGAGGCGTCGACGTGGCAGTACTCCATCCGATGACGCGCGGCATCATGCCCGACCGCCATCTGGGCACCGCGATCGCCGCGGCCCACAACGAGATGATGGTGACGCGCTGGCTCGAACACGACAGGTACGGCGACCGGTTCCGCGGCACCATCCGCGTCGACCCGGACGACATCACCGGCGCGCTGCGCGAGATCGAGAAGTACCGGGATCATCCCCGGGTGGTGCAGATCGGCATCCCGCTGCAGTCACGCGAACTCTACGGCAAGCCCCAATTCTGGCCGTTGTGGGAGGCCGCGGCAGCCGCCGGCCTCCCGGTCGCCGCGCATATCGAGGTAGGTGCCGGGATAGCCTTCCCGCCAACACCTTCGGGTAGGACGCTGACGTACGAGCAGTATCTGTCGTTCATGTCGTTGAACTACCTCTACCACGTGATGAACATGATCGCCGAAGGTGTGTTCGAGAGGTTCGACGCCCTGAAATTCGTCTGGTCCGACGGCGCGGGCGACATGCTGACACCCTTCATCTGGCGGATGGACTGTTTCGGACGCCCACATCTGGAGCAGACACCGTGGGCCCCCAAGATGCCCAGCGACTATCTGCCCGGCCACGTGTACTTCGTCCAGGGCGCCTTCGACGGACCCGGGGACACCGAATTCGCAGGCGAATGGTTCGGATTCACCGGTAAGGACGATATGACGATGTTCGGGTCCAGCTACCCGCACTGGAATCTGTCGGACCTCGTCGTGCCCCGTGCCTTCAGCGCCGAACAGCGCGACAAGTACTGCTGGCGCAATGCCGCTGAGCTCTACGGCATCGAGGTGCCATCCGTGTCCGCCGGCCGGGTCACCCCGTAGCGAAGGAGCGACGATGACGACGACGGAGCACGATATCGCGCAGCGGAAGACGCCCACCGAGCGTGTCCCGGTGCGTTGCGTCGACTCTGATGTGCATCCCATGCCCCGCCGGGGCGAACTGGTGGACTACATCCCGGAGCCCTGGCGGACGAAGTACTTCCTGAACCACAAGGTCGGCGAGTCGATCTACTACGACGCCCCGGACTATGCCCACTCCTATGCGATGCGTGTCGACGCCTTTCCTCCCGATGGCGAATTCGCCTGCAGTGACCCGGAACTGGCCCTCAAACAGCTCATCATGGAGGCGGGCTCCGATATCGCGATCCTTGAGCCGACGCACGGCGAGATGCGACTCCCAGAGGCCACGTCGGCGTTCTGTACCGCCACCAACCAGTGGCTCGCCAACCACTGGCTCGACAGCCACAACAACTGGCACCAGCGCTGGCGTGGGTCCATCTGTGTGGCGATCGAGGATCCGCAGGCGGCGGTGGCCGAGATCGAGACGTGGGCCGAACACCCTTACATGGTGCAGGTCCTGATCAAGGCCGAACCGCGCCCGTCGTGGGGCCACCCGATGTACGACCCGGTGTATGCCGCCGCCACCAGGCACGACATCCCGGTGAGCTGCCACCTGTCCCGCGGGCAGTTCGAGACGCTACCCATCCCGCCGGTCGGATTCCCCAGCTACAACCACGATTTCATGGTCACCTACTCACTGCTGGCGGCCAACCAGGTGATGAGCCTGATCTTCGACGGCGTCTTCGACCGCTTCCCCACCCTCAAGATCGTGTTCGTCGAGCACGCATTCACCTGGATCCTGCCGCTGATGTGGCGGATGGACGCCATCTACGAGGCCCGCAAGAAGTGGGTGGAGATCAAGCGCAAACCGTCGGAGTACGTCAAGGACCACATCAAGTTCACCACTCAACCGCTGGACTACCCCGAGGACAAGACGGAGCTGTCGAGGGCTTTCCAGTGGATGGAATGCGACAAGATCCTGCTCTACAGCAGCGATTACCCACACTGGACGTTCGACGACCCGCGCTGGCTGGTCAAACACCTGCCCGAGCACACCCGCGAGGCCATCATGTTCCGTAACGGTATCCAGACCTATCACCTGCCGGAGACGGTGCCCGCGCTCGAGGGTCAGGTCCGGGTTTTCTAGGCATGGCAGAGGACATCAGACCGCCCCGACTGGCCCAAGGGCGCGAGCATGTCGTGGCGACCGTCGACGAGATTCCGCCCGGTACACACAAACTGGTGCCGATCGGACGGCACGGAGTGGGCGTGTACAACGTCAACGGCGCCTTCTACGCGATCGCCAACTACTGCCCCCACGAAGGCGGCCCACTGTGCTCGGGCCGGGCCCGTGGCCGCAACATCGTGGACGAGAGCGTGCCGGGCGACGCGGTGATGGTCCGCGATCTGGAGTACATCTACTGCCCCTGGCACCAATGGGGTTTCGAACTGGCCACCGGTACCACTGCGGTGAAACCGGAGTGGAGCATCCGTACGTATCCCGTCCGCATCGTCGACAACGAAGTCCTGGTGATGGCATGACGTCGGTAGACAGTGCCGGCCCGAAGCTGAGACGCGGGGAAAAGACCTTCGAGGTCAACGGCGGCAACGTCGTCTACGAAATACTGGGCAAAGAGGGCGATCTCATCGCGCTCACCCCGGGTGGCCGCTTCAGCAAGGACATCCCCGGCTTACGGCCGCTGGCCCAGGAACTGGTCAGGGGCGGTTACCGGGTACTGCTGTGGGACCGGCCCAACTGCGGTAAATCGGACGTGCAATTCCGCGGCCAGAGCGAGTCCCATATGCGGGCCCACACGCTGCATGCGCTCATCACCGGACTGGACATCGGCCCCTGCATCATCGCCGGTGGGTCCGGTGGTGCACGCGATTCGATGCTCACCACCATGCTCTACCCCGAGATCGTCCGAAAACTCGTGGTGTGGAACATCGTCGGCGGCGTATACGGCTCGTTCGTCCTGGGCTCGTACTACATCGTGCCGAGTATCCTCGCGGTGCGCGGTGCGGGCATGAAGGCTGTTGCCGCCGTTGCCGAATGGAAGGAACGCTGCGCCGAGAACCCCGTCAACCGCGACCGCATCCTGGCGCAGGATCCCGACGAGTTCCTCAAGCTGATGCTGCGCTGGCTCAACGCATTCGTCCCGAAGCCCGGCCAGACGATCCCCGGCGTCGAGGACGAGATGTTCGACAACGTCGTGGTTCCCACGCTGATCATCCGCGGCGGCGAGAACGATCTGGACCATCCCAAGCGGACGTCACTGGAAGTCAGCTGCCTGATCAAGGGATCGACCCTGATCGATCCGCCTTGGCCCGAGGATGCCTGGGAGCGGGCCGGTGAAGCACGGGCGTCTGGAAAGGTCAAGCGGTTCAACATGTTCGATACCTGGGTGCAGGCCGCACCCGCGATCCTCGATTTCGTGGGCCGCTGATGCGCCGCTCAGGTCGTGACGATGCGGACCTCGCAGTTCAGCGTGGCCTCCAGCGCGGTGTGGATCCGGCTCTCGGGGATCCGCGCCAGATCCGCCTTGTCCAGCGTGACGGTCACGATGTCCCAGCCCTGGCCGCCGGCCACCCGGTCGATGACGCCGGTGAGCCCGAAACCTGCCAGCACCCCGGCGGCGTCGTCGTCGGTGCCGCGGCTGACGAACGTCACCACACCGGCCACCGGCACGGAGCCGAATGCCTTGGCGCACAGCGTTTGGGCCACACCCTGCAGCTCTGCGATGTCGCCGCCCGTCATCAGGAGTTCGACCTCGCGCCGGCTCGGGGGCAGGGTCCCCAGATCGCTGTCGACCAGTTCGGCTCCGATATCGCGCGCCAGGGCCGCCAACTTCGCCATACCCGTGTGCAATCGATCCGGTGTCAACGCACCCGACGGATCGACACCGACTCGGACCACCGCGGTTCGCATGCGGGCAAGCGTAACCGGCTGATCGAGTCCCGGCGGCACCCGTGAGCACCGCCACCAACGCCACTCTGACGGTGCGGTCGTGGCCCGGCCTGCCGGCACGCCTGTTGCTCGCAACACCCGAACTCGAGACGCACGCTCAGTACGTGGAGCAGGGCGGCTACCGGCCACTCGCCGATTCGGAGGCGTTGCTGCAATCTGTGCGCTCGGCGGGCCTACTCGGCCGCGGCGGCGCCGCCTTCCCGCTGGCCGTCAAGCTTGCCACCGTGCGAGCCGCAGGCGTGGGCGGCTGCGACACCGTGGTGCTCGCCAATGGCGAAGAGGGCGAACCGGCTTCGATCAAGGACCGGTGGCTGCTGCGGCACCGCCCGCACCTGGTACTGGACGGCCTGCGCCTGGCGGCTCACGTCATCGGGGCCCGTCATGCCCACCTGTATGTGTCCGACCCCGCTGCGGCACGCACCGTCAGGGCAGCGTTGAGCGAGGTGCCGGGTCGAGATGACGGTGGGCTGGGCGGGGTGGCAGTGAGCATCCGGACCGTGAGACCCGGCTATGTCGCCGGCGAGGAGACCGCAGCCGTCCGCGCCGTCAACGGCGGTCCGGCCAAACCGACGGACAAGCCGCCGCGCCCGTTCGAACAGGGGGTCGGCGGACTTCCGACACTGGTGAGCAACGTCGAGACACTGGCCAACCTGCCGTTCATCGCACGCCACGGCGCCGGTGCCTACCGGCAGGCCGGGACCGCGGCCTCGCCGGGTACATTTCTGGCCACCGTCACCGGGGGCCATCAGCCGCCGGGCCTCTACGAACTACCGCACGGTGTCGCGGTATCCGACCTGCTCGCCCTGCATCAGATACCTGGCGAACAGGTGAGCGGCGCTCTGATGGGCGGCTATTTCGCCGGCCTGGTCGGCCCCGAATTCCTCGACGCCACACTGGATCACGAGACCATGCGGGCACTGGGTAGCGGGCTGGGCTGCGGTGCGGTCTCGGTGCTGACCGACGAGTGTCCCGTGGCCGTCGCGGCGTCGGTGCTCGCGTACTTCGACCGCGAGAACGCGGGGCAGTGCGGATCGTGTTTCAACGGCACCGCAGCCATGGCAGCCGCCGCCGGGGCACTTCGCGACGGGGCCGCCACCGACGACGACGTGGACCGGTTGCGCCGGTGGTCGGTGGTGCTGCGCGGCCGCGGTGCGTGCGCCACCCTGGACGCGGCGACCAACATCGCCGCTAGCCTGCTGCAGAGGTTCCCGGCCGCGGTCGCGGGCCATCTAACGGGTGGCTGCCCGGATTGCGGCGCGACACCGTTCACCGCGCAGCGTCCCTTCGAAGTGGAGACCGTGCGATGACATCGGGCGAGCCGCGCACCCCGATGCGCATCAAGCTCGATCGCACCGTGTGCGACGGTTTCGGGATCTGCGCCAGACACGCGCCGCGCCACTTCTCGCTCGACGACTGGAATTATGCGGCGCTCGTCGGCGACGGCGTCATCGACGAACAGGATCGCGACGCCGTCCTGCGTGCCCTGATGGACTGCCCCGTGCACGCCATCATGGAACTCGGCGAACGCCGCCCCGACGACGCGCATCCTCCGACCGAACCGGCCGGCGCCGACCCTGCGGATTCCTTGAAAACCGATGCCAACGAAGCCGAATGGGGTTTCACACGGTGAGCGGCGACACCAGGATGCCGCTGCCCCAGTTGACGCTGCAGAACGAGTTCTTCTGGACATCGGGAGCCGACGGTGTGCTGCGAATCCAGGAGTGCGGTGACTGTGCGGCGCTACTGCATCCCCCGCAACCGATCTGCCGGTACTGCCATAGTCACAACATGGGCGTACGCGCCGTTTCCGGCCGCGCCGTGCTGTCTGCCTTCACCATCAACCACCGGTTCTCCATCCCGGGCCTCCCGGCCCCCTACGTGGTGGCCCAGGTGGCGATCGACGAGGACCCGCGGGTCCGGTTGACGACCAACATCGTCGACGCCGATCCCGACGATCTCGTGATCGGTCAGGTGGTCGAGGTCGTCTTCGAGCAGAACGCCGATGTCTATCTTCCGCTGTTCCGCCCGTCGGCCCCGAAAACGCATGCGGCACTTCCCGTCGACGAGATCGGACCGTCCGCCTTCGGGAGGCACGTCCGTCCGATGCTCACCACCGACAAATTCGAGGACCGCTCGGCGATCACCGGTATCGGCGCCTCCCGGCTGGGGCGGCGGCTCATGCTGCCGCCGCTGGCGCTGACCATCGAGGCGGTCGAGGCCGCGATCGCCGATGCCGGCCTGACGCTGGCCGACATCGACGGCCTGTCCACCTATCCCGGTCTGGATGTCGCCGGTATGGGTGAGGGCGGGGTCAGCGCGCTCGAAGGTGCACTGGGCCTGCGGCCCACGTGGATCAACGGCGGCATGGACACGTTCGGCCCGGGCGGCTCGATCATCGCCGCGATGATGGCGGTGGCCGCCGGGCTGGCGCGCCACGTGCTGTGCTTCCGCACACTGTGGGAGGCGACGTTCAACCAGCTCATGAAGGACGGTCGGGCGGCGCCGCCGGGCGGCGCCAGGACCACCGGGTGGCAGGCGCCGTTCGGCGCAGTGTCGGCCGCACATACGTTGGCGCTCAACGCACAACGACATTTCCACAGGTACGGCACGACGCGCGAGACGCTGGGCTGGATCGCGTTGAATCAGCGAGCGAACGCCGCGCTCAACCCGACGGCGATCTATCGGGAGCCGATGACGATGGACGATTACCTGTCGGCGCGCCTGATCACCACGCCGTTCGGCCTCTACGACTGTGACGTGCCCTGCGACGGTGCGGTGGCCGTGATCGTGTCGGCCGTCGACACCGTGGCCGACCGACCCAAACCGCCGGTGTACATTGAGGCGGTCGGAACCCAGATCATCGAGCGCACCGACTGGGATCAGACCACCCTGACCCACGAGCCGCAGGTGTTGGGCCAGTCCGCCCATCTGTGGTCGCGGACATCGCTGCGGCCGGGCGATGTCGACGTCGCCGAACTGTACGACGGTTTCACGTTCAACTGCCTCTCGTGGCTCGAGGCACTGGGGTTCTGCGGTATCGGCGAGGCGAAAGACTTCCTCGACGACGGCCGGGCCATCGCCCGCGACGGTGTCATACCCCTGAACACCCACGGCGGCCAGTTGTCCCACGGCCGCACACACGGAATGGGGCTGATCCACGAGGCCGTGACGCAGCTGCGCGGCGAGGCCGGCACTCGGCAGGTCGCCGACGCCGCAGTGGCCGTGGCGAGTTCGGGTGGGCTGACCCCCAGCGGCGTGCTCCTGCTGCGCTCCGAGGCCCCGTGACCGCTCGGGCGCCGACACCACGCGTCGTCCTGGTGGACGGCGTACCGATGTCGGGCCTGCTGGCCGAGGCGACGGATCCGCGCGCGGTGGTGGTGGCGGTACACGGCGGCGCTACCACCAGCGCATATTTCGACTGCCCCGGTCATCCGCGGCTGAGCCTGCTGCGACTCGGCGCTGCGCTGGGCTATACCGTCGTCGCGTTGGACCGGCCCGGGTTCGGCAGTTCGGCTCTGTACTCGGACGAATTCGATGCGACACCACGTCGAATCTCCATGACGTATCAGGTGATCGACCGCATTCTGGGTGACCGTCCACGCGGTGCCGGAGTCTTCCTGCTCGCACACTCCAACGGCAGCGAGCTGGTGTTGCGGATGGCCGCCGATGAGCGCGGCACCGGTCTGTTGGGTGTCGAGATCTCCGGGACAGGCCTGCACCAGCAGGATGCGGCGCGCGCCGTACTGGCAACGGCGTCGCGCGACCACATTCCGGCCGGGTTGCGACAACTGTTGTGGGAGCCGGCCGACCTCTATCCGGACGGCGTCGCGGGTTCGGTGCGGATCAAGACGGGTCCACTGGCTCCGGGTTACGAAGCGGGCCTGGTCGAGAACTGGCGGAGGGATCTGCCTGAACTGGCTGCCGCGGTGAGGGTTCCGGTGCGCTACACCATGGCGGAGTTCGAGCGCGTGTGGTCGACCGCCGATGCCGATGTGGCCGAAATCGCGGCGCTGTTCACCGCCGCGCCGCGTGTCGTCACCCACCGGCAGGACGGTGGCGGGCACAACGTGTCGCTCGGTCACATCGCAACCGCGTACCACCTCAGCGCATTGTCGTTCGTCGAGGAATGTGCCGTGCTTCGTTCACTCACCGACATCGAGATGGAGGCCAGTTGATGCGTGTCGGATTCATCGGATTGGGCAGTCAGGGCGGGCCGATGGCGCGCGCGATCGTCGACGCGGGCTACCAGACCACCCTGTGGGCGCGCCGCGCCGCGTCGCTGGAACCGTACGCGGACACTGCCGCACAGTACGCGGGCACTCCGGCCGAGCTGGCCGCCGCCAGCGATATCGTCTGCCTCTGCGTCGTCGGCGATGACGATGTGCGCACCCTTGCCGAGGGCGCCGAGGGCCTGCTGGCGGGGATGGCTGCCGGGGGCGTGCTCGTGGTGCACAGTACCGTTGCGCCCGACACCTGCCGCGAGCTCGCGGAAAGGGCGTCAGCGCACGGCATCTCGGTGGTCGACGCACCGGTGAGCGGCGGAGCGCCCGCCGTGGAGCGCAGACAGCTCCTGGTGATGGTCGGTGGCGACGACGACGACGTGGCCCGCTGCCGCCCGGTGTTCGAGACCTACGGTGACCCCGTCGTGCACCTCGGTGGTATCGGAGCCGGCCAGGTTGCCAAGATCCTCAACAACCTGCTGTTCACCGCGAATCTGGGTGCCGCCATGAGCACCCTCGAACTCGGTGAGGCCCTCGGTGTCCCCCGCCATCGGCTGTGTGAGGTCATCAGCCGCGGTTCGGCCAACAGCAGCGCGTTCGGGAGTATCGCCGCGATGGGGGGAACCCTGGACCGGCTCGCTCCCATCGCCGGCGCGTTGCTACAGAAGGATGTTCGGCACGCGGCTACGCTGGCCGCCAATGCCGAGGCGGCCGAGGGCGCGGTGTTCGAA
>CAMFLL010000268.1 GCA_945957405.1 uncultured Mycolicibacterium sp. | reverse complement strand
GTGATGACGTGATTGGCGTCGGAGGTCAATTGCACTGACCGGTTGGCGAGATACGCGCTGTGGCACAGCGCGTGCAGTAGGGGCGACGTTGTCAGGGACTGTGATTCCTCGCTGAACGGATCGGCCGGATCGTTCGTCGTGAAGACCTCGGCGACCAGTGCGGTCTGCGGCTGGGTCGAGATTCGGGTGATGAATTCCCCAGGCACGGGCACTTCGCACCGTGGCGGCGGTTCCGTGGGTAAGCGATCTGAGAGAACGCGAATGATCCTCTGCGACTCGTCGATTGCCACCTGGACATTGCACCGCTGTTCGAAGGCCGCATCGAGAGCGAACAGATTGATGGCGTCGACGTCAACCACGGTGAGCCGCTCGACGTCGGGCGGGAACATGTCCCACAGGACCAGTTGCACCGTGTTCTGGTCGTCCAGACTGATCGCGACGATCTCGGGCATGACACTCCTCCTCCTAGCGCTGTGGGGCTACACGGAGAAGGGGTAAGACGGCGGCGGTATCGGATTGCGTCGTGGCCGAACCGGGCCCGGCGACGTGTGAGTGCCCCTGTAGACAGGCGGCAGTAACTGACGGCATCGTTTGTCCTCCCCCGTGGACAGCGTCAGCGACAACATCCGACCTGACAGTTCGGACAGCGGCGCTGAACTCCGTGCTGGATGCAGCGTGACATAGTCACGCGATCGATGTCACGAGTACCGACTACCCGAATTGCTTAGCGGTCTTCACGATTCTCCGCCGGCGGCGGGCGAGGTCAGCGCGTCGTCGTGGTGGTCGGCGCCGGCGAGGTCAGGTTCAATCCGGCGTAGACCTGGTCGAGTGCGGTCGGCAGCAGCGCCTGCGCGGTGGTCTTGCCTTCGGGGGACAGCGTGAGATTGGTCCAGATGACCAGCGCCACATCGTTATCCGGGTCGAATCCCATGAACGAGTTGAAGCCGGGCAACTCGCCGCCGTGGTAGTACATCGCGGCGTGTGGACTGAAGCGTTGATAGGAGATGCCGTAGCCGTACTTCTGCCCGTCGGGATTGTCCGGGTCTTCGGCCTGGACGCTGTCCAGCCACTGCTTCTGATAGTCGGCGTCGAACACCTTGCCGGTCACCAGTGCGCGCATCCACGTCGCCAGATCCGCGGCCGTGGAGATCGCGCCGCCGGCAGCGGTGGCGTACGACGCGGTCTGGTTGGTGTAGTCGATCGGTTTCAGCGAGCCGTCGCGGGCCGCGGCAGTCAGGTCGGCCGGGTACTCCTCGTCGACCATGGCGTATTTGCTCGGGCCGTACATGTACCCGTGCGAGAACGGTGGCGGGATGCTGGTGTCGTCGACCGCGGGCAGCAAGGTCCCGTCCATACCAAGAGGTTTGAACAACCGGTCGGCGAACTGCTCTCTCAGCGGACGCCCACCGACCTTCTCGGCAACCATCCCGAGTAGCGCGAAATTGGTATTGCAGTATTCGTATTCGGCGTCCGGTGTGGCGTTCGGCGGATGCGCGAAGGCGATGTCGAGCACGTCCTGCGGTGCCCACGCCCTGTTCCAGTCGGCGTCGAGTTGCTCCGAGAACTCCGGTGCGTTGGTGTAGCAGTAGAGCCCACTGCGCATCTTGAGCAGGTCGGCGATGGTGATGGCGTCACCGCCCGGCACGCCGGGCACGAATTTCGAGATCGGGTCGTCGAATGCCAGCTTGCCGTCCTGGACCAGCAGTACGGTCAAGGCCCCGGTCATCGTCTTGGTGTTCGAGGCGATCCGGAAGTGGGTGTCGGGCTCCGGCGGCGTCTGTGTGCCGATCTCGGTGGTGCCGACCTTGGCCGTGAAGGTGCCCTGCGGCGTCTGCAGCAGCACCAACGCACCTGGTACGCCCAGGGCGTCGGCGGCTTTGGTGATCACGTCCTGGAAGTTGCCCGGGTCGATCGTGTTCACCGGGGACGCCGACGGCGACGGTGCTGCCGCGGTCGGCGTGGTCGCCGCGGTATCCGATGCCGGCGCACCGGCACAGCTCGCCAGCGCAAACGTCACGCACGCCGCCACTGCGGTGGCGCGGATGGACCCCAAACCTGCTTTTACCATGATCACCTCGCCGGCAGCTTAAGCCGGTAGCCGAGCGAATTTGTCCATTTAGCAAATAGTCGCTGTGAAGGATGGGACCATTGGGCCGCTTAATCGGTGCCGGGGGAACGTCATGAGGGGCAGCGATGCACGCAGCGTTTTGTGTTGGTCGAGTGGGGGCGTTGGCGGTTGCCCTGGGTGTGGGCGCCGCCGTGGCGACCGGTGTCGCGTCCGCCGACACCCCGGAGCCCTCGGATGCGACGTCGGTGTCGTCAGACACGCAACAGCAGCCGCAACCGGACGCGGCAGCGCCGCCGAAGCGGGTCCGTAAGGTGGGTCCCGATCTGGCACGAGTGGTGCGAGACATCGTCGAGCGCGGGGTCGCCGTCGGCAGCGGTGGTGCGCTCACCAGCGGCAAGATCAAAGACCGGGACCCGAAGGCCGAGCCTGAGCGTGCGCCGGTCGCGGGGCAGAAGTCCACGCCAGGGCCTGACAAGACCAAGAAGTCATCACGGCAGGTGACACTGAAGATCGAGACGCGACCGCACGCCGCGGCGGCGGGGGACAGCACGGCACCGGTCGCCGCGAAGACCACTGAGAAGACCTCGATCACGGCCGATCCCGACCCTGTGGCGGCGCGCACCGTCGATACCGTCGCGCGGGTCGCCGAAGCACCGGCCGTCACGCTGCGGACCCTGGCGCCTGTGGTCGAGGTCACCAAGACGGCGGTCGCGACGGTGGCCTCGGCGGTGGAGGCCAAACCGCGTCAGACGTTGACCAGCGTCCTGTCGAATGTGTTGGGCGCCTTCGGGTTCGGCTCCCACGCCGACAACGCGCCGTCGGGACCGATGGGCGGCGTGCCGGCGTTGGCGCTACTCGCGTACGGCGCACGACGGGAATCCGAACAGAGCATCACACCGTTGGCGGTGCAAGGTACCGCCGCACCGCTGGCGGCCACCGCGGTCACCACCCCGCCGACGGTCCGGGTCGGCTGGCTGACCGGGGCCAACAGCATCAACGACACCGAGCGGCGGTTCGGTATCGCAGGCACCGACGTCGGCGTCATGTGGGACAACGGCATCACCGGCGACAACCCGGCCACCCAGATCATCGAACAGCGTCAGGTCCTGATGGCGTTCGGCGACACCTTCAGCGGCCGAGGTATGACCGGGATCTGGCGCAACAATGTGCTGTTGCGTAGTGCCGACGGTGTATTGAGCGACGGGCTGTATGTGCCGGACGGCATCATTCACGATCCGGGGGCCTATAGCGGGTCGCCGATGACCGACCCGAACTTCGCCCGGGAGATCATCGGCAAGTACGGGTATGCCCGCGGCCCCGAGGTGACCATCATCCCGACGGCCGCGATCTCGGTGCCCGGTGCCGGCGCCAACGGCGCCACCAGGCAGTACGTCCAGTTCATGTCGGTGCGGTCGTGGGATACGCCAGGCCGGTGGACCACCAACTATTCCGGTATCAGCTGGTCGGACGACAACGGACAGAACTGGACCGTCGTGCCGGCATCGTCGATCCGTCCCGCCGCCACCGGCCGCTCGACCCGGCCGTACATCAAGGGGAATGAGAACTTTCAGCAGGGCGCGTTCGTCAAACCGCCGGAGGGATCGCCGGAAGCGGCTGCGGGATGGGTGTATTCGTACGGGACGCCGGCCGGCCGAGGCGGCACCGTGTATCTCTCGCGTGTCAACCAGTTCAAGATCGACGACCAGACCAAGTACGAATACTGGAACGGCACCGCGTGGGTGAAGAATCAGCCGTCGGCGGCCAAGCCGGTCTTACCCGGGACGACGACGAGCGGCTTCCTCGGGTTCGGCAAGAAGACCACTTACCCCAGTGCTGGCGAGATGTCGGTGCAGTACAACCCGTATCTGAAGAAGTACGTGATGTTGTATGCCGACGACAAGAACAATGTCGTGATGCGAACCGCTGACCGGCCGGAGGGCACCTGGTCGTCGGCAACCACCTTGGTCACGTCCACGCAGTATCCGGGCCTGTACGCGCCGATGATCCATCCCTGGTCGGGGACATCCCAGCTGAAGAAGGTTGATGGCTCGCCCGAGGACCCGCAGTATCTGTACTGGGGGCTGTCGCAGTGGAACGAGTACAACGTGGCGCTGATGCAGACGGACTTGAGTAGGGTTTAGTCATGCGGCTTTTCATCGCTGGTATCGCGGCGGCCCTGGTGTGCGCGCCGGCTGCCGCCGCGGATCCTGTTGCGCCGGAGGCGGGTTCGTCCTGTGGTGAACTGTCCGGCGCCATGACGCAGATCTCCGACGGATCTTTTCTGGACTGTCCGGACGGGACATGGACGCAGTACACCGATCCATATCCGTCGAGCGACAGGTGGTTCAGTTACGGCCCGGCGGTTAAACTACACGGGCAGGGTCTGCGTAATCCGCAGATCCTGTCGGGGGCATGGCTGGCCACTCCGCAGGATGCCGACAGCGTGTGCAGCGCTTCGCAAGCCGCTGTGGTCAGCGCGGGGGAGGTTGGCCCGGCTCAGAAATCGGTGGGTGAGCCGGGCCAGATCCTCGCCTTCGACGTGCTTCCCGTCGTCTTCAGCATCGAGTTGAGCGGCGACTGCCTGTGGCAACGGACGGGTTGATCCGCTACTGCAGCAGGGCCAGCGCCTCGTCTACCTCATCCGGTGTGGTCGCCCAGGAGCAGACGAACCGGTAGACCGGGACAAGACGGTCCGGCTGGTGGATCGCAAAACGCGTCGCCACCTTGTCGTGCGCCGCCGGATCGAGGCTGACGAAGATCTCGTTGGCATCGACTGGACTCGCCAGTTCCAGGCCATGGGCGGTGAGGCCCTCGCTCAACCGTGTGGCCATCGCGTTGGCGTGCGCCGCGGTCTCGAGCCAGAGTCCGTTGCTCAGCACCGCTTCGAACTGCGCCGACACATATCGGTGCTTACTGGCCAGGTGCCCGATCTGCTTCTGCACGAACGCGATTCCGTCGAACAGCTCCGGCCTCCGGACCAGGATGGCGTCACCGAACAGCATGCCGTTCTTGGTCCCACCGACAGTCACGATATCGGCGTCGCCGATCGCTTCCGTGGGGCTGACACCCGTGGCGGCAATGGCATTGGCGATGCGCGATCCGTCGAGATGCACCACGAGGCCCAATTCGTGAGCGCGGTCGATGAACGCGTGCAGCGCCGGCACGGGCCAGACCCGTCCGTTCTCGGTGGACTGCGTGATGGTGACGACGTGCGGCTGGGAATGATGCACCTCGCCGCGTCGGATGACGCGCCGGTCGAGTTCGGCCACGTCGATGATGCCGTTGTCGCTGGGCAGCCGGGTCAGCTGTGCGCCGGAGAGCCGGACCGGCCCGCCTGCCTCGTCCAGCAGTGAGTGCGCGATGTCGCTGCACAGGATCTCGTGCCACGGCCGTGCCCCGGCCGCCAGCGCAATGATGTTTGCCGCGGTCCCGGTGAACGCGAACAGCACATGACCGTCGGGGGCGTCGAACGTCTCCTTGATCAGCGCGGTAGCGCGTGACGTGAACGGGTCACCGCCGTAGGACGGCAGGTTGCCGTCGTTGGCGCGGATGATCGCGTCGATGACCTTGGGATGGGCGGGCGCAGAGTTGTCGGAGGCAAAAGCGGCGGAAAGAGACACGCTCGCCATGATGTCACCCGAGTCTGGAGCCCCTCTACAGTCGGAGGCATGCTGTCGGACGCTGTCACCGCCTGGCTGTTGGACTCCGATCCGGCCCTGCGCTGGCAGGTCGAGCGTGACCTGCTCGGTGAACCGGCGCAGGTGTGGGAGGCCACCCGCGCCCGGGTCGGCACCGAAGGCTTCGGCGCCCAGCTGCTCGAGCATCAGGACGCCGACGGGCAGTGGGCCGGGGGTGCGTTCTTTCCCGCCGACTTCGACTTCGACGGCCCAGAGGGGCAGGACGGTCAGCCGTGGACGGCCACGACGTGGAGCCTGAATTCACTGCGTGAGTGGGGCCTTGACCCCGCGGTACTACAACACCGCCGCACCGCCGAGCTCATCGCGGAGAATTCCCGGTGGGAGTACGACGACCTGCCGTACTGGGACGGTGAGGTGGACTGCTGCATCAACGCGTGGACGCTGGCCAACGGGGTGTGGCTCGGCGCCGATGTCCGCGGTATCGCCGCGTGGTTCGTCGAGCACCGCCTGCCCGACGGTGGCTGGAACTGCGAGTGGGTCGAGGGTTCGACGCGGTCGTCGTACCATTCGACGCTCAATGCGCTCAAGGGTCTTCTGGCCTATGAGACGGCCTGTCCCGGCGACGACGCCGTGCGCGCCGCCCGGCGGGCTGGTGAGGATTATCTGTTGCAGCGCGGGCTGTTTCGCCGGTTATCCACGGCCGAGCCCGTTGCCGAGTGGGTGTCACAGTTCTGCTATCCGCACCGTTGGCGCTACAGCGTGCTCAATGCCGCGGATTACTTCCGGGAGTCACTCGGCCCGCCGGACCCACGCATGGCCGACGCCATCGAGATGATCCGGACGGCCCGGCAACCCGACGGCACGTGGCTGCAGTTCAGCCGCCTCCCTGGGCGGGTGTGGTTTGACGTCGACGCGCCGGCCGGGGAGCCGTCGAAATGGCTGACGTTGATCGGGACGCGGGTACTTGACTGGTGGGATCAGCAACCTCAGACGTCGCACCAGTAACCGGGCAGCGGGCGACTACGCTCTGCCCAGCTTGGCGCGACAACGCGCGACAACCGCGACAATTAGCGACAACCGCGACAACCCATAAGGCGCGACAACGCGCGACAACGCGCGACAACCGCGACAACCCGCGACAATTCGCGACAATTCGCGACAACGCACCCCCTGTCGCTGATGTCGCGGCTTGTCGCGCGTAGGTGGGCACATCGAACTCCTCAAACTCCCGCGAAACCGCAGTGGCGCCTGTGGCGCGAGGGACGTGCAACACTGGCCCCGTGGCTGACGAGCGCGACACCTTCTGGACCCCGTCGGGTGTGCGACTGCGCAGGGCCGCGACCACCCGCGGCGAGCTGAACTGGCTGTTCCTGCCCGGCGGCCCCGGCATCGGATCGGAGAGCCTGCAGGAGCTCGTCGACGCCATCGCCGTCCCGGGAACCTGCTGGCTGGTCGACCTGCCCGGTGACGGCTCCAACACCGACGCGCCCGGTGCACCCGCCGACCCGTACAGCGGCTGGCCCCAGGTACTGCTCGAAGCCGCGCGTGCCGTCCCCGATCCCGTCTTGATCGGACATTCGACCGGTGGCGAGTACCTGTTGTCGACGCCGGCGCTCGCCGAGTGCCTGCGCGGCATGGTGCTGATCAGCACCGCCCCCGACTCCTCGTGGATGCCGGTCTTCGCCGCCATGTGTCAACGCAACCCGTTACCGAGGGTCGAGGCGGCCACCGCGAGATACGAAGCCAACCCCTCGCCCGAGAACCTGCGCGACGTCGCCGTCGAATCAGCACCGTGGAACTTCGTCGGCGACAACGTCGCCGCGGGCGCCGAACTGCTCGGCCGCATGCCGTACAACCCGGCCGCGGTGGTGTGGTCCGACGAGAACTTCGACCACACCTACGAATCTTCCTGGTGGCCAGAGGTTCTCCCGACGCTCATCGTCAGCGGCGCTGAGGACCGCATCGTCATCCAGTCGCTCTGGGACGCCGAACGTTTCCGCACACCGAACGTCATCCGGCGGGTCATCGACGGCGCGGCGCATTTCCCGTGGATCGAGCGGCCGGACGGGGTTGGCGACGCGTTCGCGGCGCTGATCGAGCGAATCCAGCCTTAGGGAGTCGGCCCGACCAGCAGACGTGTGATCACCGGCGCGGCCCACCGGCTCAGCTCCTCCCGGCTCAAGCTCACCATCGGCGGGTTCGCCAGGACATACCGGGTGGTGGCGAGCCCGATCACAAATGCACCCATCAGTCCGATCCGTTCGAGCGGATGGTCGGGGACGGCCGTCACCAGCTTGGGTGCGACCTGCTGGGCGAACACTTCCCGCAGGGTGTCGGCGGCGATCCGGCTGGTGGTGGCCGCTCGCAGCAGCGCCACGAAGGTTGCGTCCTCCTCCCACACCGCAAAGAACCGCGGCAGCAGGATCTCCGCCACGTCGCCGGGGTCCACCCCCGACAGGTCAGGTAGATCGATCGTGAATTCCGCTGCGGCGGCGAACAATTCCTGCTTGCTACCGAAGTAGCGGATAACCAGCGCCGCATCGACGCCGACGTCGGCGGCCACGGCGCGCAGCGTGGTGCGTTCGTACCCTTCGGCACCGAAACGCTCGCGCGCTGCCGACAGGATGTCGGAGCGCGTCTGAATGGCGTTGCGGGGCCTCGTCATTCCGGTGCCGGCCCCACCAGCAGCTGCCGGAAGACCGGGCCGGCCCATCGGCTCAGTTCGTCGCGACTGAGTTCGGCGACCGGCAGGTCGGGCAGCACCGACCGGGTCATGGCCAGGCCGATGACGAAGGCATCGGTCACCGCAATGCGGGCGGCGGCGTTGTCGGGGGTGGCGTGTTCGAGCACCGGAGCGACGTTGGTGGCCAGCGTCTGGTTGAGGATGTCGGCCGCGACCGTGCTCGTCATCGCTGCCCGCAGCAGTGCCAGGAACGCCTGATCGTCTTCCCAGACCGCGAAGTAGCGCGGCAGCAACGAGTTGGCGATATCGTCCGGGCTCACCTCGGTCAGGTCGGGAAGGTCGATGCGGAATTCGGTCGCCGTCGCGAACAGATCCTGCTTGCTACCGAAATAGCGGGTCACCAACGCCGCGTCGACACCGACGTCCGCGGCGATGGCGCGCAGCGTGGTGCGTTCGAAGCCCTCCGTTGCGAACCGCCGCCGCGCCGCTACGAGGATGTCCTCGCGCGTCTGCGCGGCATGCCGGGGTCGCCCGGGCGGGATCGGTGACGCCATGCCCGGATTTTATGTCAGCGACCGTTGACTTGGTCAGAGGGGCGGCGTAGCGTCACAAGTCATCAACTGATGACAAAAGTCATCGACTGTTGAAATAGCTGGTGGCGGAGGGTCGGGTGGTTGTCGTGGCCGGTGGCGTCGAACAGTCAGGCGGGCTCCTGCACCGCATCGCAACGCTGGCGATCACCGCCCCCAAGCGCACCATCGCCGTTGCCGCCATGCTCATGGTGGCCGCCGGAATCTTCGGTGCGCCGGTGGCCGCGCACCTGTCCGCCGGCGGATTCCAGGACCCCAATTCCGAGTCCGCCAGGGCCGCAACCACACTCATGGAGAAGTTCGGCAAGGGCGATGCGCAACTGCTGTTCGTGGTTTCGACGCCGGGCGGCGTCGAGAGTCCGCAGGCCCGTACGGTCGGCACCGAGATCACCGACGAGCTGACCCGCTCACCCCACGTGACCAGCGTGACGTCGGCATGGACGGCGCCCAGACCCGCGGCCGCGTCGATGATCAGCAACGACCGGACGGCCGGACTCATCGTCGCCGAGATCGGCGGCGGTGAGTCGAACGCCCAGACCTACGCCGACGACCTCGCGGGCCGATTCGCCCACGAGCGGGACGGCGTTTCGGTCACCGCCGGTGGCCTGGCCATGGTCAACGCGCAGATCACCGAACAGGCCCAGCATGACGTCCTGGTGATGGAAGCCATCGCGATCCCGCTCAGCTTCGTGGTGCTGGTGTGGGTGTTCGGCGGACTGTTCGCCGCCGCGCTGCCGGTGGCCATCGGCGCCATGGCGATCCTGGGTGCGCTCGTGGTTCTGCGCCTGATCACCTTCGCGACCGACGTGTCGATCTTCGCGCTCAACCTCAGCACCGCGCTGGGCCTCGCGCTGGCGATCGACTACACCCTGCTCATCGTCAGCAGGTTCCGCGACGAGATGGCCGGTGGGGCAGCCCGCGACGACGCACTGATCCATACCATGGCGACCGCGGGCCGCACCGTGCTGTTCTCCGCCACCACCGTCGCGCTGTCGATGGCCGCGATGATCCTGTTCCCGATGTACTTCCTGAAGTCCTTCGCCTACGCGGGCATTGCCACCGTGGCCTGCACCGCCGTCGCTGCCATCGTGGTGACGCCGGCCGTCATCGTGCTCCTCGGGGACCGGCTCGACGCATTCGACGTCCGGCGGTTCGCCCGCCGGGCGCTCGGTAGGCCCGAGCCGCCGCGCCTGCAGGTCGAGCAGGAATTCTGGTACCGCTCATCGCGGTTCGTGATGCGGCGGGCCTTGCCGATCGGCCTCGCGGTGGTGACGCTGCTGGTGCTGCTCGGTACGCCATTCCTCGGGGTGCGGTGGGGTTTCCCCGACGACCGGGTGCTACCGGAGTCCGCGTCCGCGCGCCAGGTGGGTGATCATCTGCGCGGTGGTTTCGCCGATGACTCGGCGACGGCCGTCAGCATCGTGGTCCCCGATGCCAACGGTGTCACCGACGCGGAGATCGCGGCGTACGCCACCGAAGTGTCACTCATGCAGGATGTCTCGGCAGTGTCCGCGCCCACCGGGACCTTTGTCGCAGGCAAGCTGGCCGGTCCCCCCACGGCACCCACCGGCATCAACCTGGGCAGCGCGTTGCTGACGGTGAGCAGCACCGCGCCACTGTTCTCCGACGTGTCCGAGATTCAGCTGGACCGGCTGCACGACATCGCGGGTCCCGGCGGCCGGGCCGTTGACCTGGCCG
>CAMFLL010000267.1 GCA_945957405.1 uncultured Mycolicibacterium sp. | reverse complement strand
CCCCCGGCCATCAGTGTCGGTGTGCGGTCGGGTGACACCACCGCGCAACGGCGCCGCGAGCTGATCACCAAACCACCGGACATCCTGATCACCACGCCGGAGTCACTGTTCCTGATGCTGACCTCGGCAGCGCGCGAGACGCTGGCCGGCGTGCAGACGGTGATCATCGATGAGGTACACGCCGTCGCCGCCACCAAACGGGGCGCCCATCTGGCGTTGTCGCTGGAACGTCTCGACGCCATCCTCGCCCGGCCCGCGCAACGGATCGGGCTCTCGGCCACGGTGCGGCCGCCTGAGGAGGTGGCGCGGTTCCTGTCGGGTCAGGCGCCCACCACAATCGTGGCGCCACCGGCGGCCAAGACCTTCGAGTTGGCCGTCCAGGTGCCGGTGCCCGATATGGCGAATCTGGAGAACAACTCCATCTGGCCGGACGTCGAGGAGCGCATCGTCGACCTGATCGAAGCCCACAATTCGTCGATCGTGTTCACCAACTCCCGCCGGCTCGCGGAGCGACTCACGGCGCGACTCAACGAGATCCACGCCGAGCGGGCCGGCGTCGAGCTCGGTTCGCACAACCCCGGTGTCGGAGGCGGTGCGCCCGCCCACATCATGGGCAGCGGACAGACCTACGGCGCCGAGTCGGTGCTGGCCCGCGCCCACCACGGCTCGGTCAGCAAAGAGACACGTGCCGACGTGGAGGATGCGCTCAAGAGCGGGCGCCTCAAGGCCGTCGTCGCCACGTCCAGCCTCGAACTCGGAATCGACATGGGCGCAGTCGATCTGGTGATCCAGGTGGAGTCGCCGCCGTCGGTGGCCAGTGGTCTGCAGCGCATCGGTCGCGCCGGCCACCAGGTGGGTGAGATCTCCCAGGGCGTCCTGTTCCCCAAGCACCGCACCGACCTGATCGGTTGTGCGGTCAGCGTGCAACGCATGCTCGGCGGGCAGATCGAGACCATGCGGATCCCCGCCAACCCGCTCGACGTGCTGGCTCAGCACACCGTCGCGGCCTGCGCGCTGGAACCCCTGGATGCCGACGCCTGGTTCGACACGGTGCGGCGCAGCGCGCCGTTCGCGACCCTGCCCCGCGGCGCCTTCGAGGCGACGCTGGACCTGCTCTCCGGTAAATACCCGTCCACCGACTTCGCCGAGCTGCGGCCGCGCGTGGTCTACGACCGGGACGCCGGGACGCTGACGGCACGCCCCGGTGCGCAGCGGCTCGCCGTCACGTCCGGCGGCGCGATCCCCGACCGTGGTCTGTTCACGGTGTACCTGGCCTCCAGCGCCGACTCTGAAAAGCCGTCGAGGGTCGGTGAACTCGACGAAGAGATGGTCTACGAGTCCAGACCCGGCGATGTCATCTCGCTGGGCGCCACCAGCTGGCGGATCACCGAGATCACCCATGACCGGGTCCTCGTCATACCCGCCCCCGGCGAACCAGCCCGGCTCCCGTTCTGGCGCGGCGACGGCGTGGGGCGCCCCGCCGAGCTCGGCGCGGCCATCGGCGCGTTCACCGGTGAGCTGGCGCGCCTCGACCGCGAGGCGTTCACGCTGCGGTGCCAGGGCATCGGTTTCGACGAGTACGCCACCGACAACCTGTGGCAGCTGCTCGACGAACAACGGGGTGCCACGTCCACGGTGCCGTCGGACACCACCCTGGTGGTCGAACGGTTCCGCGACGAACTCGGTGACTGGCGGGTGATCCTGCATTCTCCGTACGGCCTGCGTGTACACGGCCCGTTGGCACTGGCGGTCGGCAAACGCATCTACGAGCGTTACGGCATCGACGAGAAACCCACCGCCTCCGACGACGGCATCATCGTGCGCCTGCCGGACACCGACAGCAGCGAAAACGCCCCGGGCGCCGACATTTTCGTCTTCGAAGCCGACGAGATCGAACCGCTGGTCACCGCGGAGGTGGGCGGGTCTGCGCTGTTCGCGTCACGCTTCCGCGAATGCGCGGCGCGCGCATTGCTGTTACCGCGCCGGCATCCTGGCAAGCGGTCTCCGCTGTGGCACCAGCGCCAGCGCGCTGCC
This sequence comes from uncultured Mycolicibacterium sp., assembly GCA_945957405.1. Taxonomy (GTDB): domain Bacteria; phylum Actinomycetota; class Actinomycetes; order Mycobacteriales; family Mycobacteriaceae; genus Mycobacterium. The sequence goes on along the minus strand of CAMFLL010000267.1, from coordinate 8,667 downwards.
CAACTGCTCGACATCGCCCGCAACTATCCCGACTTCCCCATCGTGTTGGAGGCGGTCCGGGAATGCCTGCAGGACGTCTACGACGTGCCGACGCTGATCGACCTGATGGGCCGCATCGCGCAGCGTCGCGTACGCATGCTGGAGGTCGAGACCACCACACCGTCGCCGTTCGCGGCGTCGCTGTTGTTCGGCTATGTCGGCGCATTCATGTACGAAGGCGACAGTCCGCTCGCCGAACGCCGGGCCGCCGCACTGGCTCTGGACCCCACGCTGCTTGCCGAACTCCTCGGCCGCGTCGAATTGCGCGAACTGCTGGACCCCGACGTCATCGACACGACGGCGCGCCAATTGCAACACCTGACACCCGAACGCGCCGCGCGTGACGCCGAGGGCGTCGCCGATCTGCTTCGGCTGCTGGGACCTCTCACCGAGGACGAGATCGTGGCGCGCGCCGAAGTCGACGACGTCGGCGGGTGGCTGCACGGCCTGCTGTCGGCCAAGCGGGCCGTCCAGGTGTCCTTCGTCGGGCACAGCTGGTGGGCGACGGTCGAGGACATCGGCCGACTGCGTGACGGCGTCGGCGTCGCGGTTCCGGTCGGTGTGCCGGCCAGTTTCCTCGAACCCGTGCTCGATCCACTCGGTGAGCTGCTGAGCCGGTATGCCCGCACCCACGGACCGTTCACCACCGCCGATGCGGCAACGCGTTTCGGCCTCGGTCCGCGGGTGGCCGCCGACATCCTGGGCCGGCTCGCGGTGGACGGCAAACTGGTGCGCGGTGAGTTCATCGCCGCGCCCACCGACACCACCGGTTCGGACCAGTGGTGCGACACCGAGGTGCTGCGGATCCTGCGCCGTCGGTCGCTGGCGGCGCTGCGCGCGCAGGTCGAGCCGGTCAGCACCGCGGCCTACGCCCGCTTCCTCCCGGCCTGGCAGCAGGTCGGGGTCGAGGCCACCTCGGGTGTCGACGGCCTGGCCTCGGTGATCGACCAGCTCGCCGGCGTCCCGCTGCCTGCCTCGGCCGTCGAACCACTGATCTTCGGACAGCGGGTGCGGGACTACCAGCCCGCAATGCTCGACGAGCTGCTGGCCTCGGGCGAGGTCGTCTGGTCGGGCGCAGGAACGCTCGCCGGGGGTGACGGTTGGGTCGCCTTCCATCCGGCCGACTCTGCCCCGCTGACATTGTCCGCGGCCGCCGAGATCGAGCTGACCGACACCCATCACGCCATCCTCGACGCCCTGCACGGCGGCGGCGCCTACTTCTTCCGGCAGCTGAGCGTCGACGGGGTCAGCTCAGAAGACCTCAAAGAGGCTCTGTGGCAACTGGTCTGGGCGGGCCATGTCACGGGCGACACGTTCGCCCCGGTGCGGTCGATGGTCTCCGGCGACCGTAGGCCCGGTGCTCGCCGGCCGGCCACTCCCACCCACCGGCAGCGTCGCGCCCCGCGCTTGAGCCGGTACAGCGTCGCCCATCCACAGGGCCGCAGCGCCGACCCGACGGTGGCCGGCCGGTGGTCGGCATTACCTGCCGCAGAACCCGATTCGACGGTGCGGGCACACTTCCAGGCCGACCTGCTGATGAGCAGGCACGGCGTGCTGACCAAGGGCGCGGTAGCGGCAGAGGACATCCCCGGCGGCTTCGCGATGCTCTACAAGGTGCTCTCAGCGCTCGAGGATGCCGGCCGGGCTCAACGCGGGTACTTCGTCGAATCCCTGGGCGGGGCGCAGTTCGCCACCGCAACCACCGTCGACCGCCTGCGCACCTTCGCCGACAGCATCGACCGCGCCCAGGGTGACGAGCGGTTCGACTCCACCGCACTGGTGCTTGCTGCCACCGACCCGGCCAACCCCTACGGTGCGGCGCTGGCCTGGCCGCCCCGCGACGGTAACGCTGACACCGCGCACCGCCCGGGCCGTAAGGCAGGTGCACTGGTGGTTCTGGTGGACGGCGACCTGGTCTGGTACGTCGAACGCGGCGGACGGTCGCTGTTGAGTTTCACCGACGACACCGGCGTCCACAATGCCGCGGCGGCGGCCCTGGCCGAGCTCGTCAGCCAGCGCCGGATGGCGGCACTGCTGGTCGAACGGATCGACGGCGTACCGGTCCTCGAGAACCGTGACTCGGTCGCGGCAACCGCACTGGTGGGTGCCGGGTTCTCCCGTACGCCGCGCGGTCTGCGGTTGCGCTGATGCCCGAAGGTGACACCGTCTACCGCACCGCGGCCAAGTTGCGAGAAGCGTTGGTGGGCAAACAGTTGACCCGCTGCGACGTGCGTGTTCCCCGGTACGCGACGGTCGACCTGACGGGTGCGGTGGTCGACGAAGTGCTCAGCCGCGGCAAACACCTGTTCATCCGCGCCGGTGCCGCGAGCATCCACAGCCATCTGAAGATGGACGGCAGCTGGCAGATCGGCCGTATCCGGGTGCCCATCCACAAGGTCCGCATCATTCTGGAGACCGCCGACTCGCGGGCGTCGGGCGTCGATCTCGGTGTGCTGGAAATCCTGGACCGCGCCCACGATCTCGATACCGTCGCCCACCTGGGCCCCGACCTGCTGGGTGAGGACTGGTCCGCCGAGCGCGCCGCGGCCAACCTGATGGCCGACCCTGATCGGCCGCTGGCCGAAGCGCTGCTCGATCAGCGCGTCATGGCCGGCGTGGGCAATGTCTACGCCAACGAATTGTGTTTCATCTTCGGGCTGCTGCCGACCTCACCGGTGCATCAGCTGCGCGATCCGCTCCGGGTCGCCGTCCAGGCGCAGAAGATGCTGTGGGCCAACCGCTCCCGCGTCAACCGCACCACCACCGGGGACACCAGGCGGGGTGCCGATCTATGGGTCTACGGCCACGCGAACGAACCCTGTCGCCGGTGCCGTACGCCGATCCGGACCGACAAGACCGGTGATCGCGTCACCTACTGGTGCCCGTCCTGCCAGCGCTGACTCGGGTGCGCCGAAACGGCAAAAGTGACAAAACCACCTCGGCGCTGTCAGATACTCGACACATGGTCTCGCTCATCGTCCACTTCATTCTCGGCATCCTCGTGATCGCATGGATCGTCCGCGCCAATCCGCAGATCTTCCGCCGCCCCTCGTCCGGACCGATGTTCTCCACCCTGGAGATCACCTACTACGTGATCGGCGTGGCCTCGATCGCGTTGGGCTATTACTTCAACCATCAGTTCGTGGCGCAGTACGCCGTCGAGGGCGGCAACCCCTTCTGGGGGCCCGGCAGCTGGCAGCAGTTCATCGCACTCGGCTACACCAACCCGGCGGCCAGTTCGGCCAGCCAGGACTACACCATCATCAACGTGATCCTGTTGCCGCTGTTCACGATCGCCGACGGCCTGCGCCGCGGCATCAAACACCCGTGGCTGTTCTTCGTGTCGAGCCTGTTCACCAGCTGCGCCTTCGCCTACGCGTTCTACTTCGCGACCATCGCGCGTCAGCACCGCCACCAGACGGCGTCGTCAGGAAGCGACCTCAGCCACGTCTGATGGCTGCGTCGCGGCGCGTGGCGGCAGGGCGAGTTTCACGATCTTCCGAACCACCGTGCCGAACTGCTTCGGCAGCGGCCCGGTGTTGTACGGAATGCCGTACCGACCGCAGATCTCCCGCACGTTGACCGCGATCTCGGCATGCCGGTGCGCCGGGATGTCCGGGAACAGGTGGTGCTCGATCTGGAAGGACAGATTTCCGCTCAGGATGTGAAAGAGTTTGCCCCCGGTCAGATTCGCCGAGCCGAGGATCTGGCGGAAGTACCACTGACCACGCGTCTCAGCCTTCGTCTCCTCGATCGTGAACTCCTGGACGTCTTCGGGGAAATGACCGCAGAAGATGATCATGTACGACCAGACGTTCCGCATCAGGTTGGCGGTGAGGTTGCCCGCGAAGACCCAGGGCGCGAACGGCCCAGCCAGAAGCGGGAACGCCACGTAATCCTTCAGTGTCTGTCTCTTGGTCTTGCGCCAGATGCCCTCGAGGATCTCGCGCTTGTCGGCGATGCTGATCTCGCCGGCCCGGATGCGCTCGGTTTCCAACTCGTGCAGGGCGACTCCGTACTGGAACAGCACCATCAGCAGGAAGGCGTACACGGGGTTGCCGAGGTAGTACGGGTGCCAGCGCTGCCCCTCGCTCATCCGCAGGATGCCGTAGCCGATGTCGCGGTCCATGCCCACGATGTTGGTGTACGTGTGGTGCATGTAATTGTGGGAGTGGCGCCACTGATCGGCCGGGCACGCGGTGTCCCACTCGAACTTCTTGCTCGACAACGTCGGGTCGCCCGTCCAGTCGTACTGGCCGTGCATGACGTTGTGGCCGATCTCCATGTTGTCCAGGATCTTGGACACACCCAGCATCGCGGTGCCCGCCAGCCAGAACGGCGGGAAGACGCCACCGAACAGCATGGCCCGCCCGGCGATCTCCAGACCGCGCTGCGCCTTGATGATTCGGCGGATATAGGTGGTGTCGCGCTCACCGAGGTCGGCGATCACGCTTTCCTTGAGCGCGTCGAGCTCACGGCCGAAGGCGTCGGCCTGTTCGGGGGTCAGGGTGACTGCCTTACCTGCGACGGTCTTCTGCAAGGTTTTCGGCGGCGTCACGGTCGGTGCGGTCATGATTGTCCTTTCGCCTTGATGAGTACGGTCAGAGGGCAAGATCGACGTCGCCGACGGGTGCGGACACGCAGATCTGCACGTCCTCCTCGTCGGTGGTCGACACCGCCCCGGTGATCAGGTTCTTCACCACACCGCGGGTCTTGCGACGGGTGCAGCTGTGACAGATGCCCATGCGGCATCCACTTTCGGGCCTCAGCCCGACGGCTTCCGCCTGCACCAGCAGCGGCCTGCCGTCGTCGGTGGCCTCGACGCCGCTGTCGGTGAACGAGATCCGGCCACCTGTCGACGCGACGGGTGCGGCGAACACCGGCGGCGCGAAGCTCTCCGTGTGCGCCGACGGGTACACGTCTTTGACTGCGTCCGCCAGGGCCGGCGGACCGCATACATAGACCGCATCCGGTGCCGGCATGGCCGCATCGAGGTGCGCCGTGCTCAGATGCCCGATCAGCTCCCCCGCGCCCGAGCGGGTATAGCCGTGCAGGACCCGCACATTCGGCATGCCGGCGAGTTCACCGGCGTAGCAGGCCTCGTCGGGAGTGCGGGCATAGTGGACGAACGCGATCTCACCGTCAAAGGCCTGGCTGCGCAGCGTGCGCAACATCGACATCACCGGGGTGATGCCGCTGCCACCGGAGACGAACAGGATCCGCCGGGCGGCACGGTCGAGCGTGAACTCGCCGCCGAGGTCGCGCAGACCGACGACGAGGCCGGGCCGGGCTGTCGCGCACAAGTGGCCCGACATCCGTCCGCCGTCGCGCCTGCTGACGGTGAGTTCGATCAGTGGCGCGCCTTCGGCGTTCGCGGGCGAGTAGCAGCGGGTGTAGCGACGACCGTCGATCTCGACGGTGACATTGACGTGCTGCCCAGCCCTGAATCGGGTGAACAACTGTGCGCACAACGCGTTGGGTTCCAGCGTCAGCGTCACGCTGCGCGGCGTCTGCCTGCGCACTGCGACCACGGTGGCCCGCGCCTCCCGGCCGGTCCACGACGGGTTCACCAGTTCGGTATAGGTGTCCACGCCGTGCGGCCCGGTCAGCAGGTCTACCAGCGGCGACCGCAGAATGCGTCGGGTCAAGGTTTGAGTGAACATGTGTACACCGTGCGCTGCACGGGAGCCGGGCGTCAACCGGTTGTGGTAGGTTTCACAATCAGTGAACAGTCGTACACCGAAGTCACAGTCGTCGCGGTCGGGTCGCTCGCGCGGGTCGCGCTCGCATGACCCCGTCTCACGCGTCGAGCGCAAGGAGGCGACGCGGCGGGCCATCGTCGACGCGGCATTGAGCCTGCTCGAGGCGCAGAGTTTCAGCGCGCTATCGCTACGCGAGGTCACCCGGGAGGCGGGTATCGCTCCCACCGCCTTCTACCGCCATTTCGAATCCATGGAAGCACTCGGTCTGGTGCTCATCGACGAGTCCTTCCGTACCCTGCGCGACATGTTGCGCGGCGCCCGCGCCGGCAAGCTAGAGCCCCACCGTGTGATCGAGTCCTCGGTCGACATCCTGATCACCGGCGTCAATGAACGCCGCGAACACTGGCGGTTCATCGCGCGTGAGAGATCGAGCGGTGTGACGGTACTCCGGTACGCGATCCGCACCGAGATCCGGTTGCTCACCTCGGAATTGGCGATCGACCTGGCGCGCTTCCCCGGGCTGCGGGACTGGAGCAGTGAGGATCTCAACATCCTGGCCAGCCTGATCGTCAACGCGATGATCTCCATCGCGGAGGCCCTGGAGGACAGGGCGGATGCCACCGACAGCGCCCTCGAGGAGATCCGCCAGACCGCGACGACGCAGCTGCGGATGATCATCGTCGGCGTGGCCAACTGGCACTCGCAGCAGTAGCAGCGGGTCAGAGTGTGCGGGCGCTGACGAACCGCCGCCGTAGCCCCGTGACCGGATCGACGAACTCCAGCCGATATGCCAACAGTCGCAACGGGTTCGAGAAGTCGCCGGGGGCCGTTTCCAGCACATCGGGGTACAGCGGGTCCCCGGCGATGGGCAGCCCCAGGCCCGCCATGTGCACCCGCAGCTGATGGGTGCGCCCGGTTCGCGGCGTCAGACGGTAGCGGCCGTCGCCGAGCGACTCCACGAAAGTCTCCGCGTTGACGTCCCCCGGCACGACGTGGGCCTGGAGTTCACCGCGCCGTTTGACCATCCGGTTGCGGACCACCGTGGGTAATTGTATATTCGGAACACCTTGTGCCACAGCGAGATACGTCTTGCTCACCACCCCGGCAGCGAAGAGGGTCTGATAGGCACCGCGCACGGCGCGACGCGTCGTGAACAGGAGAACGCCCGCCGTCAGGCGATCCAGCCGGTGCGCGGGGGCGAGCTCGGGCAGATCGAGTTCACGACGAAGGCGCACCAGCGCGGTCTGCGCCACGTGCCCGCCGCGCGGCATAGTCGCCAGGAAGTGCGGTTTGTCCGCCACGACGATGTCGTCGTCGCGGTACAGCACGGGGATGTCGAACGGGACCTCGACCTCGTCGGGCAGATCCCGGTAGACGAACACCCGGTCGCCCGCGGCAGCGATGGTCGAGGCATCCACCACCGTGCCGTCCGGGTGAACCACCTCTCCACCAAGCACTTTCGCCTCGGCATCGGAACCGAAGCGGGACGTCAGCTCGGCCAGCACGTTGCCGCCGTGCAGACGCACCCGCGCCGGCCCCAAGCCGTCGCGCACCGGCAGCGGCGCACGAGATCGTGACCTGCTAATTGAGCGGCACCGGTTCGAGGATCTCGACGCGCGCCTCTGGCGCGGCGGCGCGAAGCGCATCCGCCGACGCGTCGTCGGGCTGGGTCTGCGACATGACCTCGGCCTCCACCCGCGCCGTGTACGTCGCCACTTCACGCTCGACATCCTCGGCGCTCCAACCCAATACGGGTGCCACCACCTCTGCCACTTCGCGCGCACAGTCGACGCCGCGGTGCGGATATTCGATGGATACCCGCATCCGCCGGGCCAGGATGTCCTCGAGATGCAGCGCGCCCTCGGCGGCGGCGGCGTAGGCGGCCTCGACCTTCAGGTAGACCGGTGCATCGGTGATGGGCGTCAACAGCTCCGGACGATCAGCGGCCATCGCCAGTACCTCATCGATCAGCGAGCCGTAGCGGTCCAACAGGTGCCGGATCCGGTACGGGTGCAGTCCGTTGCGGGCCCCGACGTGCTCGGTCTGGTTGATGAGTGCGAAATACCCGTCGGCACCGACCAACGGCACCTTCTCGGTGATCGACGGCGCGACCCTGGCCGGGATGAATTCGGCCGCGGCGTCCACGGCGTCGGCGGCCATCACCCGGTAGGTGGTGTACTTGCCGCCCGCGATCGCCACCAAGCCAGGCGCCGGCGATGCGACTGCGTGCTCGCGCGACAGTTTCGAGGTCTCCTCGCTCTCCCCGGCCAGCAGCGGCCGCAGGCCGGCGTACACACCGTCGATGTCGTCGTGCGTCAGCGGCGTCGCCAGCACCGAGTTGACGTGGTCGAGGATGTAGTCGATATCGGCCTTGGTGGCAGCGGGATGCGCGAGATCCAGGTTCCAGTCGGTGTCCGTCGTGCCGATGATCCAGTGGGTGCCCCAGGGGATGACGAACAGCACCGACTTCTCGGTGCGCAGGATGATCGCGACCTCGCTGACGATCCGGTCGCGCGGGACCACGACGTGCACACCTTTGGACGCGCGGACCCGGAACCGCCCGCGCTGCTTGGACAGTGCCTGGATCTCGTCGGTCCAGACGCCGGTGGCGTTGATCACCACGTGACCGCGGACATCGGTGGTCGAACCGTCTTCGGAATCGCGGATGCGCACGCCGATCACCCGATCGCCCTCGCGCAGCAACGACACGACCTGGGTCGACGTCCGCACCACCGCGCCGTAGTGGGCCGCGGTGCGGGCGACGGTCATGGTGTGCCGGGCGTCGTCGACCACGGTGTCGTAGTACCGGATGCCGCCGATCAGCGAACTGCGCTTGAGTCCGGGCGCCAGTCGCAGCGCACCCGACTTCGTCAGATGCTTCTGCGCGGGAACGGATTTCGCGCCGCCGAGCTGGTCGTAGAGGAAG
>CAMFLL010000266.1 GCA_945957405.1 uncultured Mycolicibacterium sp. | reverse complement strand
ACAAGGTCGAAGGGGCCGCAAAGGTCGATGAGGTCGCAAAGGTCGAAGAGGTCGCACAGGTCGAAGAGCCGGTGACGGTCGAACCGGAGGATCCACGCACGGCGCCGCGTCACTATCCGCCGCGACGCCCCGATTTTCTCGAGAAGGCGGCAATGAGCAGAGAGATGCACAGGTTGTGACGGCCGTACTGCAGCTCGACGGGATCGACAAGACGTACCGTCGCGGTGACGAGCAGGTTCGGGTGCTGATCGATTTCGGCTTCACGGTGGAGCCTGGCGAATTCGTCGTCGTGACCGGGCCGTCGGGTACCGGCAAATCGACCCTTCTGCACATCGCGGGCGGGCTGGACGCACCGGACCGCGGCACGGTGACGGTCGGCGGCCAGGACATGTGGGCGATGAGTGCCCGTGCACGCGCCGCATTCCGGCGACGCCATCTCGGATTCGTCTTCCAGTTCTTCAACCTGGTGCCGATGCTGACCGCGGTCGAGAACGTGTCGTTGCCGCTGGTCCTCGACGGTGTGCCGGCCCGGGCAGCAGACGCCCGCGCGCAAGAGCTCCTGCAGCGCATCGGGCTCGGCGACCGCGCGCGCCACCGCCCGGCCGAGTTGTCGGGCGGCCAGATGCAGCGGGTCGCCGTGGCGCGGGCGCTGGTGGCCAGGCCGTCGCTCATCCTGGCCGATGAGCCGACGGGCAACCTGGACAGCCATTCCTCGACCGATGTTCTCGACCTGCTGCGCTCACTGTCCGACGACGAAGGCGCCGCGGTGGTGATGGTCACCCACGACCAGGCCGCGGCCCGCTACGGCACCCGCGAGGTACACCTTGTCGAGGGGCATGCCGCCGCGCCCATCGCGGATCCGTGACGCGTCGGCTGCGCGCCGCGGCGCTGTGTTTTCGCCGGATCAACGTCGTTGCGTTGCTGGCGGATTGGCGCCGCACATTGCTCAGCGCGATCGGCGTCGCAGTGGGTGTCACGGTTGTGCTCGGCACGCTGGTCCTCAAGTCGGAACTCACGCGCCCGTTCGACGCGTTCGGTCCGTCGCTGACGCACGCTGCCGACAGCGGGGTGCTGGCGGTGACTCCGAACATCAGCGGCCGGTTGCCGATCGAGACGGTCGAACGACTGCGGACCGAGGTGCCGGGAGCCGACGCGGTGATCCCGGTCGTCGCCGGGTTGACGCCGGTGGGCTCGCCGGGCAGCACGCACGGTTTCTTCCTGCTGGGCGGCTCGTGTCAGATCGAGTTGCTGGTGGGTGCGTTCAACTGCGAGCAGCGTGCCCGCGATGAGAAACCTGCACCCGGACCCGGTGTGCCGCTGCAGATTCCGGAAGTGATCGCCGAACGGGCCGGTTTGCAGCTCGGTGCCGAACTGAACATCCCGGGCCTGCCCCCTGGGTCGGCCCACCTTGGGTGGACCTTCCCGGAGTTCGACCGCGTCGAGGGGATCAACGACGGCTACGTACTGTTCGCCCCGTCCGGCGATGCCGCCGCAGATCTGCTGTCCTCACCTGGCTTCGCGACGGCCGCGTTCGTGCTCCCGAGACCGGGCATCCAGATAGCAGGCGATGTCGACCGTGTGATCACGGGCGTGGCCACCGCGGGCCCACCCAAACCGTACCAACCCGCGGTCTTCGAAAACGCGGCGCAGGGCTGCAATCTGGTCGCCCTCGCCGGTGTCCTGATCGGGTTCCTCATCGCCGTCAACACCATTTTGCTGTCCGTCGAGGACCGGCGGGCGGTCCTGGGGACCATCGGTGCGATCGGGGCCAAGCCGATGACGCTGTTCGACGGCATGCTCGGCGAAGGCATCGCGGTCGGCGCCCTGGGCGGACTGTTGGGCGTGCCGAGCGGATTCCTGCTCGGGGCATACCTCGTCGACCGATTCGGGCAGTCGATGCTGGCCGGGTCGGGTGCCGCCATCGCGGCGAACTTCACGCCCTCGCTCATCGTCATCGGCGCGTTGGCCGGTATCGCATCAGGAATCCTCGCGATGATCGGTCCGGCAATCAGGCTGGCGCGCGAAGGGCCATTGGCGTCGATGGCGAGCGCCGGAGGCGTGTTGCGCGCCAGGACCATTCCGGCCTGGCCGCTGGTGGCCGGAGTCGGGCTGCTCAGTGCGGCCGTTGCCGTGCTGACGGTGTTCGAGCGGGGGTGGTTGCCGCTCGACGTGGGAGTCAACACCATGACGGTGGGCCTGTTCGGGGTCGTGTTGATGACGACCTGGTTGGCCCCACGCGGCGCCGGCCCGTTGATCGGCTTGCTGACCGTCGTTCGGCCCGATGTCGGGCGTCTGCTGCGAGCCGACATCCGGCGTTACGCAATCCTTTTCGCGCTGTCCGCCGCAATCCTTGTCGACGGCACCAGTATGGCGATCGGCTCGCAGACCATGCAACTGCTCGGCGCAGGACAGGTGGCGGCGCAGAAGCCGGACCGGTTGCCCACCGCACTGCTGATTGCCGCCCAGTCGGTGCTCGACCAACGCGACGGCAGCCTTGCCGATTCCACGTTCGCACTGATCGCCGATTCGGCCGGTGGACGGCCCGTGTCGGCGCGCCGGAGGGCGGTGATCTCGTCGGGGACGTTGTCGCGCATCGTCATCGGTGTGACGCCGGGCGACTGGTTCAGCCGGGCGCTGTACGAGCCGACCGGTGACCGTGATGCCATGTGGCGCGGACTCGCCGACGGCGAGGTCGCCCTCAGCGAGATAGCCGCCGGCCGGCTGGGGGTTGCGGCCGGGCAGACCGTGGAGTTACCCACTGTCGCCGGGTCGAAGCAGTACCAGGTGTCTGGGATCTTTCGGCCGAGGATGATCGACAATGCCGCGGTCGGTGACATCGTCGTGGTGTCTGAGCAACTGGCCCAGTCGGACTGGGCGGCCGCCCGCGATCAGGTCGCCGTCAACTACGCCTCCGCGGCCGAGGCGACGGCCCACCGCGCCGACTTCACCGGTCTGGGAGCCGGGCTCACCGTGTACGACGACGAGCATTGGCGATCGGCGGCCGCGACGGGGATCTCGCGTTTCCTGGAGCCGTTGACGATGTCTGGTTACGTCGTGATGGTGGCCGCCGGCCTGAGTGTGCTGAATGTGTTCGTCCTCGGGCTCGTGCAACGCACACGGGAGCGCGCCGTGCTGCGGGCGATCGGCGTCTGGCCGCGGCAGGAGCAGGCCGTCGTGATCGCCAACGCGGTGCTGTTGGGCCTCATCGTGGCAGTCCTAGGCGGGCTCGGCGGAGTATGCCTGACCTACCTGTGGTCGATGGGTTCTGCGGTGTACTACGGCGTCAAGATCGACTGGGGTGTAATCGCATTGCCGTTACGTACCGCGGTGACGGCGGTGTTCATGCTCGTGCTGGCCGCCGCGGTGTATCCCGTCATCCGGTCGCGGCGGCTGGAACCGGCCGAGGTACTGCGAAGCAGCTGAGGCATCCCCGTGAAACTGCAGTATGCGACTACTGACCGTGGCAGTGCGGACCGCGGTGAGGATTGGTGTGCGAGCCGGGGTTTCAGACCGCTCGACCTGTCCGAAAACGTCGGGCAGGAAGCGGACGGGGGAATCGTTTCGCCTGATCCAACAAGGGGGGATTGTGACATGACTGTTCGAAATGTGGTTGCGGGATCCATCCTGGCTGCGGGTGTGAGCGCCGCACTGTTCGGCGCGGGAACCGCTTCGGCGGCACCGGGTATCTCGTTCGACCCCGGCACGGGTGGCAAGAGCACGATCGGCATCGGCGACCAGTCCGAGGACGGTGCCTATGCCAACGCAACCAAGGGCAATGTGGCGCTTGCCATCAACCTCAGCCGCAAGAACGCGACGAGCGCCACGGCCGGTGGCGAGGGCAACCGGGTCATCGCCATCAATGGCGCCGCTTCGGTGGTGGGGACCAACAACAATGTCGTGACGCTCGGTGGGAAGACCGACGTCAAGAGCGATTCCAACCACAACACCATCGTGAACCTTCGCAGCACTGTCACCTCGGACAAACAGGGTGATGCCGATGGTGCGCGGAGCTTCTCGCTGTGCGGTACCACGTTCGGCGGCCAGGCCGACCACATCACGGTCAGCCCGGGCAGCACCTGCGGCGGCGGTGACGAATAACAACTGCCGGAAAGAGTTGGTTCAACGCCGACCTGCGTCGGGGGCAGGCCGGCGTTGAATCAGCACGCCGCGATCGTGAGATGGAGCAACCATGAGCACCCTCGTCCCGGCACCCAACGTGGTGACCAGACGGACCGCCGTCAGGGGCGGCACGGTCTTCGTCTTTCCTGGCCACGCATCGCAGCTGGAGCGGGTCGCCGTCGACCTGCTCGATTCCGCTCCGGCATTCACCGACGAAATGCGGCTCTGCGACGCGGCGTTCGCCGATTTCACCGACTGGTCGTTGCTCGAGGCGGTGCGCGGCGGCGTCGGGTCTCTGATGCTCGACCGGGCTGAGCACAGGCAACCGCTGTTGTTCGCGGTGATGGTGTCGCTGGCCGCACAGTGGCGGGCATTCGGCCTCTATCCCGATGCCGTGCTCGGCCATTCGCAGGGCGAGATCGCCGCTTCCTATGTGGCCGGCGGTCTTTCGTTGAGAGATGCGGCCAAAGTCGTCACGGTCCGGAGCGACGCGATGAGGGCGATCGCCGGAACGGGCGGCATGGTCTCCATCTCATGCTCCCTACCCAAGGTGTGCGCGTTGATCGAGCCCTGGAGTGACGTGATCTCGGTGGCCGCGCAAGATGGTCCGTCTTCGACCGTGGTGACCGGGGATGTAACGGCGTTGGATCGATTGATCGATGTCTGCGAGCGTGATGGCTTGCCGGCCAGCCGGATTCCCGTCGACCACGCCTCGCATTCCGCATGCGTCGAGTCGTTGCGCGAGACACTACGCGAATCACTGGCCGACGTGCAGCCGCGACCCGGCGATGTCGAGTTCATCTCCACGGTGACCGGCGCCGGACTGGACACGCTGATCCTCGATGGCGACTACTGGTATGCCAATGTGCGTCAGCCGGTTTTGTTCGAACAGGCGGTGCGGTGGGCGTACGAGCACGGCTACCGCGCGTTCGTCGAAACCAGTCCGCATCCGGTGCTGGCCGCCGGTATCCAGGAGTGTGTAGACGGTTACAGCGACAACCACCACGTGGTGGGGCAGGCCCGCCGGGTCGGATGGCACCGTTTGGCGTCGCATTAGCCCTGCACCGTCAGCCCATCGCATCCGCACATGCCAGGTGCCCTTCGAAGCCAAGTGATTCCGCCATCGCGCGATGACGCCCGGCCAGGTTCCGGTGGGCGACGTCATCGCCGCGCGCGCGGGCGAGCAGGGCGCGCAACCGGAGGAGCGTGACGTCGGCGATCGCGGAATTCTGACCGGACAGTAGGCGCGCCAGTCGGTCGATCTCGTCCTCGGCCCGGACCAGGTCGTCGGGGGTGCCACCCTCCAACAGGGTCTCTGTCAGGGCATTGGCGGCGCCTACGACCCATCCCAGCCGCTGCGCCTGATACAGCTCGTCGACGGCTTCGAGCATCACCGGCAGCGCGTTGTTGCGGTCGCCGAACCTGGCCTGTTCCCGGGCGATGTACAAACGCGCGAGAGGAACCAGAGACGGCGCCCGCCTGGGCAGGAAGACATCGCGGGCCTCGATCATCAGCTCGACCCCGCGGCGACGGTCCGCCGCGTTGTCACGGTGCAGCAGCGTCGCACCGAGCGCGAATCGGGAGCCGAGCACCGCGAAGTCGTTGCTCCAGGCGTGGGCGATCTGCGCTGCCTCCTCGACTGAGCGCAACACGGCGTCATCCGCCCGGTGTACGCCGTAGATCAGTGACAGCTCGGTCCATGCAATGACCAGCGCGTACGTCGTCGGGTCCATGGTCCGGGCCATCGCAGTGGCGTCGTCGAAGTCCCGGCGCCAGTCGCCGCTGCCCGACCACCAGCGGGCGATACCGCGGAACGTCAAGGCGATCGCCAGCGGCGACCCGATGCCGAAATCGGAACCCATGGCGGGGTCGCCGTCCGCCAGATCGATGACAGTCTGGGACCACCGCCCGACCTCGCCGAACTCACCGCTGTTGAACCAGTTGGCGAATGCGACGAACGCCAACCCGACGGTCAGATTCGGCTCCCCGATCGATTCGAGCAGCGCCATCTGCTCGGATACCAGGCGCGATCCCTCGCCCGGACGCCCGGCGTAGAGAAGCTCGGATGCCAGCCCCGTCATGCCGATCGCCAGCGAGACCTTGTCGCCGGCCGCACTGCACAATTCACGCAGTTCTTCGAAGCGACCCCAGCCATCCTGGACCCGCCCCGCCTGCCAGTCGGTGACGCACAGCATGGTTCGCGGCGCGATGCGCATCGCGAGTGTCGCCGGCTCACCGTCGAGAATCTGATCGGCGATGTGGCAGGCCCGCGCCCAACTGATGCGGGCGGCGCCGACATCCCGGATGATCGACCATGCTCCCGCCCGCATCCGCCAGCCGTGGGCCGCGTGCAGATCACCGGCAGCCTCGAGATGTTCGGCGATCAACGCCGAATTCTCCTCCACCGCTGCCGGATCACGCTGTTCGATCCCGTCGGCCAGGCGACGGTGCCACTCGGCGCGATCCGATCTCAGCTGCGATTCGTAGGCCACCGCGCCGATCAGCGGATGGTGAAAGCCGTACTCGGCGCGTGGCGTGAAACGCACCTGATCGATCAGTTCGGCGCTCAGCAACTCGTCGAACGCCGGATCGATCCCCAGCGTGCCCAGCAGATCTGCGTCGAAGCGGGCGCCGATCACCGATGCCGCATTCAACGTGCGTCTGGCAGCGTTGTCCAGTCGGTCGATTCGTGCCGAGATCGCCGCCTGCACCGTGGGCGGCACGCTGAGCTCGGAAACCGTTGCACGACAGACATAATCACCGTGTACGCCGGTCAGCACTCCTCGCTGCACCAGTTCTCGGACGATCTCCTGAGCAAAGAACGGGTTGCCTGCCGCTCGCTCGGCGATGATTTTGGCCGGTTCACCGACCGAGGAATCCGATCCGAGGAGTTCGCCCAACAATGCCGCCGAGTCGGAACTGCTCAGTGGCGCAAGGGAGATCGTCTGGGCGCCGTGCACCTTGAGCAACGCCCCCCGGTACTCGGGCCGCGACGTGATCAACACCACCGAGGGTGTGCGCGGCATGATATTCGAGAAGTCGGCCAGCATCGATTCGCTGACCGCATCGATCCAGTGCGCGTCCTCGATGATGAACAATGCCGGTTCGGTGCGCGCCAGCGACGTGGTGTTGACCAACGCCGTCAACCGCCGCCGACGGGCGTCGGGATCGATCTGGGGTGGCCCCACACCGGGATCGGCGATACCGAGCAGATCGTCGAGAAGCATCAGATCCTCTGGATTGGCGTCAGGAGGCAACGCCGCCCGCAGCCGCTCCCGTGCGGCCTGCCCCTCGAGATCGGCGACGCCGGCGGCCGACCGAAACAGACGCGCCACCACGCCGAAGGGAATGTCGCGGGCGTGCGACTCGCCGAAGGTCCAGAACACCTCGACGCCCCGACGTCCCGCCAGTGTCGCGACCTCCTCGGCAACGCGACTCTTGCCGATGCCGGGCGGCCCGATCACATTGACGACGCCGCCGCGACCACTGATGGCGCGATCGACGATCGCGTCGAGAGCCGCCATCTCCCACTGCCTACCGACAAGGCTCACCTCGGGGCGATCCGGCAGAGGGCGCCGTGGATCGACCGACAGCAGTCGGCGCGCAACGATGGGCTGGTCGCTTCCCTTGATCCGCAACCATTCCGGATCGGACAACGTCGCGGTGTGCTCCACGAGACGCGCGGTCGACGCCGACACCATCACGCCGCCCGGCGGTGCCACCGATTCCATCCGCTGGGCCATCCCGACGTGCTCTCCGGTGGCGGCATAACCCAGCGATCCCGAGCCCATCTCCCCGGCGATCACACGGCCGGAATCGAGGCCCACGCGGATTTGCAGCGTCAAGCCGTCGCGGCGGTGCACCTCGGCCGCCAATCCGCTCACTTCCTGCTGGATGGCCAACGCGGCCAGGCATCCCCGCAATGCGTGATCTTCCAACGCAACTGGCGCGCCGAACAAGGCCATCACGCCGTCGCCGATGGACTCCGCGGTCCCCCCGTAGCGGCGCACCACTGCCGCCGAACGTTCCAGCAGATCGGTCATGATCTCGCGTAGCCGTTCCATGTCCACGGCGTCGGCGATGTGCATCGACCGCACGACATCGGCGAACAGCACCGTCACCTGTTTGTACTGTGATCTGTCGGCGACTGCCGCGGGGGCGCCGCACTGATCGCAGAATTTGGCGTTGACACGCAGCGCGATACCGCATGAAACGCACATCGAAGGGGCCGTCATCCAGACACCCGCTGACCGACCATCGCCTCGGCCCACGCGATGTGCCCCTCGAAGCCAAGAGCCTTCGCCAGCGCGAGATAGCTTAGTGCGAGGTCTGGAAAGGCGTCGTCACCCCGCGCCCGGGCCAGCAGTGTACGAAGCCGGAGCAGCGTGATGTCACGCATCGCCGTCTCCCGGCCGGCCTCCGCGGTCGCCAAACCATCGATGGTCTCTTGCGCCTCGTCCAGGTCGTCCGCGGTGCCGCGCTTCACCAGGGTCTCCACGAAAACGCCTGTGGCCCAGAGTGTGAACGTCCGCCGCCCCGCTTCGTTCAAGTCGTTGATGGCCTTTCGCATCACAGGGATGGGGGCATCACGGTCGCCGCGCCGGACCTGCTCGCGGCCGCCGGCCAGCTGGGTGACCTGGATGAGGTGGGGGGCACGCTCGCGCCACATGTCCTGGGCGGGGGCCATGAACTCCAGACCGCGCAGCCGATCGGCCGCGACATCCCGGTGCAACAGCACGACACCCAGCGTGTACTCGGCCATGCCGAGGCCGAAGTCGTTGGAGGTCGCTGCGGCGATCCGCACCGTCTCTTCGATCTCGCGCAACGTCTGGTCGTCGGCCCGGAGCACTCCGCAACAGATGCCCATGCCGTAGGACCACGCGATCAGCAGCGAGCGGGTCGCCGGATCGCTGTTCTGCGCCATCGCGAGAGAATCGTGGAGATCCTGCTGCCAGCCCGGACGACCCACCCACCAGCGGGTGACGCCGCGCAGAGCCAGGGCGGCCGCCAGCGGTGAGCCCATCCCGAACTGGGCGCCCATGGTGGGATCGCCATCGGCCATGTCGATGACGATCTGCGTCCAGCGCAGGATCTCGTCCAGGCCGCCGTTGTCGAACCAGTTGACGAATGCCACGAACGACAGCCCGACGGTCAAGGTCGGGATACCGATCGATTCCAGCAGTGTCATCTGTTCTGATGCCAGGCGCGCGCCCTCGCTGGAACAACCCGAGTACAGGAGCTCGGTGGCCAGTCCGGTCATGCCGATCGCCAGCGAGATCTTGTCGCCGGCGGCCTCGCACAGTTCGCGCAATTCCGCATACGCTCCCCGGCTCTTCTGGGCGGCGTGGAAGATGGTGGCGCACAACATGGTTCTGGGGGCTATCCGCATCGACAAGTGGTCAGGGTCGTCCTCGGGGAGAGCGTCGGCGATCCGCCGTGCGCGCCCCCAACTCAGCCGGGCCGCCCCCACGTCGCGTTTGGTCGCCCATTCACCGGCCCGCATGTGCCAACCGAACGCGGCGTGCAGATCGCCTGCGGATTCCAGATGTTCGGCGATCAGCGCGGCCTTCTCATGGACGGTACCGGGCGCGCGTTCCTCGATGACCGCCGCAAGGCGGCGGTGCCACACCGAGCGGTCGGACTTCAGCTGGGACTCGTACGTCACCGCACGGATCAGGGGATGGCGGAAGCCGTATTCGGCACTGGGCGTGAAGCGCACCTGATCGATCAGCTCCGCGGTCAGAAGCTCGTCGAGTACCGGATCGATTCCCAGCGCGGACAGCAGGTCGGCATCGAAGCGGGCCCCGATGACCGCCGCGGCGTTCAATGTCTGCTTGGCCGCTGCGGTCAGCCGGTCGATACGCGCTTCGATCGCGGCCTGCACTGTCGGGGGTACCGTCAGTTCACTGACGTCAGCACCGCAGATGTAGGAACCGCGCTCACCGGTCAGCACGCCGCGCTGCACCAACTCACGGACCATCTCCTCGGCGAAGAACGGGTTGCCCACGGCCCGGTCGGCGATGATCGCCGTCAGCGGGGCCACTGACGGATCCGGTCCGAGCAGCTCGTCGATCAGCGCGGTTGCGTCCGAATCGCCCAGCGGGGCCAGGGCAATCGTCTGGCCACCGTGCACACGCGCCAGGGCTCCCTCGTATTCAGGGCGGGACGTGACCAGGACCATCGACCTGGTCTGGGGGAGGACAGTGAGGAAATCGGCCAGCATGGACTCGCTGACCGCGTCGATCCAGTGCGCGTCCTCGACGATGTAGACCGCCGGATCGGAGCGGGCCAGCGATGCGGTGTTGATCAATGCGGTCAATCGGCGCCGGCGGGCGTCGGGGTCGATCTGTGGTATCGCAACGCCGGGCTCGACCAGGCCGAGCAGATCATCGAGTAACAAGAGATCCTGCGGATCGGCGTCGGGCGACTGCGCGTGCAGCTGATCGCGGACGACCCGCAACAGCTGGGCGATGAGGTGGAACGGGACGTCCCGGGCATGTGACTCACAGAACGCCCAGCGCACCTCCGCGCCGCGCGAGGCCGCCAGCGCCGCGATCTCGCGCGCCACCCGGCTCTTGCCGATACCCGCAGGCC
>CAMFLL010000265.1 GCA_945957405.1 uncultured Mycolicibacterium sp. | reverse complement strand
TGACAGGACACGACGCAGGCGCGCGGGAGTCGGTGCGGTCCCGCTACCCGACACTGTCCCCGACGCTGGTGCCCGGCCACGAGGCCGACCACGCCCACGGCGCCGACGCCCGGCCGCGCCTACTGAAGTTCCACGCTCCGGAGATCGTCTTCGGGATCGACTCGATGGTCGAGGCGGCCCACGCGGCGCTGCGACTGGGTGCGCTACGACCCATGCTGGTCACCGACCCCGGCCTGATCGAGGCGGGCTGGGCCGCCGAGATGGTGGCCCACCTCAAGGAGCAGGGCGTCGAGGCGCGGGTGTGGAACGATCTGACACCCAATCCGAAGGACCACGAGATCGCCACCGGTTTTGACGTGTACGCCGAGCATGGCTGCGACGTCCTGGTGGCGGTGGGCGGCGGCTCGGTCATCGACGCCGCCAAGGGCGTGGCGATCCTCGCCGCCAACGGCGGCGACATCCTGGACTACGAAGGTGTCGACAAGGCCGAGGTGCCGATCCCCCCGTTGGTGGTGGTGCCCTCGACGTCGGGCACCGGCGCCGACGTCTCCCAGTTCTGCATCGTCACCGACACGACGCGCAACACCAAGATCACCATCCTGGGTCGCGCCCTGGTGCCCGACATCACGGTGATCGATCCTCGGCTGCTGACCACCATGCCGGCATGGCTCAACGCCGCCACCGGACTGGACGCGCTGACCCACGGCATCGAGGCGTTCGTCTCGCTGGGACACAACCAGTTGACCGACCACCACGCGCTGCGCGCGGTGCAGATGGTCACCGACAACCTGGTGCACACCATGGAGCGCCCCGACCAGATGCCCGCCCGCGTCATGATGGCGCAGGCCGCGCTGGAGGCCGGGCTGGCCTTCACCAACGCCATCCTGGGCGCCGCGCATGCGATGAGCCATCAGGTCGGCGGTCTGCTCGACCTGCCGCACGGTGTCATCAACGGCATCCTGCTGCCGCACGTCATCCGGTTCAACGCCGCCGTCGACCCCGACCCCTATGCCGTGATCGCGACCAGCCTCGGGGTCGCCGATTCCCGTTGCCCCGCAGACGAAGCGGCCCTGGCGCTGGCCGACCGGATCGACCGGCTGGCCGCCGATGTCGGTGTGCCGCGCGGACTGTCGCAGATCGGGGTGCGCGACACCGATGTGCCGCGGCTGGCCAAGACCGCGCTGCAGGACGCGTGCATGAGCACCAATCCGCGGCCCGCCGACGAGGCGCAGATGCAGGCCCTGTTCCGGGCGGCAATGTGAGTGTCGCCGCGGATCGGCCCGATCGGCGCAACCGGACCGGTGCCCCGGATCTGGCGCGGCTGACCGGCCTGCGGTCCGGCAAAGGCACGTTCTACCCCGAATTCCGGGTCACTGCACAGCGATTGGATCGCGTCATCGCGGCGCTGGACACCATATCGCGAGCGCTGGTGCAGACCATCGAGGGTCCCGAGAACCTGGTCCGCGCGGTTGCCGAGGCGGCCCGCGCCAACCTCGAAGCCGACTGGGTGTTGTTGGCGCTGGCCGACGGAGCCCTTCCCGAGGCGACGCTACGACACCTGATCCTCGATGCGGACGGAGTGGCCTACGCCTTCGAAGGCCTGACGGAAGCCCATGACCCGGGTCCACATCTACCCGATGCGGTGCTCAACCGGCTCAACGACATCCTGCGTGGCCAGTTGGCGCAGTTTCGCCTGCCGGTGATCGAACGTCAGCATGCCCACGTGCCGATCGAGCTCAACGGGGAGGTGATCGGAGCCTTCGCCGCCTGGACGTCGGAACACCGCGCCCTCGACGGCACCGACGGCGTGGTCATGCGGATCCTGGCCAGCCAGACCGCCGTCGCCCTGCAGAACTCGGCGTTGTTCTCCAAATCAGTGGCGCTGCTGGCGCAGTCGGAGGCCCACAACGCCGAATTGCAGGCAACCCAACGGGAACTGGGTGCTGCCCAACGGCACCAGGTGCTGGACTCCGAACGCCACCGGATCGCCCGCGAACTGCACGACAGTGTCGCCCAGACGGTGCTCTCGGCCGGTATGCAGATCGAGGTGTGCCGCAGCGAGGTCGAATCTACCTCAGGGGCAAAGGATCTGGTTGATCGGCTCGATCTGGCCAAGGACCTCACCAGGTCGGCCACCGAGCAACTGCGCTCGGCCATCTACGCGCTGAACCATCCTGGCGACGACCATCACACCAGCCTCGCCGAAATGCTCGAACAACTTGCCACCGTGCACATGCCGGAAGACCTGCGAGTCACGTTGCGAGTCACCGGGCAGCCCGAGGAACTGCCCGGGGATCTCGAGCACGCGCTGCTGCGCATCGCCGGTGAGGCCCTGTTCAACACCGCCATGCATGGCAACGCCACGCGCGCGATCCTGCAACTGACTTACGGCGCCGCGGCGGTGACGTTGTCCATCTCCGACGACGGCACCGGCGAACCCGACAAGTTGCGCCTCATGCTGCGGTTGGCGGAGGCCACCGATGTCGACGGCCACCATCGGGGTCTGGCCAACATGCGGGCCCGCGCGGCCGAGCACGGCGGGACCTTCGAGGTGCAGCGGTCCCGCATCGGCGGGGTTCGGGTGGTGGCCCGGGTGCCACTGCCAGGCCCGGAGTTGACTGCAGGAGGGCAGAACTCATGAAACCCATCCGGCTGGTACTCGTCGACGACCACGCCATTCTGCGCCAAGGCCTGCGTTCGGTCCTCGAACGCGAAGAAGACCTGTTGGTGGTCGGGGAAGCGTCGTCGGAGTCTGAAGCCGAAGCAGTGGTGGCCGCGACCGAACCCGACGTCGCGCTGCTCGACCTGAAACTGTCGGCCGGATCCGATTTCGAGGGTTTGACGTTGTGCACCAAACTGTCTGCATCCCACCCGGATGTGGGTCTGCTGGTGCTGACGACGTTCCTGGATGAGGATCTGGTGGTGCGGGCCGTCCACGCCGGCGCCCGCGGATATGTGGTCAAGGATGTGGACACCACGGAACTGGTGCGGGCCATCCGGGCGATCTCGGCTGGCGAGAGCGCGTTCGACTCCAGGAGCGCGGCGGCGGTCGTGCGCTCACTGTCGGGTCGTACCGAACCGCGACAGCAGCTGACCGACCGCGAGATCGAAGTGCTGCGACTGCTCGCGGCGGGTCTGTCCAACAACAAGATCGGCGAGAAGCTGTTCATCTCGGCGACCACCGCCAAGTTCCACGTCAGCAATATCATGCGTAAGCTCGAGGTGAGCCGCCGCGCCGAAGCGGTGTACGCGGCCAGCAAGCGCGGCCTGATCTGAAGGTCGCGGGCGGTCAGCGGCGGTCGAGAATCAGCCAGCCGCCGTGGAATTCGTATGCCTTGGCGGTGATGTCGCGGTGGCGCAGGACCAGAGCATCGGCAATCCGTTGCAGTGCAGGCAGATCGAACCGTTGGATGTGTCCGTAGCATTCTCGCGGCTCGTCCTCGAACGGTACGGCGATGATCACCCGCCGCCGGGCCAGCCGCAGCGCCTCCTCGATCACATCACCGGCGACGGCGGGCAGTAGGTGCTCGATCAGATGCAGCGCCGTCACGGTGTCAGCGCAGCGGTCCGGCATCGGGACGGCGGCGGCGTCACAACCCAGGGTCGTCAGCGGCCGGCGCATCTGCAGGCTGATGCGCCGGAGCAGCTCCATCGTCGGGTCGCTGAGATCGGTTGCCGTCACCTGGATTCCGTGCCGAGCCATCCGAAGGGGGA
The DNA here is from genome assembly GCA_945957405.1 of uncultured Mycolicibacterium sp. GTDB lineage: Bacteria > Actinomycetota > Actinomycetes > Mycobacteriales > Mycobacteriaceae > Mycobacterium. Next base: position 7,012 of record CAMFLL010000265.1, on the reverse strand, counting down.
AGAAACCGAAACATGAGCCGAGGTCGACGAGACTGTGGCCGACGACCATCGATGCCGCCCAGGCGTGGATGGGTGCAAATGCCGTCGCGTCGCCTTCCAATTTGGCGATCGAATTGCGGTAGAACCGCAGCCACGCCGACAAGCCGCCGTCGACGGTGGAGCGCACGATCCCGGTGAACACCATCTCGAACTCGGCCTGGCTGCGCAGCGCGCCGCGGTCCGCCAGCTGCTCGGCCAGCATCACCGCGAGCTCGTCGCACAGCTCGTCGGGATTGAGGTTGTGCTCCACCGTCAGCATTTGACCGCGACGCTGGACGCAGAACCGGGGAGTGCACACCGCCCCCTCGGCGGCATGGGGACGGTGCGCACCCCGCCGGCGGCTCACCCGCACACCCTGCCCGGTCCACATGCCCCGCGGTGCCGGTGCGAGTGGATTGAGCAGCGCGGCTTCCATGCTGCTCAACGTTATTCACCCATGACGTCGTTGTACGCGCCCCGAACGGGTGCGATGTGTGACCCGTCCGGGTGGGTGGGTAACTGCCCGTTCGGCGAGTTCATCTTTGGCACCGAGTGCCATAGCGTCGTGAAGTGCATCACAACGCCGAAGGGAGTTCCCATGGAACACATGGACACCGATGACGACGACCTGATCGCCGAATCGTTGGTCGAAGAGGTCTCGATCGACGGTATGTGCGGGGTCTACTGACATGTCCGCCACGTTCGACTTCGGTGCGCGGTGGGGCCTGCACCCACAGGTGGCGCTGCGCCCGGAGCCGTTCGGCGCGCTGCTCTACCACTTCGGCACCAGGAAGCTGTCCTTCCTGAAGGACCGGACCGTGGTGGGCATCGTCGTGTCCCTTCCCGAGCATACCTGTGCGCGTGACGCCCTCAACGGCGCGGGCGTGGACGACCGTGGCCCGTACGCCAAGGCGCTCGCCGTGCTCGCCGATTCGAAGATGTTGGTGCAGAACCCATGACATCAGTAGCTGTGCCCGCCCTGGTCGACCAGTTCGAACTCGGACTCGACGCCCCGATCTGCCTGACCTGGGAACTGACCTACGCCTGCAACCTGTCCTGCGTGCACTGTCTGTCCTCGTCAGGCCGGCGCGATCCACGCGAGCTGTCCACGCAGCAGTGCAAGGACATCATCGACGAGCTGGAACGCATGCAGGTGTTCTACGTGAACATCGGCGGTGGCGAGCCGACCGTGCGGTCGGACTTCTGGGAACTGGTCGACTACGCCACTGCGCACCGCGTCGGAGTCAAGTTCTCCACCAACGGTGTTCGGATCACCCCCGAGGTGGCGGCCAGGCTGGCCGCAAGCGACTACGTCGACGTCCAGATCTCGCTCGACGGCGCCACCTCCGACGTCAACGACGCGGTGCGGGGCCGGGGCTCCTTCGACATGGCCGTCCGGGCGCTGAAGAACCTGCAGGACGCGGGATTCTCCGACGCCAAGATCTCAGTGGTGGTGACACGACACAATGTGGAACAACTCGACGACTTCAAGGCGTTGGCGGATCGCTTCGGAGCGACACTTCGCATCACTCGTCTGCGGCCATCCGGCCGGGGCGCCGACGTGTGGGATGAACTGCATCCCACCCCGTCCCAGCAGAGGCAGCTCTATGACTGGCTGGTCGCCCGCGGTGACGGTGTACTTACCGGGGATTCGTTTTTCCATCTGTCGGCCTACGGGCAGTCACTGCCCGGGCTGAACCTGTGCGGCGCAGGCCGAGTGGTGTGCCTGATCGATCCGGTGGGCGACGTCTACGCCTGTCCGTTCGCGATCCACGACCAGTTCCTGGCCGGAAATATCCTGCGCGACGGCGGTTTCGGCACGGTTTGGCGTGATTCATCGCTGTTCACCGAGCTACGTGAGCCGACCACCGGTGGTGCCTGCGCCAAGTGTGCCCACTTCGACACCTGCCGCGGCGGCTGCATGGCCGCGAAGTTCTTCACCGGTCTGCCCCTGGACGGCCCGGATCCCGAATGCGTGCAGGGTTATGGCGAACCGGCGCTGGCCGGACACCGTGACGTCCCCAGACCTGCGGTCGACCATTCCCGGTCGCTGCCCTTGACCGTACTCAAACGCCCGACCCGGGCGTGTGACGAGAACCCGCTCAGCGGACTGCTCTAGAGGAGAAACACCATGCCCGACACCGGTTGGTTCGAAACCGTCGCCGAGGCCCAGCGCCGGGCCGCCAAACGCCTGCCACCCAGCGTCTACAGCGCGCTGGTCGCGGGGTCCGAGCGCGGAATCACTGTGGACGACAACCTGAGTGCATTCGGCGAACTGGGCTTCGCGCCGCATGTCGCAGGTTTGTCGGCCAAGCGCGACTTGTCGACAACCGTGATGGGACAGGCGATCTCGCTGCCAGTGTTCATCTCGCCGACCGGCGTCCAGGCTGTCCACCCGGACGGTGAGGTGGCCGTCGCGCGGGCCGCCGCGGCCCGCGGCACGGCGATGAGCCTGTCGTCGTTCGCCAGTAAGGCCGTCGAGGATGTGGCGGCAGCCAATCCGCAGACGTTCTTCCAGATGTATTGGACCGGTGGGCGTGACAAGCTGGTGGCGCGGATGGAACGCGCCCGTGCGGCCGGCGCCGTCGGTCTGATCCTCACCACTGACTGGTCGTTCTCGAGCGGTCGGGACTGGGGCAGCCCGGCCATCCCGGAGAAGATGGACTGGCGCGCGATGCTGCGGTTCGCCCCCGAAGGCGCGCGCCGGCCGCGCTGGCTGCTGGACTTCGCGAAAACCGGCAAGGTGCCCGACCTCACGGCACCGAATCTGGCTGACGGCGGCGCCGCCCCGACATTCTTCGGCGCCTACGGCGAATGGATGCAGACACCGTTGCCCACTTGGGCGGATATCGCCTGGCTGCGCGAACAGTGGGGCGGGCCGTTCCTGCTCAAGGGTGTCATGCGGGTCGATGATGCCAAACGTGCTGTGGAGGCCGGTGTTTCGGCGATCTCGGTGTCCAACCATGGTGGCAACAACCTGGACGGCACCCCGGCGCCGATCCGTGCCCTACCCGCGATCGCCGACGCCGTCGGGGGTGACGTGGAGATCGTCCTGGACGGCGGGATCCGCCGCGGCAGCGATGTCGTCAAGGCGGTGGCCCTGGGCGCCCGCGCCGTGATGATCGGTCGTGCCTACCTGTGGGGCCTGGCCGCCGGCGGGCAGCCAGGTGTGGAGAACGTGCTCGACATCCTGCGCGGCGGCATCGATTCGGCCTTGCTGGGGCTCGGGCTGTCCTCGGTGCACGACCTGACCCCGGCCGACCTGGTGATCCCGCCCGGCTTCCGGCGCGACCTGGGTGTCTAGCCTCTGCACGCTCGCGGTACGAGCCCTCAGTCCTTGTGGGCCGTCAGCAGGAACGCCGGCATCTTGACGCGGCCCTTCTCGTCACGGTCGTGCGGCGGGAACTGCACCGGGGCCTCGGCGGGGACGGGCGGCATGTTGGCATGGATGTACGCGGGCCTGATCTCGTCGACCACCCAGTACTTGCCGACGGCGGAGCGCAATTCGTCCTCGTCGACCTCGTTGGGTTTCTCCTCCAACTCGGCGGGGAAGGCGCCCTTGGCGAAGACCAGGACGTAGTACACGGCGCCGGACTTCGCCGCCCGGTGCACCGACCGCACGTAGCCGTCGCGCCCTTCGACCGGTATCGAGTGGAACAGCGTGCTGTCGATGACGGTGCTGAACCGGTCGTCGAATCCGGTGAACGAGGTGATGTCATCCTGGACGAACGTGGCGTTGGGCAGCCCGCGTTCCTCGGCGGCCTTCCGCGCCGCGGCCACGGCCGTCGGCGTCAGCTCGATACCCACGACGGTGTGGCCACCGGCGGCCAGTGCCAAGGACAGCTCGGCGTAGCCGGAGCCGGCGTCGAGCACCTCGCTCGCGACCTTGCCCTGTTCGATCAACGCCGCGAGCTCCGGTTGCGGCTCACCGATGTTCCATGGCGGCGGCCCGTCGAAGCCGCCGTCGCCGCGGTACGCGCTGTCCCAGTCCATCACTTCAGAACTCATGGGCGCCACGGTACGCCGACGACCGGTGCGCCAGGTCAGGCGGCGCAGGCTGTGCCGACGTCGTCGGCGGCGTCGTCGATGGTGTTCTCCTGACCGTCCATATCCGCCTGCCCCGCCTGACCATGGCCGGCCGAATACTCCAGCAGCGCATTGGTGTAGTTGTGCAACGACTTGGCGACGTCGGTCGGGGTGGATTGTGGGATCAGCGCGGTGAGCTGGGTGACGATCTCAGCCTCGGCGGCCGAGAACCGGGTGGTGGCGTCCTGGACCGCGCGGTCGCTCCACTGCCATCCGGGAGTGCTGACCACCGGCAGCCATTCCCGGTAGGCGTCCAGCCACTGCCGGCTGGCCACCTTGAACGCGTTGCACGCCTGCTGTTTGGCCTGCTCCGGCGGCAGTGTCTGCTCTGCCGTCACCGTCGGGCGCTCACGGGTGATCAGACCGCTCAACACCCAGCCGGCCGCAGCGGAGACCACAACAATGCAGGTCAGGGCAACTGCGGTAGACCAGCCTCGGAATCGGCTCACGCCGCTCCGTCCCAGGTGTGCACCGGTTCGTTGGTGTGCATGCGCTCGCAGTAGAGCTCCAGCATCCCGGCCAGCGCCTGCGGTCGCGCCATTCCACGCTGCTGGAGTGCGTGCACGGTCTCGACCTGCCACGTCGCGCCATTGCGCCGGGTCTTCGCGCGCCCCTCGATCACGCCCAGGAACCGGTCGCGGACCTCGGTCGCCACGCCCCAGCGGCTCAGGCCCTCATCGGCCATCGGCAGTAGCTGACGCAGCACCAGTTCATCGGGCGTCACCTGGCCGAGGCCGGGCCAGTACAACTGGGCGTCCATGCCGTCGCGCGCGGCGGTCAGGAAATTCGCTTCCGCCGCAGCGAAACTCATCTTCGTCCACAGCGGCCGGTCCTCTTCGCTGAGGGTCCGGAGCATGCCGTAGTAGAACGCCGAGTTGGCCAGCATGTCGAGCACCGTCGGCCCGGCGGGCAGCACCCGGTTCTCGACGCGCAGATGCGGTTTCCCGTCGACGAGGTCGTAGACGGGCCGGTTCCACCGGTACACCGTGCCGTTGTGCAGGCGCAGTTCGGAGAGCCGCGGTGTGCGGCCGGCGGCCAACTCGGCAACAGGGTCCTCGTCGGACAGTTCCGGCAGCAGCGTGGGGAAGTAGCGGACGTTCTCTTCGAACAGGTCGAAGATCGAGGTGATCCACCGCTCGCCGAACCACACCCGGGGGCGCACCCCCTGGGCTTTGAGCTCGTCGGGCCGGGTGTCGGTGGCCTGCTGGAACAGTTCGATGCGCGTCTCGGCCCACAGGCGGTGGCCGAAGAAGAACGGAGAGTTGGCGCCCAAGGCCAGCTGAGGTCCGGCCAGCACCTGCGCGGCATTCCAGTTGTTGGCGAAGTCGTTGGGCGAGACCTGCAGGTGGAGCTGCATGCTGGTGCACGCCGATTCCGGTGCGATGGTCTCGGCGTGCAGCGACAGGCGTTCGGGTCCGCTGATGTCGATCGGGATGTCCTCGCCGCGCGCGGTGAAGATCGAATCGTTGAGCGCCTGGTAGCGGGTGGACTCGCTCATCCAGTCGTCGGCGAGGTGCTCGGGCATGAGGGTGGGCAGGATGCCGACCATCACGATGTGGGCGCCGGTGCGGTTGGCTTTCGATTCGGCCGCGTTGAGGCTGGCGCGTACCTCATCTTCGAGTTCGAGCGCCGAGCGGCCCGGCAGCGGACGCGGCGGCACGTTGAATTCGATGTTGTAGGCACCCAATTCGGTCTGGTAGGCCGGGTCGGCGATCGATGCCAGCACATCGGAGTTTTTCATCGCCGGCTGGTAGTCGGCGTCGACGAGATTGCATTCGATCTCGATTCCGGTCATCGGGCGGTCGAATTCGAAGCTGGACTGCGCCAGCATGGTCTCGAAGACGTCCAGGCACAGCTGGACCTTTCGCCGGTACTCCTGGCGATGCGCGCGGGTATAGCTCGTCTGCTTGACCTCTTCGCCCACAACAGGAATGTTATGGGCGGCCACCCGTCGCGCAGGCGCAAACTCGCATCAATTCGGGCTCGGATGTGCCGGTGCGCGGACGGTCACCCGCGGGTGGCGATGACGATCTGCGGTGTGTTGAACCCGCGCCGCAAGGTCACCTCGATATCGGGGTGGGCGTGCACGGCCAGTGACCGCAGCGCCGACGGACTGTAGGAGCGCAGCGAGCTGATCACGCCGTCGTGCGGAAACGGGATGAACGGTGCGAACGGCAGCATGGCCGCCAGCCGTAGCAGATGCAGCGGGACCGGCGGCCGGGGCATGTCGATGATCAGCAGCGTGGTCCCTGCGCGGGTGCCCTCCGCGAACACCTTCCAGGCCACGGCGGGTGGCAGGTGGTGAAACGACAACGCGAACAGCACCAGGTCGTAGGCGCGGTCGGGGGCGTCGATTGCGGTGGCGTCCATCTCGCGCACGATCGCCCGCGGGTGCCTGCCCAGATCGCCCGCGGCGATCTTGGCGACCGACGCGGGGTTCAGATCGGTGACAGTGACCTGGGCGGTGGGATGGTTGTCGAGGATGACCCGCGACACCCCGCCATGGCCCGCGCCGAGTTCGAGCACCTTCGGGTCGGGGATGTCGGCGACGAGGTCGAGGGCGATCTGAGCGAATCGCCGATGGTGTCCGAGCACCCGGCCAGTCCAGTCCAGCGCGCCGATGACCTGCCGCTGGCGTGCCGCCATGTCGGGGTCGTCGGTGGCGTCGCGGTCGAGGTATTCCAGCTTGTCGGTCTGCAGCATGCGGTCCAGGCATGATGCGTCGAACCCGCCGCGCGGCATCCGGTCGATATCGCGGTTGTGCGTGGGGTTGGTCCGCTGGGGGTCCATATGGTCCATCATGGACGATTGCACAGGTCCGCCACGTGAGGAGCAGGAGTTTTGGCCGAGTTCGTTGCCGCGATCGATCAGGGCACCACCAGTACCCGCGCCATGATCTTCGATCATT